>NZ_JBSGVD010000060.1:0-24793 GCF_053608285.1 Nocardia sp. NPDC055053 | reverse complement strand
CAGCCCGATTAAAGGTGGGCGTTCCGGGATCGCGCGGCTGGCCGCGCGATCCGGGTTCAGTTTACTTGCCGCCCTTGGCGAAGGAGGCGGGAGCCAGACTGTTGGCCGAACCGTTGGTTTCGCCGGCGAACTCGCCACCGTCGACCGGAACGGCCGACCCGCGGTTCTCCAGCTCTTCCAGCTGCGACTCCAGGTACGACTTCAGCCGCACGCGGTACTCGCGCTCGAAGGTCTTCAGCTGCTCGATGCGGCTTTCCAGCACCGTGCGCTGCTGGGTGATGGTGGCCATGATCTCGGCGTGCTGACGCTCGGCGTCGGCGGTGAGCGCCTCGGCCTTGTCCTTGGCCTGGCGGATCTGGGTGTCGGAGCGGTTCTGCGCGTCGGTCAGCATCGCGTCGGACTTCTGGCGCGCGTCGGCGATCATCGCTTCCGAGCGGGTGCGGGCGTCGCCGACCAGTCGCTCGGAATTTGCCCGCGCGTTCGAGAGCAGTCCCTCGGCCTCGGTCTTGGCGTCGGTGGTGAGCCGGTCGGCCATCTCCTGCGCCAGGGTGAGCACCTTCGCGGCCTGCATGTTCGCGTCGGGGCCGGAGTTGTCCCGGACCGGCGCGGCGACCGGCATCGGCGCGGGCGGCGCGGCGGGCACCGGCGGCGCGATAGGTTCAGGTGCCGGCGGCGGTGCCTGTTGAACGGGCGCCTTCACGGCGTTGACCGGAGCGGCTGCGCGGTTCTTCTTGGCGTCGGCCAGCTCGGTGTCGAGCTCGGCGACCCGCTGACGCAGGTCGGCGTTCTCCTCGATCAGGCGCGAGAGCTCCTGCTCGACGAGATCCAGGAAGGCATCGACCTCGTCCTCGTTGTAGCCGCGCTTACCGATCGGCGGTTTGCTGAACGCGACGTTATGCACATCGGCGGGAGTCAGCGGCATCGAAGGATCCCTTCACGCGTCTTTTGGAGAACTAGCAAGCGGTCTTCTCGATTCAGTATGTCACACGGAGGTCACGGGCTGCCCGAGCCTACCCACGATGGACATCAGGATGAACACCACGAAGAGCAGGACCATTATCGACAGATCGAGCCGAATACCCCCGAGGTTCACGGGAGGTATCAACCGTCTCAGGAGTTTCACCGGCGGGTCGGTCACCGTGAAGATGATCTCCAGCAGGATCACCACCACACCGGTAGGGCGCCAATCGCGCGCGAAACTGCGAATGAACTCGACAATCACCCGGCTGATCAGCAACAGCCAGAAGATGAAAAGCACCAGGTACAGAACCGCGAACAGGGCCACGGCTTCACTCTGCCGCAAAATCGGCGGCTTGCAAAATGGCCGCGCCGCGCGGTGCGCGGGCGGCCATCACGATGGTGCGGATGTGGCGTCTATTTCTGGTTGTAGAAGCCGTTTTCGGCGATCCGGCGGCGCTCTTCCGCCGATACGTCGACATCGGCAGGTGAGAGCAGGAACACCTTGGTCGCCACCTTGTCGAACGAACCGCGCAGCGCGAACGCGAGCCCGGCCGCGAAATCGACCAGCCGTTTGGCATCGGCATTGCTCAGGTCGACCAGGTCCATGATGACCGGGTTGCCCTCACGGAAACGCTCACCGATGATCCTGGCCTCGCTGTAGTCCCGTGGACGCAGCGTGGTGATCTTGGACAAGGGACCTCCGTCCTCGAAGATCCCGGGCCGCCGCGCTGCCGCGGGCTCGGGGCGCAAGCGCTCCTCGAGCCTGCGCTCCTCGGCGTCGGGATCGACCGCGAGCGCTCCACGGGTGGAACCGCGCATGCCGGGCGCGACACCGCCCGCCCGGAACGAGCGACCCGATGACGGAGCGGTCTCGATCCTGGTCGGGCGCCGCGGCGCCTCGTAACGATCGTCGGCGTAGGTGTCGGCGACGTAATCGTCGCGACGCGCCTGGTAGGCCGACTTGTAAGCCGGCTGTGGGTAGTCGTCGGCCTCGTCCTCGAAACGGTCGGAGCCGTAACGGTCTTCGGCGTAGCGGTCGTAGCTGCGCGGGCGGGTACGGCCCGCGCGCTCCTCGGCGCCACGAGGGGCGTGATCGTCGACGTAATCGTCCTCGTACTCGTCGAGCGGAACCATGCCGAAGTACGCCTTGAACTTGTGCAGCGTGCTCATCTGGACGACCTTCCTTCGGCCCCGGTGGCGGCCGGGTGTTGAAGTTCTTGCTCAGCGCCTCGTCGGCCCAATCGTATGTGTCGAATGTGACTGATGAGGTTTCTTTGCTACGCCGAGGTTATCGGTCGCGCGCCCATCAGGGCGGTACCGACACGCACACAGGTCGAACCGTGTTCGACCGCAACTTCCAAATCACCCGACATACCTGCAGAAAGTTCGGTGGCCTCGGCGTGTTGCGCCAGCAGCGAAGTGTGCAAAGTCGCAAGATTCGCAAAGGACGCATCAGTCGCGGCGTCAAGGGGCGGAATCGCCATCAGACCGGCCAGATCCAGGCCGGGCGCCTTTGCCACGAGGTCGGCCAGGGCGGGCAGATCGGCCGGTGCGACACCCCCGCGTCCGGGGTCGTCGTCCAGACTCACCTGCAGCAGGACACGCAGGGGCGCGGTACGCTCGCCGGCTGCGAGTGCGTCCTGCGCGGCCCGGTCCAGCGCGTTTGCCAAGCGTTCGCTATCGACCGAGTGCACGGTGTGCGCCCAGCGCGCCACCGCGCGCGCCTTGTTCCGTTGTAAACGGCCGATCATGTGCCACTCGATGTCGTCGTAGGCCAGCTGGTCGACCTTGGCCGAGGCCTCCTGCTCACGCGACTCGCCGAACTCGCGCCTGCCGAGGCGGTAGAGGATGTCGACGTCGGCGGCCGGGAAGAACTTCGTCACCGGGAGCAGGCGGACCGAACCCGCCGGGCGGCCCGAGGCTCCCACGGCGGCGTCGATGCGCGCGAGCAGGCCGTCGAGTCTGGCCGACAATTCCGCGGTGCGGGCGGTGTCCTGGTCGGCGGTCGAGGTCATGCCGCACCATCCTGCGTGGTCACGCGCCGGCGCTGACCGCTCATGCGGGGGTGTCCATCCAGATCACGCCGGCGATGCGGCCGGTCGGGGCGCCGCGGCGATGGCTGAACAGGGTCTTGTCCTCGATGGTGCAGCGCGGGTCGAGCGCGATTCCGCCGACGCCCGCCTCGGTGAGCTGTCTGCTGATGCCCGCGCGCAGGTCGAGGCCGGGGGTTTTGCGGACCGTCGTCGTGGCGCTGCCGGGCAGGTGCGCCTCGACATCGGCCCGCATCGCGGCGGGGACCTCGTACTGGCGGCCCGACGCGGCGGGGCCGAGGAAGGCGCCGATCCGGTCGACGCGCGCGCCGACCGAGACCATCGCCTCGAGCACCCGCGGCACGATGCCGATTCTGGCGCCGATGCGGCCCGCGTGGACCGCGGCGATGACGCCCGCCTCGTCGTCGGAGAGCAGGATCGGCACACAGTCGGCGGTGAGGACCACCAGGGCGAGATTCGGCACGGTCGTGACCAGCGCGTCGGTCACCGGCACCGGTTCGGCGCGCGGTCCGTCCACGATCTCGACAGCGCGTCCGTGCACCTGCTCCATCCACACCAGCCGGTCCGGGGTGAGCCCGATCCCCTCGGCCAAACGAATCCGGTTGCGGCGCACGGCTTCCGGGTCATCGCCGACGTGATCGCCCAGGTTGAACGAGTCGTACGGGGCGGCGGAGAAGCCACCGGCGCGGGTGGTGGTCACCCGGCGGACGGTCACGGTGGGCGGTGCGGAAGTCATGACTTCGAGCGTAGTGCGGTCGGGGCGGTGTGGGTCGCCCGCGTGTGGGTGACGTCGGTCAACCTCGGTGCGTGGAGGTGGGCGCGGATGCGGGGACCTTGGCAGTTAGCTGTCAGACCACGGTCGGTGCAGCAGGGGCGGGGCTCGGCGAGTCCGATCTGCCGGGTCGGGCATCGGCGGCGCCCAGTTCGTCGAGCTTGCGGGCGATGGCCGCGCGGCTGGTCAGGCCGAGCTTGCGCAGGACGCGGCCGAGGTGGTCTTCGACGGTGCGGGGGCTCAGGTAGAGGTGGGCGGCGATGTCCTTGTTCGTGTGGCCCTGGGCGGCCAGTTCGGCGACCTCCCGTTCACGCCGGGTCAGGATGGTCGTGGCGACCGGCTGGCTGCCTGCCAGGGTGCGCTGCGCTGTCGTCGTCTCGGCCAGCAGGCGCTGTGCGCCCGCGGCGGCGAAAACGGCACGTGCCGCGGCGAACCGGCAGGTCGCCTGGCCGAAGTCGCCGCGGCGGCCCGCGACGATGCCCGCGAGAAGTTCGGCTTGCGCGCGATTGACCACCATGTCAGCACGGGTGAACGCGGCGATCGCCTCCTCCGCGGATGCCGCCGCGGTGCCGAAATCACCGACGGCGGCGGCATAGTCGGCCCTGGCCAGCGCGGCCGCACCGACCTGGCTGGCCAGACCCTCGTCTACCGTGTGCGGCGCGCGGGCGAGGCTGTTCATACCCACATCGGCAGTGTGCCGTGCGCGGGCCGGGCTGTCAGCGTCGAGGACACCGGACCGCGCCGAGTCGGCCGTCGACCGATCCCGCGTGGTTCCCGCGCCTGGGGCGACGACGGCACCGCCGGCATCAGCTGACCCGACCTGCGCGACACCGCTGTCGCGATGCCCGGTGACCGCATTCGGCGTGCCGGAACCGCCGTCGATCCCGGCCGCCGCTCGGCGCATTGGGCTGCTCGGGCCTCCGTGACGGGTGTCGGAGTCGGCGAAACCTTGCGTCGGTCGGCGATCGGCGTGTTCGGGCGGCTGATCTGCCGCGGTGGAAAGGTCGTCTGTTTCCACGGTTTCGCGAGCATCGGCGGTCTGGGATCTCGCCGCCGCTGCCGCCCGGGTGACCAGGTCGGCGGCTTTCGCGAGGTCGCCGTCGGCGATGGCGGCGTGGGCGGCTCGGGCCAGGTGGGTCGGGTGCAGTGGGCCGGGGCGGGTGGCGAGTGGCGGGATGTTCGGGTCCGGAGCGCCGGGGATCGGGAGACCGGGCGCCTGGACGGCCGGCGGTGGGAGGCCGAGGGCGCGGGCGGTTTCGGTGAGGGTGGTGTCGACGACCTGGCGCCACCAGCGCATGGCGGGGCGGGGCAGGGCGGCGACGGTGTGCCACTGGGTGGTGGCCGTGTCGGTGGTGGCGGTGAGTTGGAGGGTGCGGAGTTTGAGCGCGCCCGCGAAGGCGAGCAGGTCGGGGTAGTAGAAGGTGGTCGCGGCGTCGGTGGCGTCGTCGGCGGCGGTGATCGCGGCGTCGAGGCGGCCGAGTTTGGCCAGGGAGTAGGCGCGGACGGTCTGGAGTTCAGCGAGGGCGTAGCTGCGGCCGAAGCGGTGGCTGACCCGGATGGCGCGGTCGAGGTGGACCAGGCCGTCGCGATCGTGGTCGAGGAAGTACGCGCACCAGCCCAGAGCCGGGATCGCGTGCACGACCTCGCGGAAGTCCGCATCGGTCAGGTTTTCGAAGGCCTGGTGACACCGGGGGTAGAGGTCGGCCGCGGTCCGGATCTGGCCGTCGGAGACGAAGCCGAGGCAGCGCAGTGCCGTCGCGGCGGCGCGGACCGCGGGGTCCTCGATCTCGGCGGATCCGAACAGGGCGTTGAGGCGGGCATGGCCCTCGGCGTCCTGGTGATCCTGCAATTCCAGGATGGCCAGTTCCAGCTGGACCGGACCGTCGCCGAGGCGGCGGGGCAGGGTCGCGGCGACGGCGAGCAGCGTCCTGGCCTGATCGACCCGGCCGAGCATGCGCGCGCACCGCGCCGAGAGCAGCAGCGCTTCCAGCTGGTGCGGGCCCGGTTTCGCCGCGGCCGGGTCGAGCGCTTCGGCCGCGCGCTCGGCCGCGCCCGCCAGCAACAGCGCCCGGCCGAGTGCCACCGCGTCAGCGAGTGGATCGGTGGCCGACGGGGCGATCCGGTGCGCGAGCGCGAGCCAGCGCGCGGCCGACGCCGGTGCGTCGGCGAGAACCTGGCCTGCGGCCGACCGTAGTTCGGCGCCCGCGACCTCGTCGTGGCCGAGCAGGGCGTGCTCGAGCTGCCCCGCCCGCGCGGGCATCGGCGCGTCGCGGACGCGCAGTGCCAGCGCGGCGCGGCGGTGGGCCATCGCCAGCCAGCCCTGCCCGGCCGATCGATAGGCGGCCGTGCGGATCAGCGGATGCACGAAGGTCACCGCACCGTCGCTCGCGCAGACCACCCCGCGCGCCACCAGCCTGTCGAGCGCGTCGGCCACCGTCGGCGCGGGGAGGTCCACTGTTGTGCACAACAGTTCGAGGTCGGGCGGCACCCCGCACACCGCGACGGCTTGCGCGACCGACCGTTCGGTGTCGGGCAGCTGGGCCAGTTCGGCGCGGATCGTCCGGTCAAGGGCCGCATAGTCGTTCGACGCGGGATCCGGATTCTCGCCGCGCAGCGTCCGGTCCAGTTCCTGGTCGGGCAGCTCGGCCAGCAGCGACAGGTAGAGCGGATTGCCGTGGGATGCGCTGAGCAGCCGGGCACGACGCCGCGGGTCCTCCCCCGGCAGCAGTCCGCCGACATCGGCTTCGCCGAACGGCGGCACCTGGATATGCGCCGATCGTACGTGCGGCATCCGCAGCAGCCGGGTGATCGATGGCGGGCAGCCGCCGGCGCGGAATGCGAGAAGCAACCGGAAGCCCGCGGGACGGTTCCGGATCAGAAAGGCCAGCAGCCGGACCGATTCGGCATCAGCCCACTGCGCGTCGTCGACAACGAGCAATGTCTCGACGGCACCGAGTGCCCGCCGCATCCGGCGGGCGAAGGCGCCGTCGGCGAGCACGTCCGCGCCGGACCCGCCGATCTCCACATCGTCTGTCGGCGACAGGTGCCCGCCTGAACCGACGCCGAACCACACCGCCGATTCCCCGAGATCGACGCCGGCCACACCTGAATCGGTGAGTTGTTCGACGAGGTCGTCGGCGAGGTAGCCCGGTTGCGGGCCTGCGTCCTCGGCACCGGTGACCGAGAACACCCGGCAGGGGGCGGCGTGGGCGAAGCGGGCGACCAAGCGGGACTTGCCGATTCCGGCTGGTCCCGCCACCAGCAGCAACCAGGGGGCATCGGGTTCGGCGAAGGTCGCGGTCATGGCGGCTAGTTCGGGCGCGCGGCCGACGAAGGCGCGTTCGATCATCGTCACCACCTCTCACGCCCGGATCGACCGGGACTGAGCCTAACCCGGGCCACCGACGGGCAAATGCCGTGGTTTCCCGGATGCTCCTGGCACGGGCGTGGGGTTGGGTGGGCGAGGCCGATCACCGCCGAAGGGTCCGCGGTGAGGTTCTTCAGAAAGAAGGTTCGCATGATGTTCACCGGCAAGGGAATGGTTTCGCGGTTCGCGCTCGCACTGCTCGCGGTCACGGCACTCGGTGCCGCGGGCTGCTCGGCCGTGGACAAGGTCACCGAGGTGGCCCAGGACGCGAGCAAGTCCGACACCGCCCGTTCGAAGGTCGGTGACTGCATCAACGTGATCACCGCGTCGGTCGTCGACTCCGACACCGAGCCGGTGGCCTGCTCGGCCGAGAACGCCGTGTACCAGGTCGTGCAGGTGCACGACAAGAAGGTCGACTGCCACGAGGACTACACCTCCTACGAGGAGACCTTCGGCAGCGGCGGCACCATCGCGTTCCTGTGTCTGGCACCGAACTTCAAGCAGGGCAGCTGCTACCACGAAGGCATGATGACCGGCTACAAGTTCGTGCCGTGCACCGCCGCCGACGCCAGCTTCAAGGTCGTGTCCCGGATCGACGGTCAGGTCGACGAGCAGCTGTGCGGCGCGGACGCCGACTCGGTGCTGGTGGTCAACGACCCGAAGATCACCTACTGCCTCGGCAGCGCCAAGAGCTGACCACACACACGAAAGCGCCCGGACTCCACGGAGTCCGGGCGCTTCTCGTTGTCTGCCTATCGACGCATGAAGATCGGCACTTCGATGTCGTCGTCATCGTCGCCGTCGTCACGCTGATCGGGATTGTTCACCTGGTTCATCGCCCGCTCGGTGACCCGCTGACGCTCGGATTCCCGGTACCGCTCGGTATCCCGGTAGCTCGGCGCGCTGGTGCGGCCGGTGGACACCCCACTGGTGGCGGGTTCGGTGGCGCGCGCCGGCGCCTCGTTGCGCGCCTGGCCGACCTCGCCCGCCCGGCCGGAACCGATCGGGTTGGCCCCGTTGCGCGCCGAGCTGACGTTGGTGTCGAACGACCGCCGTGACGGTCCGCCACCATCGAAGCCCGCCGCGATCACGGTGACGCGCACCTCGTCGCCGAGCGAATCGTCGATGACGGTACCGAAGATGATGTTGGCCTCGATGTGGGCCGCCTCCTGCACCAGCGAGGCCGCCTCGTTGATCTCGAACAGACCGAGATCGGAGCCGCCGGCGATGGAGAGCAGCACGCCGTGCGCGCCGTCCATCGACGCCTCGAGCAGCGGCGAATTGATCGCCGTCTCGGCCGCTTTCACCGAGCGGCCCTCGCCGCGCGCCGAGCCGATGCCCATCAGCGCCGAGCCCGCGCCCGACATGACGCTCTTGACGTCGGCGAAGTCGACGTTGATCAGACCCGGGGTCGTGATCAGGTCGGTGATGCCCTGCACACCGTTGAGGAGCACCTCGTCGGCCGAGCGGAACGCGTCCATCAGGCTCACCGCCGCGTCGCCGAGCTGCAGCAGCCGGTCGTTCGGGATGACGATGAGGGTGTCGCAGGACTCGCGAAGCAGGTTGATCCCCACCTCGGCCTGGTTCCCACGCCGTTTGCCCTCGAAGGAGAACGGCCGGGTCACGACACCTATGGTCAGCGCGCCCAGCTTGCGGGCGATGCTGGCGACGACGGGGGCGCCACCGGTGCCGGTGCCACCGCCTTCACCCGCGGTGACGAAGACCATGTCGGCGCCCTTGAGCACCTCTTCGATCTCGTCCTTGTGGTCTTCGGCGGCCTTGCGGCCGACTTCCGGGTCTGCGCCCGCGCCGAGGCCGCGGGTCAGCTCGCGACCGACATCGAGTTTGACGTCGGCATCGCTCATCAGCAGGGCTTGGGCGTCGGTATTGACCGCGATGAACTCGACTCCCTTGAGTCCCTGTTCGATCATTCGGTTGACGGCGTTCACGCCGCCGCCGCCGATACCGACGACCTTGATCACCGCAAGGTAGTTGTGCGGGGGCGTCATGGGCTCTCGCCTTCCTTCGATCTTAAACCCTCAACCTCAACCATAGGGTTGGCGTTATGTCAAGTATCCGACTGCTGCGGAACGCTATTCGCAGCCACTGCGATCCCGGCGCAGGCGCGCCGAGACGAGAGCCAGAATCTTGTGCCACAAAGAGTGTCGCTCACTTTACCGTGACCAGATTCGGACTCGACACGTCGAACACGGTCCCCTCACGGGTCAGCAGCGGCAACACGACGGCAGCTTTGCGCTCGCCGTCGCCCGTGCCGCCCCACACTACCTTCCTACCGTCGCGAAGGTTCAGTGAGACGTCCGAAATCGACCGTGCGACAACCTCACCCACCTGCACCAACAGCGCCGGCGGCAGCGTGACCAGCACATCGACGGCGGACTTGGCCGCCGCGGGCCCCGTGAAAGAGCCCTCGGTGATCAACTTCGGCACCCCGATCGGTGACGCGGGCTCGATCGCGAATTCGACACTCTCGGCGTCGATCAGGTGCGCGCCGTCCGGTGATTCGATGTACAGCACCGGTGTTCGTTCCACCACTGTCACCAGCACGGTGGACGGGAATTTGCGCTGCACCCGGACCGAGCGCACCGTCGGGATCGCGGCGACACGCTGGGCGATCGCGGTGGTATCGATGCGCAACATCGAACGGCCGTCCGGGATTTCGAGCCGCCCGCGGACCTCCGCCTGCGACACCGCCGCCACGCCGTCGACACGCACGGTGCGCACCGACAGCACGGGCGTGAACCAGGCGAGGACGACGAGCACCGTCATCACGAGGAGACCGACCACCGTCCAGATCCGGTAGCCGTGCCACCCGCGCGCGGCGGGCATCGGCAATCTCACCGGCCGGCCTGTTGGGGCCTGGCCCGCAGGCCGTCGAGGATCTGGCTGCCGAGCATCGTCACATCGCCCGCGCCCATGGTGATCACCACGTCGCCGGGCTGAGCCAGCGCGGCGACCTGCCTGCCCACCTTCGACATATCCGGTTGGTAGTGCACCGGACTGGTCACGGACTGGGCCACCAGCGCGCCGTTGACACCGGGCAGCGGCTCCTCGCGAGCGCCGTAGACATCGAGCACGACCACCTCGTCGGCCAGGCTCAGCGCGGTGCCGAACTCGGTGGCGAAAGTAGCGGTGCGGCTGTACAGATGCGGCTGGAACACCACGATCACCTGGCCGCGCCGGGTGCGGGCGCCGTCGCGCGCCTCCTGGGCGACGAGCTGGGCGGCGGCCTCGAGCACGGCGCGCACCTCGGTGGGGTGGTGGGCGTAGTCGTCGAAGACGCGGACGCCGTTCTCCCTGCCGGTGAACTGGAACCGGCGGTGCACGCCGCCGAAACCCTCCAGGCCCTGCACGATCTCGTCGACATCGGCGCCGGTGGCCCTGGCGGCCAGCAGCGCGGCCAGCGCGTTGAGCGCCATGTGCCTGCCCGGCACCGACAGCCGCACCGTGCGCGGGGTGCTCTCCCCCGCCAGCTGGAACTCGACGATGCCACCGACATCGCGTGGCTGCCAGTCGATCAGCCGCGCGCCGACCGTGACCGGTGCGTCGGTCAGGTCGCCGGAGCCGTAGCCGAGGACCTCGACGCCGCGCTCGGCCAGCCGGGGCGCGACGTGATGCGCCAGAGCCAGTGAGCCGGGATCGTCCAGACATACGACCAGCAGACCGCCGGGGGCGAGCCGGTCGGCGAAGTCGTCGAACACCTGGATGTAGGCCTCGTCGGTGCCGAAGAAGTCGAGGTGGTCGGACTCGATATTGGTGACCACGGCGACGTCCGGGTCGTATTGCAGCAGTGAGCCGTCGGACTCGTCGGCCTCGGCGACGAAGATGTCGCCGCTGCCGTGGTGGGCGTTGGTGCCCGCCTCGTTGAGCTCACCGCCGACCGCGAACGACGGATCGGCGCCGCAGTGCTGCAGCGACACGATCAGCATCGAGGTGGTCGAGGTCTTGCCGTGGGTGCCAGAGACCAGCAGCGTCTTGTGCCCGCGCATCAGCGCGGCGAGCACGGTCGGGCGCAGCAGCACGGGGATGTGGCGCCGATTCGCCTCGACCAGCTCGGGATTGGTCTTCGGGATGGCGGCGTAGGTGGTGACGACGACCGTCGGGCCGCCGGGCAGCAGGTCGAGCGCGTCGGCGTCGTGGCCGATGCGGACCTGCGCGCCGCGTGCCCGCAGCGACAGCACGCCGCGGCTCTCCCGCGCATCCGACCCGGACACCGCGCCACCGCGCGACAGCAGAATCCGGGCGATACCGGACATGCCCGCGCCACCGATGCCGACCATGTGCACCCGTTCGAGCTCGGGCGGCAGCCCGGTGCCGGCGGCCTCGCTGATCCCGCTCATCGGGCGACCTCGGTGACGATCCTGGCCACCGTGTCGGCAGCGTCGCGATGGCCCGCGCCTGCGGCGGCGCGGCTCATCTCGGCGAGTCGAGCGGGGTCGAGCAGCAGCGGAATCACCTCATCGATCACGTATTTCGGGGTCAGGTCGGCGTCGGCGACAATTCTGCCACCTCCCTGGGCGACCACGGGCCTGGCATTGAACTCCTGCTCGCCGTTGCCGTGCGGCAGCGGCACGTAGAACGCGGGCAGCCCGACCGCCGACACCTCGGCCACGGTCATCGCGCCGGAGCGGCACACGACCGCGTCGGCGGCCGCGTAGGCCAGGTCCATCCGGGACAGGTACGGCACCGCGACGTAGGGCGCCTCCGCCCCGGCGGTGCTCACCTCGACGCTGTTCTTGGGTCCGTGCGCGTGCAGCACCGAGATCCCGGCGGCGGCCAGCTGCGGCGCGGCGCCGGAGACGGCCTCGTTGAGGCTGCGCGCGCCCTGCGAACCGCCGAACACCAGGAGCACCGGGCCATCGGCGGGCAGGCCGAAGTGGGCGCGGGCTTGCGCACGCAGTGCCGGACGGTCGAGCCCGGTGATGGAGTCGCGGACCGGGATCCCGACGACCTGCGCGTTCGCCAGTCCCGAATCGGGGACCGCGGCCAGTACCTTCGCGGCCAGCTTGGCGCCGACCTTGTTCGCGATACCCGCCTTGGCATTGGCCTCGTGCACCACGACCGGAACGGCGCGCTTGCGGCCGAACAGCCCGCCGCGCGCGGCGAGGTAGGCGGGCAGGGCGACGTAGCCGCCGAAGCCGATGATCACGTCGGCCTCGACCTCGTCGATGACGGCCCTGGTCCGCTTCACCGAGGCGCGCACCCGGCCGGGCAGGCGCAGTAGGTCGGCGGAGGGCTTGCGCGGCAACGGCACCGGCGGGATCAGCTCGAGCGGGTACCCGCGTTCGGGGACGAGCTTGGTCTCGAGACCGCGCTCGGTCCCCAGGGCGGTCACCCGGATCGAATCGTCGAGCTTGCGCAGCGCGTCGGCGACGGCCAACGCGGGTTCGATATGGCCGGCCGTGCCGCCGCCTGCGACGATCACCGACAACCCGGTGCGCGGGTGACTCACCTGGATCTACCTCGTTCTTTCGCGTGTGGCATCGGATAGGTCGGTTCCCATGCTCTGGTCGACCGTAGCGAATTGGTGCCGCGGCTCTGCGGCGTGCGTCGCCTGCGCTCGGCGGGCGGCTGCCGGCGGGGCGCCTGGCGTTGGCGTTCGGCTCTGCCGCGCGCGGCGGACTTGCGCGGTGTATCGGCCCTGGCCGGGGTGTACACCTCGGGGATCGGCAGGCGCAGCAACCGGCTGAGCCGTCCGTCCTGCCCGGCCTGCAACGCCGACACCGCTTCCGGTTCGTGCCGGGCGGCGCTGGCGATGATGCCGAACATGAACAGCGTGATGGCCAGCGACGAACCACCCGCCGACACCAGCGGCAGCTGCAATCCGGTCACCGGGAGCAGCCCGACGACATAGCCGATATTGATCAGCGCCTGCGCGGTGATCCAGGTGGTGGCGGTGGCGGTGAGCAGGCGCAGGAACGGGTCGACCGAGCGCAGCGCGATCCGGATCCCGGCGTAGACGAACATCGCCAGCAGCGCCAGCACCGCCATACAGCCGAGGAAGCCGAGTTCCTCGCCGATGATGGCGAAGATGAAGTCGTTGTGCGAGTTGGGCAGGTAGCTCCACTTGGCACGGCTCTGCCCGAGCCCGCGGCCCAGGATGCCGCCGTCCGCGAGGGAGTACTTGGCTTGGCGCGCCTGATAGTTGACGCCCTGCGGGTCGTCACCGGGGTTGAAGAACGCGCGCACCCGGTCGGAGCGGTAGCCGGCCGACAGCGCCAGCACCGACGCGACGACCACCCCGCTGACCATGATCCCGACGAACAACCGCACCGGCAGCCCGCCGAACCACAGCAGCGCCATCAGCACGATGCCCAGCGCGATCGTCGTCGACAGGTTCGGTTCGAGCACCACCAGCAGGCACACCAGCAGCCCGGCTGGCACCAGCGGCACCAGGATGTCCTTGAGGTGGGCGCCGCGCCGCGAGGCCAGCAGATGCGCACCCCACACGACCAGCGTCACCTTGACGACCTCGGACGGCTGGATGGACAGCGGGCCGATGTCGAACCAGCGCCTGGCGCCACCGTGGACGGCGCCGATGCCGGGGATCAGCACCAGCACCAGCGCGAGCACCGAGATGCTGAAGATCGGGAACGACCACTGCCGCAGCAATCGCAGCGGCAGCCGCAGCGCGATGTAGAACGCGACGGCGCCGAGCGCGGCGAACATCGCCTGCTGGATGAACAGCGAGTACGCCGAGCGGCCACCGGCATAGGCCTCGACGCTCGACGCCGAGAGCACCATGACCAGGCCGAGCACAGTGAGCAGGGTCGCGATGGTGACGATCAGATGAAAGGACGCGAGCGGACGGGCCAGCCAAGCGCCGAAGCGCTCCCCCGCCCAACCCGTTCGCCGCGCCTCAGTCATAGCGCCCGCCCGATGTCACCGTCTTCCAGTGCCGTCACCGCGTCCACGAAGCAGCGTCCGCGGTGGGTGTAGTCGTCGTACATGTCCAGGGAGGCACCGGCGGGAGCGAGCAACACGGTGTCTCCGGCGCGGGCAAGGCCCGCCGCGGCGCGGACCGCGCGGCCCATGACCGCCTCGGCACGCTGGGATCTCGACGACTCCATGTCTGCATCGTCTCCCGCATCCAGCTCGATGACCGGGACTTCGGGTGCGTGTCGCGCCAATGCGGCGGCGATCACCGGCGCGTCGGCCCCGAACAGGACCGCGCCGACCAGCCGGTCGCCCACTTCCTCGATGAGGTCGTCGACGCTCGCGCCCTTGAGCAGACCGCCCGCCACCCACACCACGTGCGGGTACGCCATGATCGCGGCGCGCGCGGCGTGCGGGTTGGTGGCCTTGGAGTCGTCGATGAACTCGACACCGCCCAGTTCGCGGACGAACGCGGTGCGGTGCGGGCCCACCTTGTGCTCGGCGAGGCCTTCCTTGACGAACTGCGGTGCCACGTCGATCGCCCTGGTCAGCGCGGAGGCGGCAAGGGCATCGGCGATGCCTGCCGGGCCCTGCGGGCTGATGTCGGAAGTCTCGGCGAGAATCGCGGCCTTGGTGAACGCGCGATCCAGGAGCTTGCCGTCGACGACGCCCAGCTCGCCGTCGGCGGGCACGCCGATCCGGAAGCCGACCGTGCGCCGCGCCTTGGCCTTGCGGGCCAGTGAGCCCGCGACCGGATCGTCGAGGCCGACGACGCCAACCCGTCCGGTCAGCGCGCGGGCCTTGGCGGCGGCGTAGGCGTCGAGACCGCCGTGCCAGTCGAGGTGGTCCTCGGCGACATTGAGCACCACGCCCGCTTCCGGGCGCACCGACGGCGCCCAGTGCAGCTGGAACGAGGACAGCTCGACGGCGAGCACCTGCGGGCCCGGGTTGCGGCGCAGCGCGTCCAGGATGGGCAGGCCGATATTGCCGCAGGCCACGCTGGCGATGCCGGCGGCGCGCAGGATCGAGTGCGTCATCTGGGTGGTGGTGGTCTTGCCGTTGGTGCCGGTGATCACCAGCCACTTGCGGACCGGACCGTAGATCCTGGCCTGATCGACCCACCAGGCGAACTCGACGTCACCCCAGACCGGGATGCCCTCGGTGACGGCGGAGACCAGCACCGGCGAGTCCGGCCGCCAGCCCGGGCTGGTGATGACCAGCGCGAACCGGCTCAGGTCGGCACGTTCCAGCTCGACGCTGGTGGCGACCTCCAGACCCAGTTCGGCGGCCTCGGCCAGTGCCTTGGCGCCGGAGTCGGTGACCACCGGGTGCGCGCCGATATCGCGCAGCGGTTCGATCAGCGAGCGCCCGGAGACGCCCCAGCCCGCGACGAGAACGTCACGGCCACGCAGGAATTCGAGCATCGGGCCCGGCGAGCGGAGGGCACGGGGAGAGTGTTCGACCATGTTCGTCCTCACCCGACCTGCGAGAGATATTCGCTGTAGAACAGCCCGAGACCCACGGCGGCGGCGATGCCCGCCAGGATCCAGAATCTGATGATCACCGTGGTTTCGGCCCACTTGCTCAATTCGAAGTGGTGATGGAACGGCGCCATCTTGAACAACCGGTTGCGGGTGGTGCGGAAGACCACGACCTGCAGCACCACCGACGCCGCCTCGGCGACGAACAGCGCGCCGATGACGACCATCAGCAGCTCGGTGCGGGTGGTGATGGACAGCCCGGCGAGCATGCCGCCCAGCGCCAGCGACCCGGTGTCACCCATGAAGATCTTGGCCGGCGCGGCGTTCCACCACAGGAAGCCGATGCAGGCGGCGGCCGCGGCGGCGCACACCAGCGCCAGGTCCAGCGGGTCGCGCACGTTGTAGCAGCCAGCTTCGGGCGCGGTCGAGCACGCGTTGCGGTACTGCCAGAACGTGATGATCACGTAGGCGCCCAGCACCAGGCTCATCGAACCGGCGGCCAGGCCGTCCAGGCCGTCGGTCAGGTTGACCGCGTTGGACCAGGCGACCACGAGCAGGCAGACCAGGATGACGAACACGATCGCGCCCAGCGACACCGTCGAGATGTCCCGCACGTAGGAGATGTGCTTGCTGCCCGGGGTGAGGCCGTTCTCGCCGCGGAACTGCAGCACCAGCACGGCGAAGATGACGGCGGCGCCGATCTGGCCGATGTACTTGCCCGCCGCCGACAACCCGAGGTTGCGCTGCTTGCGCAGCTTGATGAAGTCGTCGAGGAAGCCGACGACGCCCAGCGCGGTGGTGAGCCCGAGCACGAGCATGCCCGAGGCCGTCGGGCCCTCGGCGTCGTAGCCGATGCCGATCAGGTGCGAGCCGAGGTAACCGGCCCACATGCCGATCAGGATGGCGACGCCACCCATGGTCGGGGTACCGCGCTTGGCCTGGTGACTGGCCGGGCCGTCGACCCGGATCTCCTGGCCGAAGCCCTGTCTGGCGAAGACCCGGATCAGCAACGGCGTCAACAGGATCGACACCGCCAGTGCGATCCCCGCCGCGAAAAGAATCTGCCTCATCGAGCCGTGTTACCTTCCCCTGCCCTGGTCAGGTGCTCGGCGACGGCCCACAGGCCGACCGCCTTCGACGCCTTGACCAGTACCACATCGCCGGTGGCGATCTCGTCGTCGAGCAGCGCGATCGCCGCGTCGATATCGGGTACGAGGACAGACTCCTCGCCCCATGAGCCTTCCATCACCGCACCCTGGTGCATCCCCCGGGATGGCCGTCCGGTGCCGACCACGATCAACCGGTCGACATCAAGGCGTACCGCCAGGCGTCCGATCGCGTCGTGTTCGATCACCGAGTCGTCCCCGAGTTCGCCCATCTCGCCGAGCACGGCCCAGCTGCGGCGCGGCTCGTCGCCCGCCTTGGCCAGGGTGACCAGCGCTTTGAGCGCGGCCCGCACCGAATCGGGATTGGCGTTGTAGGAGTCGTTGATGACGGTGACGCCGTCGGCCGTGGTGCGCACGTCCATCCGGCGCGCCGAGGCGGCGCCCGCGCCTGCCAGCGCCTGCGCGATGGTCGCCAGGTCGGCGCCGCATTCCAGCGCGACGGCGGCCGCGGCCAGCGCGTTGCCGACGTGGTGCTCGCCGTGCACGGCCAGCTGCACCGGCACGGACTGCCCGCCCGCGTGCAGGGTGAACCGGGCGCGGGCCTGCTCGTCGGTGACCACGTCGGTGGCGCGTACGTCGGCGTCACCGGACAGGCCGACCTTCACCACGCGGGCCTTGGTCCGCGACGCCATGGCGGCGACATTCGGATCGTCGGCGTTGAGCACGGCCAGCCCGTCGGCGGGCAGCGCCTCCACCAGCTCGCCCTTGGTCTTGGCGATCGCCTCGCGGCTGCCGAACTCACCCAGGTGCGCGGTGCCGACATTGAGCACGACGCCGATGCGCGGCGGCGCGATGCGGGCCAGCGCGGCGATGTGGCCGGGGCCGCGAGCCGAGAGCTCGAGTGCGAGGAACTTGGTGTCCAGGCCGGCGCGCAACGCGGTCCACGGGTGACCGAGTTCGTTGTTGAACGAGCCGGGCGGGGCGACGACCGGACCCAGCGGCGCCAGCACGGCGGCCAGCAGGTCCTTGGTCGAGGTCTTGCCGGAGGACCCGGTGACGCCGACGACGGTGAGCCCGGTGCGCTCGGCCAGCCGCTGCGTGCTCGCCCTGGCCAGCTCGGCCAGCGCGGCCAGCACGGCGGCGCCGGAGCCGTCCTCGTCGTTGCTCAGCGCGACCGAGGTCGCGGGCACCGAGCCACGGTCGGGCGCGACGACGATCGCGGGCACGCCGACCGGCCGCGCCGCCAGCACGGCGACCGCGCCCGCGGCGACCGCGGCGGCGGCGTAGTCGTGTCCGTCGGAGTTGGCGCCCGGCAGCGCGAGGAACAGATCGCCGGAACCGATTCGGCGCGAATCGAATTCGACCGAACCGGTCACCAGTGCCTGAGGGTCGGGTACGTCGTGCAGCTCGCCGCCGACGACGTCCGCGATCTCCCGCAGTGTCATCTCGATCATGAAACCGTCAAGTCCTCCGAGTCCGTCTGCGGACTGTGTCGTGTCTGCAGGGTTTCCAGCGCCGCCGCGACCACCTCGCGGTCGTCGAAGGGATGCTTGACGCCCTGGATCTCCTGCCCCGCCTCGTGGCCCTTGCCCGCGATGAGCACCACGTCGCCGGAACGCGCCCAGGCGATGGCAGCGGCGATGGCCGCCGCGCGGTCACCGATCTCGCGGATCTCGCCGCGGTCGGTGGCCGGGAGTTCGTGCGCACCGGCCACCACGGCGGCCCTGATGGCCGCCGGGTCTTCGGTGCGGGGATTGTCGTCGGTGACGATCAGCAGGTCGGCGCCGCGTGCCGCCGCCGCACCCATCAGCGGGCGCTTGGCCGCGTCGCGGTCGCCACCGGCGCCGACGACGACGGCCAGCCTGCCGTGCCCGGCCTCGGTGAGGTGACCGCGCAGGGTGGTGACGACCGATTCGACCGCGGCGGGCTTGTGCGCGTAGTCGACGACGGCGAGGAAGTCCTGGCCGCGCTCGACCCGCTGCATCCGGCCCGGCACGTCGACGGTGGCCAGCGCCGGCGCGGCCACCGCGGGATCGACGCCGGCGGCCGCGCAGGTCGCGACGGCGAGCAGCGCGTTGGCGACGTTGTAGCGGCCGGGCAGCCGCAGCCGCACGGTGAGCTCGCCGTCGGGTCCGGCCGCGGTGAACTCCTGCGCACCACCGGTGGCCTGCACGTCACCGGCGACCTGCCAGGTGGCCTGGCCGACGGTCGACACCGTGACCGGCGCGGTCAGGTCACCGGCGAGGCGGGTACCCCACTCGTCGTCGACACAGATCACCGCGGTGCGCGCGGCGATCGGCGAATCCGCTTCGAAGAGTTTGCGTTTCGCGGCGAAGTAGTCCTCGAAGTCGGCGTGGAAGTCGAGGTGGTCCTGCGACAGGTTGGTGAACGCGCCGACCGCGAAGCGCACGCCGTCGACCCGGCCCAGCGCCAGCGCGTGGCTGGAGACCTCCATCACGACCGCCTGCACGCCCTGCTCGACCATCGCGGCGAACATCGCGTGCAGCTGCGGCGCCTCGGGCGTGGTGAGCGCGCTGGGCACCCGCCTGCCGCCGATACGGGTCTCGATGGTGCCGATCAGCCCGGTGGCCAGGCCCGCCGCGGCGAGACCCGCTTCCACCAGGTACGAGGTCGTGGTCTTGCCGGAGGTGCCGGTGATGCCGACGATGCGCAGCCGGTCGCTCGGGTGGCCGTAGATCTCGGCGGAGAGTTCACCGAGTACGGCGCGCGGCTGCTCGCGCACGAGGACAGGCACGGCGACCTCGCCGATCAGGGCGGCGCCTGCGGCATCGGTGAACACCGCCACCGCGCCACGGTCGATCGCGTCGGCGGCGAACCGCGCACCGTGGGAATTGGCGCCGGGCAGGGCGGCGAACAGGTCACCGGAGCGCACGGCGTTGGACCGTTGCTCGATGCCGGTGACGATCGTTTCGGTGGTCACCGGAGTCGCCACCGTGGCGCCGGTGAGGTCCAGCAGGGCCTGCAGCGACGTCGACGGCGGCGTGTTCGGCCGGAGCGCGTGCGGGCTGGACTGCGCGGGCACAAGGCTCCTCTCTGAGAGTGATCGAGCGCGTGGGCGAGACGAGCAGTCAGGTTACCGACGCGCGGTGTCGGACGGACAACGCGGGTTGTGCCAAGGCGAAGAGTTAGAGCCCGGCCTCCAGCACCAGCCGCTTGGGCTCCGGCGAGGGCGGCACCCGGTCGCGCTGCAACGCCCAGGAGGCGATGGTGTGGAACAGCGGCGCGGCCGACCCACCACCGGTGCCGTCGGAGCTGCGGACCGGCGCGTCGAGCATCATGCCGATCACATAGCGGGGGTTGTCGGCGGGCGCCATCCCGGCGAAGGTGATGTAGAACGACGAGGTCGAGTAGCACCGGCAGCCCGGGTCCACCTTCTGCGCGGTGCCGGTCTTGCCTGCCACCTGGTAGCCCTCGATCGCGGCCTGCACACCCGTGCCCATCTGGTAGCCCATCGGATCCTTCTGCACCGTCGCCTGGAAGATGGTGCGCAGCGTGCTCGCGGTCTGCGGGCTCACCACGCGCACACCGTCGGGCTGCAATTCCTCGGTGCGGGTGCCGTCGGGGGCGATCCTGGCCTTGACGATGCGCGGCGGAATGCGCAGGCCGTCGTTGGCGACGGCCTGGTACATGCCGGTCATCTGCAGCGTCGTCATCGAAAGGCCCTGGCCGATGGGCAGGTTCGCGAAGGTGCCGCCGGACCACTGGTCGCGCGCGGGCACCTGGCCCGGGCTCTCCCCCGGCAGGCCGATCCCGGTGCGCTTGCCGAGGCCGAAGCGGTCGACCATGTCGGCGAAGCGGTCCTCGCCCACCCGCTGCGCGAGCATGAGAGTGCCCACGTTGGAGGACTTCCCGAAGATGCCGGTGGTCGTGTACGGCGCGGTGCCGTGCTGCCACGCGTCGTTGACCGTGACGCCCGACATCCGGATCGAGCCGGGCACCTGCAACACCTCGTCGGGGGTGGTCAGACCGTATTCGATGGCGGCAGCCGCGGTGACGATCTTGTTCACCGAGCCGGGCTCGAACGGTTCGGCGACCGACGGGTTGCTCATGTCGGCCGAGGCCCAATGCTGGGGTCCCAGTGCGGGATTGAAGGTGTTGTCGTTGGCCATGGCCAGCACCTGACCGGTCTTGGCGTCGAGCACCACCGCCGAGGCCGAGGACGCGCCGGACAGCTGCTTGGCCTGCTGCACCTGCTGCTGGACGAAATACTGCATGTCCTCGTCGAGCGTCAGTTCCACGCCGTAGCCGTTGACGGCGGGCTGCTGGTCGCGGTAGCTGCCCGGGATCACCGCGCCGTCGGAGCCGCGATCGTAGGTGCGCGAACCGTCGGTGCCCGCGAGCACCGAGTCCAGCGCCGATTCCAGGCCGATCTGGCCGTGCCCGTCCCAGCCGGTCGCACCGACCACATTGGCCGCCAGCGCCCCACCGGGGTATTCGCGCAGGTCCTGGCGTTCCTGGCCGACCTCCGGGTACTTGGCGATGATCTCCGAGGCCACCCGCGGATCGACATTGCGCGCGAGGTAGGTGAAGGTCTTGTCACTGCGCAGTTTGTCCAGCAGCTCGTCTTCCTTGGGCGCTGCCGCACCGAGCTTGTCGTGGACGAACTTCGCGATGTCCTTCAGGCGCTGCTCCGGATCGGGCGCGCTCGACTTGGCCTTCTTGGCGTCGGCCAGCTGCTGGCGCACCCGGACCGGCTGGAAGGTCAGCGCTTTCGCGGTGATGGTGAAGGCGAGCCGCTTGCCGTTGCGGTCGGTGATCGGACCGCGCACGGCGGCCTCGGTCTCCTTGGTGGTGCGCTGCGACGCCGCCTGCGCCGAGAGCGCGGGCGCGGCGATGCTCTGGATGTAGAGCAGCTGCAACGCCACCACCGCCAGCGTGGCCAGCAGAGTGACCCGGCCGACGCCGAGGCGCAACCGGATCGGCCGGTCCGGCGAGAGCGAGCCCGATCGGCGGGCCCTCGACGAGACCGGCCCGCGTCGCCGTGGCGACGCGGGCCCGCTCTGCCTCATCGACCGCCCTCCGGAGCGACGATCCGCGGCGCCTCACTCGGTGGCCGGGCCGCGGGGTTCGGTAGTCCGGCCGCGACACCCGATGCGGGCGGCGGCGCGTCGGCCTGCGCCTGCGGCGCGTCCTGCTCGGCGGGGGCGGTGACGTCGACCCGGTCGGGCACGGTCACCGGCTCGGGGGCGGCCGGCGCGGGCGCCTGGCCGTCCACCGGCGCTCGACCGGCCGCAGGTGCCATCGGCGCGGGAACTTGGCCGTCCGCGGGCGCGATCGGCGCCGGAGCTTGACCGTCCGCGGCCTGACCGGGCGCTACCGCTTCGCCCGGAGCGGGGGCGAGCGGCGCGGGCGCCGGTGCCACCGCGGGCTGGGGCGAGACCGCGGGTGCCTGAGCCGGAGCGCCTGCGGCGGGACCCGATGCGGGGGCACCACCTTGGCCTGCGGGCGCTGTACTCGGCGTGGCCGGGCTCGGGAGCGTGGCGCCCGGCTGCACCGGAACCACCCGCTCGCCCTGTGCCTGCACATGTCCGGGGGGCGGACCGCTCGGCGTCGTGGTCGGCGGGCTGTTCAGCGGCGGCGCCGGCGCGCCCTGCGCGGGCGTCGGCGTGCCGATGACGGTGACCTCCCCACCGGGACCGAGAACCAGCCGGGCCGGGTCCTTGGCGGGGATCATGCCCAGTTCCCTGGCGCGCGCGGCCAATTCGGGGGCGGAGTCGGCGGCGGCGACCTCGCGCTGCAGCGCGGCCCGCTCGTCGGCGAGCTTGCGGTTGACCGCCCTGGCGTCGCCGAGCTGGTAGCTGTCCTCGGCGGCGCGGGTGGTCAGCAAGAGGGTGAGGGCGAGGCCGCAGCCGAGCAGTCCGATGATGGCGGTGACGAACGGGATCCGCCCCGCCATCGTGGATGCCCGTTCGGGCAGCGCGATGCCGTCGAGCAGTTGCTCCCTGGTGCGCTTGCGCGCGTAGGCCCGCTGTGCGGCACCGGATTTCACCCGGTCGGCCGCCTCGACGCGACGGGCCGTACGCCCAGGCACTGCGACGGTGCTCGTCCGCACGCTCATCGTGTCCCCTCCTGTGTCCTCCCTGACCTCTCCGCGATCCGTTCGGCCGCGCGCATCCGCACCGGCGCGGATCGCGGGTTGACCTCGATCTCGGACTCGGTCGCTTTCTCCGCACCGCGGGTCAGCATCCGGAATTCCGGTCCCATGCCGGGCAATTCGACCGGCAGGTCCATCGGTGATCTGGACACGATGCGTGGCGCGAACTCCTGCTTGACCAGCCTGTCCTCCAGCGACTGGTACGACATGACGCAGATCCGCCCGCCGACGCGCAGCGAATCCAGGGCCGCGGGCAGCGCAGCGCGCAGCGAGTCGAGCTCGCCGTTGACCTCCACCCGCAGCGCCTGGAACGTGCGCTTGGCCGGATGACCACCGGTGCGCCGCGCCGCCGCCGGGATGGTGTCGTAGAGCAGCTCGACCAGCTCGGCGCTGGTGGTGAACGGCTTGACCGCGCGCCTGCGCAGCACCTCGGAGGCGATCTTGCCCGCGAACCGTTCGTCACCATAGGTTTTCAGCACCCTGGCCAGGTCTCCGTGGCTGTAGGTGTTGAGCACGTCGGCGGCGGTCGGTCCGGTGGTGGGGTCCATCCGCATGTCCAGCGGGGCGTCGACGGAGTAGGCGAAGCCGCGATCGGCCTCGTCGAGCTGCATCGACGAGACCCCGAGGTCCATCAGAATCGCTGACACGGAACCGATCTCGGGCAGCCCGGCCTGGCTCAGCGCGTCGGCGATCCCGTCGTAGCGGGTGTGCACGAGGGTGGTCCGGTCGGCGTAGGGCGCGAGCCGCTCGCCTGCCAGTTTCAGCGCGGTGGTGTCACGGTCGAGCCCGACCAGGTGCGCGTTCGGATAGGTGCGCAGGAAATGTTCGGCGTGCCCGCCCAGGCCGAGGGTCGCGTCGATGTAGACCGCGCCCGGTTCGCCCAGCGCGGGGCCGAGCAGTTCGTCGGCGCGTTGGAGCAGGACCGGCACATGACGGGGGTTCTCGGTGTCATGGTTCACCTCGACCTCCCGGGATACTGCCTCGCGTCGCAGACGGGTCGCCTTGCCACACAGTGCTTTTCGAATGAGATTGCGGTCTGAATGAAGCTGCTCCACCGCCCTTGCGATGGAACCGGCGAATGCGTCGAGGTCTCTGACCGAGGCGCGGCACCTGGCGTCGGGGAAGTACGTCAGGGTCCACGCCCGGGCAGAGGCCTCGCAGCACTCGCGTGCTCCGGGCTAGAAGATCCCGCCCAGCGACTCGTCTCTGGCTTGCGCGTAGTCCTCCTCGTGCTCGGCGAGGTAGGACTCCCACGCCTGCTTGTCCCATATCTCGAGGAAGTCGACGGAACCGATCACCACGCAATCGCGCGTGAGATTCGCATAGCGTCGATGGTCCGGCGACAGCGTGATCCGGCCCTGTGCATCCGGACGTTGCTCGTCGGTGCCCGCCGCCAGCGCTCGGACGAAAGCCCTTGCCTGCGGGTTGCTTCGAGACGCTGCCGCGGCCCGCCGCGCGAGCGCGGTGAACTCGTCTTTCGGATACACGGCCAGGCTGTGGTCTTGACCTTTCGTGACCATCAACCCTCCCGCCAGATCGTCTCGGAACTTCGCAGGCAACGTCAGTCGCCCTTTGTCGTCCAATCGGGGGGTGTAGGTACCGAGAAACATCTCGGCCACCTCCCTACTGGATCACCTCGCCGTACGGCCTCTCCTGTAGTGCGCGACCCACATTACCCCACTTTCCCCCACTTTCAATCGAAACCCCGGGTGATCCTGCTCCCCGCCAACACAATTCCGCAGGTCATGCCAGCTATCACCGAGATTCGGGGCTATCGCGTGTTCGGGCAACCCGCGCGGGTCGGCAACCTGCGGTTCCGACAACGTTCAGCAAACATCGCAGGTGCGACCGGCGTCGACCCGCGCCGGACGCCCGCGCGGGGGCGGGGTGGGGGACGGTGGGGAAGGTGGGGGAACCACCCTGAACACGGGTTCGACCGGCAGCCGGACCCGGAGACGGACGAAGGCGGCGCCGGACCCGATCGGGTGCGGCGCCGCCTTGGCTGCCGGTGCGCTCCGGCGCCAGGCGCGCGACTCCTGCGCGGCCC
>NZ_JBSGVD010000059.1:0-27692 GCF_053608285.1 Nocardia sp. NPDC055053 | reverse complement strand
GCCCAGGACCCGCGCGAGCGCGGGGCAACCTGTGGTCGTTCGGCACCTACCGCGGCGAGCCGCGGCGCTGACGCCGTCGGGCGACGGCACCACCGGGCGACGGGTCCGCCGCGGCCCGTCGCCCGTTCCTCACTTCGCCTCGGCGTAGTGGTCGACGAGCGCGACGGTGAGCGGGAAGTCGACCGGGAACTCCCCGAAGAGGAGGCCGCGAAGCCGCCGAACCCACCCCGATAGAACAGCAGCGGCCTGCCGTCCTCGGCCGCCCGCAGGTCACCGATCCGGGCCAGCACCACCGTGTGATCGCCCGCGTCGTGCTCGAGCTCCACGTTCACCTCGATATGGGCCAGCGCCCCGGCCAGCGCGGGCGCGCCGTTGCCCGCCCGGTCCCACTCGACACCGGCGAACTTGTCGGCGCCGCTCACCGCGAACTGACGGCACAGCGCGCTCTGCTCCTCGGCCAGGATGTTGATGCACAGGGCGCCCGCCTCGCGCAGCAGCGGCCAGCTGGTGGAACTCTTGGCCGGGCAGAACGACACATACGGCGGGTCCAGCGACACCGACACCACCGACTGGCAGGTGAAACCGAGCGGTCGCGTCCCGTCGTGGGCGGCGATCACCGCGACGCCGGTCGCGAAGTGACCGAGCACTCTGCGCAGCTCTGCGGGTGCTGGGATACCTGCGTCGAGGGCGACGTTGTCTGCATTCATAGGGGTCCTCCCGAACGGAACTCGATGCCCCCACGATCCGGGGTGAGCGGTGCGCGGCTCAAGACGTTCTCCCGGTCAGCGGTTGTCGGCGGGTAAATGGTGCCAAGCGGGGTTGATAACATGCAGCGATGGCGACTCCCGACCCCGATCCCGGCGTGCCCAATCTGCCGCCGACCAGCTGGGCGGTGCTCGCCATGCTCTCCTACGAGGAGGAAGTCTCCGGCTACGACCTGAAGAAGTGGGCCGACTGGAGCCTGCGCTACTTCTACTGGACCCCGTCCTACAGCCAGATCTACGCCGAACTGAAGAAGCTCGAGAACCACGGGTTCGCGAGCTCGCGGCTCGACCACGACAACGCCATGCGTGGCAAACGGCTGTATCAGATCACCGACTCCGGGCGCGAGGCGGTCACCGCGTGGTGGAACAAGGCGCCGGTCGACGCCTCGGTGCTCAAACACCATGTGCTGCTGCGCGTCATGTTCGGCCACCTCGGCTCCCCGGACCGGATCAAGCAGATCCTGCGCGACCACATCGCCGACGTCGAGGAGCTCGAGCAGCGGGCCGCGATCGACGCCGAGGCGGCGAAATCCGAACCGGGCTGGGCCTATTCGCAGCTCGTGCTGCAGTGGGCGCAGCGCCACTACACGGCCGAACGTGAACTCGCCCAGCAGTTGATCGACGACATCGACAACGCGGCCACCGTCCTGGCCGGCGCCGAACACGACGACCGCGCCGACTACCCCCATCCGACGCCGGGGCGCTGGCGCGAGATCGAGCAGCGCGTGCGCGAAGAAGAGGGCATGCACGACCCGGCCGACCGGTGAGCCGGCCGGGCCGCCGCGGCGATCACGCCATGAGCGCCCGCTGATGCCCGTGCCTCCGTCCGGGCGGTGTTCGATCTCGACTGCGTGGTCGTCGACGATCCGCTGACCGGGTGGCCGATGATCGTGCCGGGGCGGCGTAGCGGGTCGCGACCATAGCCCCTCGGCTACGCGAAGTTGTCGCTTCGAGGAACGTCCGCTATGCCGGACCGAGCACGTCGCGCACCATCGCCCAGACCTCGGTGCGGGCGGCCTGGGTGGCGGCCAGGGACGGAATGGTGAGGAAGCCGTGGAACAGCCCGTTGTAGCGGCGATGCCGCACCACGACGCCGTCCCCGGCCAGCCGTTGCGCATAGGCGTCACCGGCCGAGCAGGGCGGGTCGAGTTCGGCGGTGACCACCACCGCGGGCGGGAGGCCGGCCAGCGTGGATGCCCTGGTCGGCACGAGGCGGACGTCGTCGGTGCCGTGCGGTGCGTAGTTCTGCCAGTACCACCGCATGGCGCTGGTCGTGTTGTAGTGCCCGGTGCCGAACCGCTGATAGGACTCGGTCTCGAAATCGTCGTCGATCACCGGATAGATCAGAATCTGCGCCGCGACCTCGGGACCACCACCGTCCCTGACCGCGATAGCCACGGTGGCCGCGAGATTGCCGCCCGCGCTGTCGCCGGCCAGCGCGATCCTGGCTGGATCACCGCCGTACGCGCCCGCGTTCCCAGCGGCCCAGCGCAGCGCGGCGAGCATGTCGTCGTGGGCGGCGGGGGCAGGATGCTCCGGTGCGAGCCGGTAATCGACCGAGATCACCACCGCACCGACCCCCGCCGCCATCGAACGGCAGAACTCGTCATGACTGTCGAGATCGCAGAACACGAATCCACCACCGTGCGCGAACACGATCACCGGCAGCGTCGCGTCATCGTGATGCGGCCGGAACACCCGCAGCGGCAAGGGCCCGCCAGGCCCGTCGATGGTGAGGTCGCGCGCCTCGCGCATCTCGGGAAGACGTTGCAGCGGAGCACGCCTGGCGCGGATCGCCGCCCGCGCCTCGGCGGCCTCCATCGTGGCGACATCAGGGAACCCGGCGTCGAGCGCGGCAAGCATCGCCGCGACTTCCGGATCGCGAACGGCGCCGGGGCCGGTGGTCGGGAAAACTCGTGCAGTCATGCAGGTCACGGTAAGTTCGGGCCGCGTGGCCGGAACCGCGTTCTCCCGCTGGGCGGAAACACCAGGTCGGCACTCGCCGATAGTGGTGGGCCGGTGCCACAGCGCCGGCTCCACTGCTCTCGACCCGAAGGGGATGGGCCGAGTGAGCAACGCTACGCAGCCAGGACGTAGGCCCGCAGCGTTTCCCGCGCGTCAGCGGCGGCAGCCGAATCCGCGAAATTCTCAGCCAACAGCCCGTCCAACTGCTTCAACCGCTTCCGCACCCAACTGAAATGCGCACTGATCGGCGACAACAACACCGGCTCCACCGCCGCCAAGCTCGCGTCCAGGTCGCCCAGCCGCGCAGACGCCGACGCCAAGTAGATTTGCGACAGCATCTCGTCACCAGGGGATCGCTGCACCTGCCACGCGCGGATCGCATCCTCCTAAGCCCGCGCCGACTTCCGCAACACCACGGGGTCGTCCGCCCACATCAAGCTGAATCCGCGGTAGTGATCTGTTTGGCCTCGGAAAAGCGGAACAGCCCCGCTGCCTCATCAGGGTCGGTCCGCTCGCGCGCCCGCTCCGCTTCGTCGAGCAAATCCAGTGCCAGCCGCGAGTCACCAGGCAAGCGGCGTTTCGACGCCGGCTTCGGACCGGTTCATCACCTTCTTGACGCCGCTCATTCGTACGCTCGCTGCGTACTGTGGAGTAGCACCGGTGTGACGACATACCTGCCTGCTTCGAGGTGAAGCCGCCAGCTCAGGAGACACGATCGCGCTTCGCAAGCGGGGCTCGTCCGACCGTCTCCCAGCGGTATCCATGTCCGCGTCGTTCCAGTGCGACCATGCACACCGCCGAGACGGAGACGGCAACGGCACCAGGAAGATCCGCGGCACGTGCGGTCGCTGCAGCTTCCGCCGTCAGCCCTTCGTACATCGGGTAGGCGATCGTCATGTGGGGCGCGGACGACGAATCTCGCACCGGGGCAGCTGGAGACACCGACTGGGTCGCCGCCCGCGCAGCACCGCGAACTTCCTCGATCCGCGGGCCGGGCGAACAGATGAACGCCACCGCACCCCGCAGGTTTGCGACCCGATCGACGGTCAGGACGAAGGGCGCCAGATTCTGGCACCGGCGCGTCCCGGCCTCGAGGATCGCAGCTCGCTGCTCGGGCGTCGACGATCCCGGGGCGGCAATCCTGTCCAGTGTCAGGTGAAGAGTGTCGAGTGGTGTCAGTTCGAAGCGGCTCGAATCCACCACCTGCTGGCAGTATCTTGCTGCCGCGTGCAGACCGGCCGCGTGTTCGAAGGTGAGAAACCAGTAGTAGCCCAGCGCACCCGCCCGGTTCTCATGCGGCGGCCGGTCACTCATGACGATCAGGTGCATCGGTGAGCATGTCCCGCAGCGTACGCAGCTCCCGGGTACTTCCCCACCTGGCAGTCGCGTCACGGACGAACTCCAGTCCTCGACGATGAACCTGGAGCATCGGGACGCCCATCGCCGGGTCGAGCGCGTCGAGCATGATATTGGTCGCGGCGTCGAGGTCGGCGTTTTCGGCCAGCACGTTGGCCCGCGCCAAGTCGATCAGTATCAGCGAACGTCCCCAGCGAGAGTCAGCTTCGCTCATCTCAGCCAGTGCCACGCGCCCGTACTCCTCAACCTTGTCCGGCATCCCCAGCGACAGATAGGCCGTCGCCGCATTGCCGGTGACCTGTGCCAGGCTGTAACTGTCGAGCGTGATGCTGGACGGCGAGCCGCTGGGCGAACCGTAACGTGACAGCGCCTGGTGCGCGTCCTCGACTGCACGGTGCACCCCTGTCGCGTCGCCGAGCTTGCCCCGTGACCGGGCGATGCCGTTGATCGCAAGACGAACGCTCTGTGGTTGGTTGGAAGCTAGCGCGAACCCGTCCTCGGCGTAGGCCAAAGCCTTGTCGAAACGACCCGCGTAGTACTCGCAAAAGCTCTGCATTCCACGCGCCCACGACGCCAGGTTGGTGTCTTCCGCATACCGGCCGAGCTCGAACGACTCATGGCTGTACGCGCCTGCCAGCGAGAAGTTCCCACAACCGACGGTGATGTACCCGAGCAGCCCCGAAGTGTGGCTGGAAATCTCGTACAACTCGCGCCGTTGCCGCAAATCACTGCACTCGTCGATGAGGGTCTCCAGCCACGCTCGCTGCTTCGTCAGGGCAGGGAGGAGTGAGGCCGGCGTCAACCGCTCGAAGTTGTCGATGAGTCCCTGCGTACTGCTGCGAAGCCGCGCGATCACCTCGGGATCGACCGACCGGCTGAGCTTGTCCGCACGGGCAAGCACAGAGAGAAGTTCGAGGCTTGCCTCCTGGCCGTCGGGCGGCAGTGAGGTGGGAGAAAGAATCGAGTGTGGTGACGCATTTGGTGCGTGGCTCGCGAGTGCCTTGTCCGGCGCTACCAGTCGCTGGTCTGGTTGCTGGTGACGCGTTCGCCATGCCTCCTCGCCCTCAGCAACGATCTGCGCGAACCGCTCTCGATCGTCCGCGGTTGCACGCTGCCGGAACGCGGTGTCGAGGATGGCTTGCGCCTTAGAACGCGGAGTGACAGAGCTCAGACCGGAACGCCAGTTCGCCACGGTGGTGAGTTCCACACCCAGCATCGCCGCAAAGTCGCGAACCGAGCACCGCATGGCCTCCTGCAAGGCGGCTGCCTCGAACCCTGTCCATGAACGACCTCGGATCATAACCCCACCTATGCAAACGCATCTGACCTGGGAAAATACCGACGATACGCCAACGGCGCGCGCACGCAACGCGATCGCGTCCGAAACCGTCTGTGGGACACGATGAAACCGGTTTCCGATACCGGGAGACGCCGAATCCCCATGCGGTGCATCGGTCTGTCTAGAGAGGAGATGGGCGGGTGGCGAAAGCCCCGGTATCGGATTCCACCACTGCCCACCCTGGCTCTGTGGCCGCAGGGCCGCAGGGATCGAAATGCACAACGAGGCAAACCGTGAATCACTCCGCCACCACTCGAGCAACTGAAATCCAGGCCAGTTCCGCAGCGCGCGGGCTACCCGCGCTGTCGGTACGTGAGCCCGTCACCTTTCCGTCACTCTCGGATCTACACTTTCGGTCCGATGCCGCGACCCTGAACAAGCTGCTCACGGCCCTCACCGACTTCAACCCGCCCTTGTCCGCATGAGCGAAACCTGGCAGGAGCGCGGAGCTCATCTGACCGAGCGGGCGGCCAAGATATTTCTCCGCCGCAGCCAGAGGTAGTCGAAATGGATACCATCGGCACGGTTCACCGGAGCACAACGCGACTACCGGAAGGGCGGCAGTCTTGGACGAGGACCTCATCCCCTACACAGACGCTGAAAGGCGTCGGCACGAAAACCAGCAATGCGCACCAGAATTCATGGAGTGGCTGGCCCAAGAGCCAGCAGATTTGGCGCGGTTGGTCGAGGAGACGCCAGGTCTGGCCGATCTGGACGACCCCTGGACACGAGAAGGACTCAACCTTATCGATGCCGCCGCGCGCGGCGCGTTCCCTGATCCTGATGCCGACCTTGGACGCGACGAACAGGCCGCGTTTGCTCGGATGGCACGAGGACTCGGACACATCGTCTTGCTCACTCTCGGTGTGGGCAAATGGGTGTGGGTCAACAACACTGTCCTTGAAATCGCGCCGCTGGGGCCTGCGGTGGAACTCCCCAAAGCGCCTGCGTGGGTCGACCCTGACGCGATGCTGCGGGCAGCGCTGGCGCGCCCGGAAAACCTGGTGCGGATGCTCGACAATGCGATCGATGCATACCACCGCTGGATATCAGGAGGATTCGCAGACAGCTGATAGCGGTGCTCGACCGGACTGCCGATGACCGGCTCCGACCAGACAGGAGGGTCGGACGGCTCCCCATCTGGACAAGGCGGATCTGAGTCGGCCGCAAGTTCACACGGTGTGGGCGGGGGTAACCATGCCGGCACTGGTGACGTCGTTCCGCGGACTGACCGAGGTCTCACCGAGGCGGGCGATGTAGGGCACCGTCAGTACATCCTCGGCAAACTAGCCGAGGGCGCTGCTGCACTGAACACGGCACGCGATCCCCAACGGTGGCAGACCGAGGTCGAACGCTGGGGGGACCGAAAAACCCGCCACGACATGATGATGCATGGTCACCTGGAAATGACCGGCCGAACTGCCGAGGAAAACTGGCGACACGAAGTCGTACAAAAGACCCCGATGGGTGATCGGCGGCACGATGTAGCCAAGGTTAATCCGAAAACGCACAAGGTCGGTAAGGCTGTCGAGTACAAGGCCGGGTGGGTCGGCCGGGAGGAAGGGCTCAAGCAGCTCGCCAAGGACGAATTCCTCCTGACCTTCGGTCAGGTTCAGGAGGCCGAATACATAGTCCGTGGCACCGACCCTCCACACCCGGACGTGCTGGCCGAGGCGAAGCGCCTGGCGCAGAAGTACCCCGCACAGTTCAAGGTGATCGAGCTCTCCGACAAGCAGTTCGAGCAGGCGATTGAACTTGGTCGCCCGGTTGTACGCGCCCAAGCCGCAAGAAAGCTTGAAAAGGCGATCGAGCAGGTACGTGAAACCCCCGAGCTGAGAACGGCCTTTCCGGCCTTGAAGGGTTTCCTGCGTGAGATCGAAAAGGCCAACGAGCGAGGTCAACCGATCAGCCTCGAAGTGCTTATCGGCTCACGCGACGAACTCGCCAACCTGATCGAAGTAGACCGGGCGACGACGCAGGAGATCGACAAGGCAGCACGCGAAGCAGCGAACCTGCGGCTCAAGGACGCGCTGGTAGTGGAGCACGTGCAGGCGCAGAAGCGCGACGAGCGCTACCAGGAGATGAACAGGCTCCTCGGACGGGTAGATACCGCGGTCGTGCATGCTGCCGCCCGTGTCGTCGAAGGTCATGTCGCGGTGCGTGACCGCGAGGCCATTCGTGAACAGATCAAGGCAATCCAGCAGCGCGACATCGACCAAGGCAGCAAGCGTCAGCTGATCGACCGGATCGGCGAGCACGTACGGGTCGCTAAATCCTTGCGGGAGGAGCACGAAAGAGAACAGTGGGATGAGCGCGAAGTCCTCGACAACCTCGGACTGCATCCTTACTACCGCGACGCGGCGGCGAAGGAGCTCGAGAACCGCCGCCAGGAACGCGATCGCGGCATCGCCGGGCAGTTGATGCTCGCCGCAGATCCTGCGAACTCCAAGCCATCTGCGCAGGAAGCCGATAAGGCACGCGCTGAGGAAAAGGCTCGCGCCGAACGAGACAAGGCCCGCGACCTCGAGAAGGCAAAGCTGCTCGAACGCATTGTCGACACACACAACGCCCGCCTGGCCGAAGTGGCACGGGAGCAAGCCGAGCGGCTAGCCCGCGACGATCCAGCGTCTAGCGCACGGGCCGCGCAGCAGGTCGAAGCCTCACGAAAAGCGCTACAGCTGGATAAAGAAGTCCTGGCGCAGCAGGTCGACCCTCGCGCGATCAACGGTCTTCTACACGGTGGCGTTCGATGGGAACGCGACCTCCAGGCCTACTCGCTCGAAGTAAGCCCTGGTGAGACTTTGTACTTCGGTCGATCCAGCTACGAGGCGTACTACGCCGAGCAGATCGCTCGTGTCGACCGCGGCCAGGAATTGGACGTTGTGGAAACTAACCAACTCATGCGGATGGGTAGCCGCGAGAAGGACATTGCATCCTCGCGCGAGCGACTCGAGCAAATCAGAGACCAAGATGCCCGCGAGCGAGCCGAACTAGGTCGACGCGGAACTCAGCACAGAACCCAAGTACGAGAGCGAGAGATGCAAGACCGTGCACGAGGACAAGAACGGGGTCGACGTTGAGGACCGACACCGTACTGCCGCTGCGGTCGCCCGGAAAATTGTCGAAGTTGTCGGCGGCGCGCGATTTCGGCGGTGTCACAACCGTGGTGATCAGGTTGGTCCTGGTCATGCCGCGTAATGGACCTGCCACACTAGTACTCCCCATCGAAAGGAACCCAAGGTGAGCTCTGCCGGTGTTGTGCCGCTGCTCGGACGTGTCGCTGCCGCTGTGTCGGAGGCGATCGCCCGAGTCCGTCCGGAAACGGCGGATGCGGACCCGGTAGTGCGACGATCCGATCGCGCCGATTTCCAATCCAACGCCGCGCTGCCATTGGCCAAGCGGGTCAGTATGGCACCGGTCCAGCTCGGTGCCGAGCTGGCCACCCAGGTTGATCTGGCCGATGGTGTGATCGCTGACGTGCAGGTATCGGGCCCAGGGTTCTTGAACATCACCCTGGCCGATTCGGCGGTGTGGGAAACCGTCGCCGCGCGACTGGCCGACGACCGGCTCGGAGTCCCCACCACCGAAGACGGGCAACGGGTCGTCATCGATTACTCGGCGCCGAACGTGGCGAAGGAAATGCACGTCGGGCACCTGCGGACAACCATCATCGGCGACAGCCTGGCCCGGGTCTTCGGGTTCCTCGGTGCCGACGTCATCCGCGCGAACCATTTGGGCGACTGGGGCACCCAGTTCGGCATGCTCATCCAGTACATCGACGAGCATCCCGAATCGCCTTGGCATACAGAGGAACTGGGCTCGTACACCAGTCCGGTGTCGGCGCTCGACAGCCTGTACAAGGCGGCCCGGAAGCTGTTCGATTCCGATCCGGGTTTCGCCGACCGGGCGCGGACCCGTGTGGTTGCGCTGCAAGCGGGTGACCCGGACACGGTGGCGCGGTGGCGGGAGATCGTCGCCGAGTCCGAGAAGGCGTTCGGAGCGATCTACGACCGGCTCGGTGTGCTGCTCACTCCCGATGACTATGTCGGTGAGTCGTTCTACAACGATCAGCTCGCCGACACAGTCACCGAACTGGTGGACAAGGGCGTCGCGGTCGACAGCGACGGCGCGGTGGTGGTGCTGTCCGAACAAGTCACCGGCCCTGACGATCAGCCGGCAGTGCTGATGGCTCGCAAACGCGACGGTGGTTACGGCTATGACAGCACCGACCTGGCCACCATCCGGTACCGCATCGTCTCCCTGCACGCCGACCGGCTGCTGTATGTCACCGACTCGCGGCAGGCGCTGCATTTCCAGTTGGTGTTCGAAGCGGCACGGCGGGTGGGTTGGCTGACCGACGCGATCGAGGTCGATCATGTCGCCTACGGCACCATCCTCGGGCCGGATGGTAAACCGTTCAAAACCCGTGCGGGCGGGACAGTTCGGCTGATGGACCTGCTCGACGAGGCCGTCGCGCGGGTGCGCGCGGTGGTCGCCGAGAAGAACCCGGACCTGTCGTCGGCCGAACTCGACACCATCGCCGAGCAGGCGGGGATCGGTGCGGTCAAGTATGCGGATCTGTCGACATCCAGGGTCAAGGACTACAGCTTCGACCCGGACCGGATGACCGCCCTCAACGGCAACACCGGCGTCTACCTGCAGTATGCCCACGCCCGGGTGTGCTCGATCCTGCGCAAAGCAGGCGCCGCGACCCAGGCCGTGGTCGATAGTGCTGGTCCACTCGAGCCGGCGGAGCGGGAACTCGCCTTGGCCCTCGACGGCTATGGAACCGTCCTCGCTGAGGTCGCCGACGCGTTGGAGCCGCACCGGCTTGCCGGCTATCTCTACGATCTCGCCCGTGCCTACACCAGCTTCTACGACTCGTGTCCGGTCATCACGGCGGACGAACCGATCCGTTCGAACCGAATCGCACTGTGTCAGTTGACTGCGCGTACTCTCGCGCTCGGTTTGGGGCAGTTGGGAATGGCCGCTCCGCAGCGGATGTGACCTGTCGGCCCGGGCGCTGGCCCACTTGCCCAGCGGCCGGGCCGTACATAACGCAATTGGACCAAATGTGCCCGCACCGATAAACCGCGCAGGGTGAGTGGCCGTCTACGTTGCATTGTTGGTGACGCAACCGTCGGTTTCGGGCGGCTACTCCGACGGCGGCGGCCTGCGCCCGGAAAATTCACCGGGCGCACAGCCGCCCCCAATGGGACGGGAGCTCCGCCCTGGGCGAACGCTCGCCGTCGTGGCGTGTCAGCCGCAGCAGGTCGCGCCGGACGAGACGGCCTTCTGCTTGGCGTCGTTGCCGCAGCACGCGCCCTCTGCCTCGGCTTCGGCGGCGGTGCCGCAGCACACGTCGATCGCTTCGGCGTCGGTGCGGCCGAGTTCGGGTGCGGTGCCGAATGTTTCGCTGTCGGCCAGCACTGTGTAGACCTCCCACCGTTCGGCGCCGGGGCCGGTGACCCACACCTTGTCCTGGGTGGCGAAGCAACACGTGGTCGCGATCTGTTCCTCGGTGAACAGGCCGGCTTCGGAGAGCCGGGCGATCTCGCCGTGGACCTGTTCGGAGGTTTCGACCTCGACGCCGAGGTGGTTGATGGATCCGCCTTGGCCTGCGTTCTCGATCAGGACGAGCTTGAGTGGGGGCTCGGTGATCGCGAAGTTGGCGTAGCCGGGCTTGCGCTTGGCCGGTTCGGAGTTGAACAGGGTGGAGTAGAACTGCACGGCGGTGTCGAGGTTGTCGACGTTGAGGGCGAGCTGGATGCGAGACATGATGGAACCTCCACTTGTGTGACATATATCGAAGAACTTCTGATGCCGAGTCTGCTCACCTTTTCGACATATGTCAATACCGCGGGTAGTCTCGATTTCATGCCCAAGGCGTTACCTGTGATCGATATGTCCGCCCCGGTCTGCTGCGCTCCCGTCGCGGCGGGACCGGTCGACGACGCCGCCGCCCTCGAGGTGGCGTTGCGGCTCAAAGCGATCGCCGACCCGGTCCGGGTCAAGCTGTTGTCGCTGCTGCTGACCGCCCCGCTCGGCGAACGTAACGGCGGCGACCTGGCCGCCGCGGTCGGCCTCGGCGAGTCCACGGTGTCGCATCACCTCGGCCAGCTCCGCAAGGCCGGGCTCGTGGAGTCGGAACGGCGCGGAATGAACACCTTCCATCGTGCCCGCCGCGACGCCCTGTCCGCCCTGTGCGTGGTGCTCGATCCCAACTGCTGCAGCTGACCATGATTTCGCCGGCTCAGGACGATTGGGTGCCGGACGCGTGCACCCTGCCGACCGCGGAACAACCGATCCGGGTCGCCGAGTTCGACCGATTCTTCGCCGAGTCGGTGCACGGGATGGCCCGTCCCGCCCCGACGCAGCTGGCCTTGCATCTGGCCGCCGACGCCGAATCCGCTTCCCGGGATCTCGCGGCGCGAGAATCGAACTGCTGCTCGTTCTTCACCTTCGACTTCGACACCACCGGCACCGGGCTGGTGATGCAGGTGGGCGTCCCCGCGGCCTACGTCGAGGTGCTCGACGCCTTCGCCGCGAGGGTCGAGGCCTCGATCGAGGGCCGGCGATGACCGCCGGACTGCGTACCGGCGAGCTCGCCGCGGCTGTGAGGGTGGGCGCGCCGCGCGACTACGAACGCCGCGGGCTGCTGGTCGAACTGGCACGTCAGGTCGCGGGCACCCCACCCGGAACCGCGTTCTCCCGCTGGGCGGAAACACCAGGTCGCGACCGGTCGATGGGTGCCTACCGTCGGCGCATGAACACTGCGAAGGTCTATGTGATCGACACCGTGGTGACGAAACCTGGTCGGGCCAGGGATTTCGTCGACGCCTATCTGCGGGAGTACGCGCCGGGGGCGCGTGAGCGGGGGATGGCGTTGGAGCGGATTGTCGTGAGTCCGCCGCTGTGGTTTCCCGACGAGTCGAACACGGTCATCGCGACGTGGGTGCTCGATGGGGCCGAGGGGTGGTGGGAGATGACCTGGCGGGGGCGGTCGGATCCGGCGGTGCGGCAGTGGTGGGGTGGTGTGGATGACCTGATAGTTCATCGAACGCGGTCGACGGGGGCCGAGGCCGCCGATATCGAGGGGCTCGGCAATGTTTGATGTTGTTCGGCTGGTGCACCTTGCAGCTGCGGGCGGTTCGGACGCCGAACAGCTGATGACCGAACTGCGCGCGGCGGCGGCCGGGGAGGCGCGGCGGGTGCTGGTTCAGCCCACGCTGCCAGGGGTGCGCAATGGCGGAGACGTGCTGGTGCACCTGCGATTCGACGAGGCGGCCGACTGGTCCGGCTGTGCGCCGCGGGTGGAGGCGGTGCTCGCGGACCCGCTCGTGACCCACGTCGACGGTGCCGAGTACGACGGCGGTGTCGGTGGTTTCGCCGAGCCGCGCGCACAGGGATCGGTGTACCGGGTTCTGCTGCTGCGGGTCGCGCCGGGGACCGCGCCCGCGACGGTCGACCGCTTCGAGGCCGACCTGCTGCGGATGCCTGGTTACATCCCGACGATGCGGTCCTGGCAGCTGAGCCGGGTGATCCGCGGGATCGGGTCCGTGCCGTGGACGCATGTCTGGGAGCAGGAGTTCACCGATCTCGACGGGCTCGACGGGCCCTATCTGATGCACCCGGTGCACTGGGCGCACGTCGACCGGTGGTTCGATCCCGAATGCCCGGACGTGATCGTGCACGACCGCGTCTGCCACAGCTTCTGCGCGAACAAACCCGCCTGATGCCGGTCGCCGCCCGCTCCCGCCGGGCGGCGTACCGAGGTCACGCGTAGCGGGGCGCGCGGTGGTCGGTGGCGACCCGGGGGCCGACACCCAGCGGACGCGGGTGCTGCTGCAGGGTCGGGCGGACCCGTACCCTGCCGTCGTCGACGTGGCGCCAGATGTTGAGCGCTGTCGTGCGGATCGGGGCCGAGAGGCGGTGGTCGAACACCATGCGATCCACCGGTCCGCACACCGACACCGCGGCCACGGCGGACTCGCCGAGGTCGCCGATCGGGGCGGCGATGCAGCCGAAGCCGGCCAGCGATTCCTCCCGCTCGACCGCGATGCCGTGCGCTCGCACCTTGTTCAGTTCGGTGTCGAGCTGGGCGCGGGTGGTCAGCGAGTACTTGGTGCGGGCACCGGACTGACCGGTGACGACCTCGGCGAGGCGGCGCTCGTCGGAGTAGGCCAGGATCGCCTTGCCGACCGCCGTACAGTGCGCGGGGCGCCTGCCGCCGACGCGGGTGGGGACCGCGGCGGACAGATCGCCGCCGACCTTGTCCAGGTACACGACGTCGGGGCCGTCGAGGACGGCCAGGTGCACGACGAACCCGGTGACCCGGTGCAGCTCGTGCAGGAACGGCATCGCCGCGCGATGCAGGCGGTCCTGGTGCACGGCCAGCGACCCCAGCTCCATCAGCCGGATACCCAGCTCGTAGTCGCGGCCCTCGCGCCGTAGCCAGCGCAGCTGCACGAGCCGCTCCAGCATGCGATGCGCCGAGGACCGGGGTAGGCCGGTCCGGCGCACGATCTGGGCGAGGGTGAGCCTGCCCGGGCCGTCGAAGGCGTCGAGCAGCAGGGACGCGCGATCGAGGATCGCGCTGGGGGTGGTGGCTTCGGCCTGGATGACCATGGGGCGCTCCAATTCGGATCTACGAGCTGATGCCCATTCGCATATTTCGATTAGGCATATGCCTATTGATACCATGCCGTGTGTCTGTTGTCACATGAATCTTGAATCTGCGTGCAACGACGACGGCCCCCGTGCCGAGCGGAGTGCTCGGCACGGGGGCCGTCGAAGGGCTGTGCGCGGTTACATGGCAGCCAGCGGCTCGCTGCCGGACCAGTCGTGACCCCAGTAGCTGTCGGCGGTGATTTCCTCAGCGCTGTAGTAGGTCTCGTCGACCTTCATGCCCTCGGTGCCGAACTCGATGTCCCAGCCGCCGGGCGCGCGCACGTAGAACGACACCATCTTGTCGTTGGTGTGCCGCCCCAGCGTCGAGGACACCGAGAAGCCGTCCCTGGTGACGCGGTCGAGCGCCTGGCCGACGGCGTCGAGGGTGTCGACCTCCACCATGATGTGCACCAGGCCGGGCGCGCCACCGTGCGGCGCGGGGCACAGCGCGAGGCTGTGGTGCCGCTCGTTGACGCCCATGAAGCGCACCCGCATCGGGCCGAACTCCGGCGGCGCCGGGATGCGGAACGCGCCGCGCGGCAGGAACCCGAGCACCTCGGTGTAGAAGCCGAACGCGCCGTTGGGGTCCATGGTCGGCAGCACGACATGGCCCAGGCCCTGGGCGCCGGTGACGAACTTCGCGCCGAACGGCGTCACCACGGGGCTGTGGTCGAGTACCGCGCCGTGGAAGATCTCGAGCGTCGCGCCGGTCGGATCCTGGAAGGTGATGACCTCCTCGACCCGGCGCGCGTCGGCCTCCTCGACCGAGAGCGGCTTGACCGCGATGCCGGCGGCCGTAACCGCTTCCTGCACCCGGACCAGGGCCGCGTGGTCGCGCACCTCCCAGCCGATGGTCACGACGGCGTCGGTGTCGCCGGGCACGACCGTGATGCGTGCCGCGCGCTCGTCCATCCGCAGGTACAGCGCGTTCTCGTCCGGCCCGCTGCCCTCGGCGAAACCGAGCACGTCGAACGCGAAGGTGCGCCACCGGTCCATGTCGGCGGTCTGGATCTTGACGTAGCCGAGGCCTTTGATGTCTGTCATTTCCGTTGTCCTTCTTGGTATTCGGGTCAGATCATCGAGCGGAGGTTGTCCGCGGGCTCGAGACCGAGGGAGCTGACGGCCGAGGCGTGGTACACCGTGCTCGGCACGTGGATGGCGTGGGCGAGGCCGACGTGCGCGTCGCGCCAGTAGCGCTGTAGCGGCTTGTCGGTCCGCATGGCGTTGCCGCCGGAGCGGGCGAAGATCTGGTCCACCGCCGACACCGCGCGCCAGGCCGCGCGGACCTGGGTGCGCCGGACCGCGGCCCGCTCGGCGAAGCTGATCTCCTGGCCCTTGTCGACCGCGTCGAAGATCTTGTCGGCGTTGGCCAGCAGTTCCTGGCGGGCGGCATTGATGTCGGCGGCGGCCTCGCCGATGGCGAACAGCACGTACGGGTCGTCCTTGACGGCGGTGCCCTGGGCGCCGACCCGGTCGCGCTGGTAGTCCAGGTGCGCGGCCAGCGCGCCCTCGGCGATGCCGACCACCGCGGAGCTGATGCCCAGCGGGAACATCGTCGACCACGGCATCTTGTAGAGCGTCTCGGTGACGCCGTACTCCTTCTGCGCGGTGCCGTCGATGACGTGGTCGCCGTTCATCACCCGGTAGTCGGGCACGAAGGCGTCCTTGACGATGATGTCCTTGGACCCGGTGCCCTTGAGGCCCACCACATTCCAGGAGTCCTCGACAATGGTGTAGTCCTGGCGCGGCAGGATCATGTGCAGCATGGTCGGCGGCAGCGCCATCGAGCCGTCGGGGTTGCCGAGCATGGCGCCGAGGAAGATCCAGTCGCAGTGATCGGTGCCGGAGCTGAACTGCCAGCGGCCGTTGAAGATGTAGCCGCCGTCGACCGGGCGGGCGATACCGGTCGGCGCGTACGGCGAGGCCATCCAGGTGTCGTGGTCGTCGGCCCACACCTCGTCCTGCACCTTCGGATCGGCGAAGGCCAGCTGCCACGGGTGCACGCCGACGATGCCGGCGATCCAGCCACTGGCCGGGTCCAGCGCCGCGGTGGCCATCACCGTCTCGGCGAACTCGCGCGGATGCGCCTCGTACCCGCTGTACTTCTTGGGCTGCAGCAGGCGGATCGGGCCCGCCGACTTCAGCAGCTGCGCCGTGGCGTCGGGCAGCTGCCCGAGCCGCTCGGCCTCCGGGGCCTGATCGCGCAGCTGGTCCGCGATCGCGGCGATGTTGTCGAGAACCTTGGTCATCGCAGGTGGTGCTTTCTGTTCGGGGTGGTGAGGGTCAGGACATGGTGTTGATGACGGCGCCGCGGGCGATGTTGTCGGCCACCTCGGCCTCCCAGCTGGTCACCGCGCGCTCGGTGTCGATCTCGAACTCGAACCGCGTGGTCATGTCGTCGGTGACGTCCTCGACGTCGACGTAGAACTGCTTGTACCAGCGTCGCAGCTGATAGACCGGTCCGTCTTCCTCCGAGAGCAGCGGGTTGTCGATCGGCGCCTTGTTCTTCCAGATCGCGACGTCCTGCTCGAAGCCGTACTCGACGCCCTGCGCGAACTGGGCGGCCATCGCGTTCGCGTCCTCGTCGGACATGCCCTGTGGCTTCTTGACCATCGCGCCGTACTGCAACACGAACGAGTTCTCGCTGACGGGGTAGTGGCAGTTGATCAGCACCGTCTCGATCGTCATGCCGTTGGCCTCGCTCCAGAGCCAGTCGATCATGTACGACGGGCCGAAATACGAAGCGTCCGAACGCAGGGTGGAGTTCGGGTCGTCGTAGCTGGTACCGACCTCGATGTCGTGACGCGGCGTCGAGCGCATGTACTGGGTGGCGACGGGGCCCTCGAAGACGTTCTTGAAGTAGCGCGGGAAGGCGTAGTGCACGTAGAAGAAGTGCGCCATGTCCACGACGTTGTCGACGATCTCGCGGCAGTGCGAGCCCTCGATGAGCATCGAGTTCCAGGTCCAGTCGGTCCACTCGTCGGTGCCGTAGCCCTCGATCTCGGGGATGGTCACCGCGTCGGTGGGCTTGCTGCCCTGCGGGTCGTGCCAGATGTAGAGCTGGCCGTTGCGCTCGAGGGTCGGCCACGAGCGGGTCTTGGCCAGCGGAGGCACCCGGCGGGCGTAGGGGATGGCGGTGCACTTGCCGTTGCCACCCCAGCGCCAGTCGTGGAACGGGCAGGCGATCGAGTCGCCCTTGACGGTGCCGTGCGCCAGGTTGCCGCCCATGTGGCGGCAGAAACCGTCGAGCACGTGCAGCGCGCCGTCGGATTCGGACTGGAACACCACCAGGGTGGTGCCGAACGCCTTCACCTCGTGCGGCTTGCCGTCGCGGAACGACGAGAGCAGGCCGAGGCAGTGCCAGCCGCGGGCGAAGCGGGCAGGCGCGGCAGCGGCCTCGATCTGACGGTAGTCGGCGTCCAGTGATCGGCCGTTCGGCGAGTTCTCCGGCATCGAAACCTCCATGTATCGGACGGAGTGGGGATGAGCTGTGCTGATGGTCACGCCGCGAGGGGGTCGCCGGGCCGCCGTGTTCCCGGTCAGCGGACATGTTTTCGGCGCGGGCGGCCGGTGTCCCGATGAGCGGGAGAGGAACCGATCACAGCCCGCGGGCCGCCATAGCGTGACGGCACCTGCAGGACGAGAGGAATGATCATGGGTAACGTCGCGGTGGTTCTGGAGACCGATGCCATCCGGTTGTTCGCCGAGGCGGCGCGCTCCCACAATCCGGCCTACCGGCTCGCCGACCGGCCGGTGGTCCCGCCGACCTTCCTGCCCGCCGACGGATTCGGCGCCGCGGCAGGCGAACGGGTGGAGACCGACCACCGGTTCTTCGGCCCGCCGCCGCGGGCGGGAGACCAGCTGACCGCGATCCGCTCGATCGCGGGCGACCCGGTGGACAAGCCCGCTGTCACGGCCGCGGAGTCGCTGACCCGCTACTTCGACCGCACCGGCGGCCTCGTCGCCGAGTCCTGGGCCGCCGCCGGACCCGTGGCGGGCGGACCGGCCTCGCCGCAGGCGGCCGCGTTGCTGGCCACCTACGCCACCGACTGGCTCGGCGCGGAGAACATCCGCCGTTTTCGCACCAGGGTGGTGCGGCCGCTGCCGCCCGGCGACGTCATGACCTGCTCGGGGCATGTCACGCAGAGCTATGTGCAGGACGGTGAATCGCGCGTCGACGTGACCCTGTCCGGGGCCGACGCCGCGGGCGAGGTCGTCGTCCGGGCGTGGGCGAGCTTCGCTCGCGACTGACTTCCTCGCCGCGGCCAATCCGCCGATTCCGCACCGAGAGACGCCCGGCAATGGTGTGGTGTTCATAGTGCACATCGACGTTCGGAGGTAGTAGGACATGACGCGACGCTACGAGGGCAAAGTCGCCTTCATCACCGGCGCGGCCCGCGGTCAGGGCCGGGCCGAGGCGGTTCGCTTCGCGGAGGAAGGCGCCGACATCATCGCGATCGACGCCTGTGCGGATTTCGCCAGCACCAGCTACGCGGGCGCCACAGAAGAGGATCTGGCCGAGACCGTTCGTCTCGTCGAGGCAGCCGGGGGCAAGATCGCCGCGAGCAAGGTCGACGTCCGTGATTTCGCCGCGCTGTCGGCGGCACTGGGGGCCGGGATCGAGCAGTTCGGCAGGCTCGACGTGGTCGTCGCGAACGCCGGTATCTGTTCGGCCGCGATGTCCTGGGAGATCACCGCCGAGCAGTGGCAGGAGACGATCGATGTCAATCTGACCGGCGTCTTCCACACCGCGAAAGCCGCGATTCCGCACCTGATCGAGCAGGGTGAGGGTGGCGCGATGGTGTTCATCAGCTCGGTGGCCGGGCTCAAGGGCATTCCGTTCACGGGCCACTACGTCGCCACCAAGCACGCCATCACCGGCTTGGCCAAGACGATGGCCAACGAACTCGGCGAGTACAAGATCCGGGTCAACACCGTGCACCCGGCCGGTGTGGCCACCGGCATGCAGATGGCGGAGATGGGCCCGCTGTTCGAGAAGCACGCGGCCACCCTGGCGCCGATCTTCATGAACGCGCTGCCCACCTACCTCACCGAGCCCGAGGAGATCGCCGCCGCGGTGGCGTGGCTGTGTTCGGACGAGGCCGGACAGGTCACCGGCGCGCAGATCCCGGTGGACATGGGCAACCTGAACCGCTGACCGGCAGATTGGTATTTTTATACCGGCGCTACTAGGCTGGTATGAAAATACCAACTGGAGGCGTGATGGTGGAGCTGAAGTCACCCGCGGAGATCGAGCGGATGCGGGTGACCGGCCGGTTCGTGGCCGATGTGCTGGCAGGCGTGCACGCGCAGGCCGCCGTCGGCGTGAACCTGCTCGAGCTGGAAATGTATGTGCGGGAACGGATCCGCGAGCGCGGCGCGGTGTCGTGCTACTGGGACTATGCGCCCTCGTTCGGTCGCGGGCCGTTCCGCAACACCGTGTGCCTCGCGGTCAACGACGCTGTGCTGCACGGCCTTCCGCATGACTATGTTCTGCGTGACGGCGATGTGCTCACCGCCGACCTGGCCGTCGTCATCGACGGCTGGGCCGCCGACTCCGCGGTGACCACCATCGTCGGCACGCCCGACCCGGCCGATCGGCGACTGGTGCGGGCCACCGAAGAAGCACTCGCCGCCGGGATCGCGGCCGCGCAGCCGGGCAACCACATCGGTGACATCTCCGCCGCCATCGCGGCGGTCGCGCACGACTACGGCTATCCGGTCAACACCGAGTTCGGTGGGCACGGCATCGGCCGGACCATGCACGAGGATCCGCACGTCGCCAACGCGGGCCGGGCGGGTCGCGGCTTCCGCTTGCGCCCCGGTCTCACCGTGGCGATCGAGCCCTGGTTCGCGGCGGGCACCGCGAAGGTCGTGACCGACGCCGACGGGTGGACGATTCGCTCCGCCGACGGATCGCGGTGCGCGCACAGCGAACACACGATCGCGGTCACCGCCGACGGGCCGAGTATTCTCACGCTCCGCGACTGAGCCGAAAGCCCGCGCGAGTCAGGCGGATTCGGCGACCTGCTCGGCGCGGTAGACCTCGGCGAGTTCGGTCAGCGGGAGCGACAGCGCCTCCGCGAGGCCGACGACGGTGCCGAAGGCGGGGGAGGGCAGGCGGCCGGATTCGATCTTGCGCAGCGTCTCCGGGGAGATGCCCGCCGCCTGCGCCACCTCGGTGAGGTCACGCTCGCCGCGCGCGGAACGCAGGCGGCGCCCGAGGCGGCGGCCTGCTTCGACCTGGGCCGGGCTGAGAGGGAGACGCACCATGGATCCGAGCGTAGGTGGGGTATTTAAATACCGCAACCCGCGGACGGGCCGGTGATCACCGACCCGTCCATCGGGCTCAGTGCGCGGTACCGCCGGTGGCGGGCGTGCGTCCGTGCCGCATGATCACGGCCAGGACCAGGGCCACCGCCGCCGCGGCGCCGCAGACCCAGAAGCCCAGCTCGTAGCCGCGATCGGCGAAGATGTCCGGAATCGGCGCCGGTGGTTGTGCCTGCCCGCCGACGCTGACCAGCGCGGTCATGCCGTTGGCGTGCAGGAACGCCGTGACGATCGCCAGGCCGACGGCAACACCCATCGACTGCATGACGCCGAGCATGCCGAGGCTGATGCCCTGCTGCTCCTGCGGGACGGCCTCCACCATGAGAATCGGCATGGCCGCGTAATAGAAGCCGAAACCGATGCTGAACACCGCGTTCACGAGTAGGAACACGGTGCTGGTATGCGGGAGCACGGCGAAGGCCACGGCCGAGCCGACGAAGATCGCCAGGGCGATGACGAGCGGGATCCTGGCGCCGACGCGGCGCGCGATCACACCGGCGAGCGCGCCACAGACCATGGTGACCACGGCGCCGAGCAGGGCGATGCGCAGCGCGAACTCCAGCAGGGTGTAGCCGCTGCCGTAGGTGTAGCCCGGGTCGAGGGTCACCTGGACGGCTTCGGCGGGCAGTGGCTGACCGGTCGCGGCCTGCACCTTGGCGAGAATGCCCTGTTGCGCGCCCGCTGCCACGGTCGCCTCGTCGGGAGTCTGCGACATGTAGGCGATGGCGTAGGAGACGACGCCGATCTGCAACGAGGCGAACAGCGCGCCGGCCAGCACCAGCGCCACGCGCGGGTGGAACAGCAGCTTCATGTCCATGATCGGCTGCGCGACACGGGTTTCCACCAGCACGAACAGGATCAGCAGGACGACGCCGGTGATGACCCAGGCCAGGGTCGTCGGCTCGGCCCACCCCCAGTCGTGGCCCTTGTCGACGTAGATCAGGATCAGCGCGGCGCCGCCGGAGAGCAGCAGGGCACCGACGACGTCGATGCGCTCGCGCACCCGCAGCTTGGACTCCGGCACCACGAAATACACCAGCGGCAGCATCACCAGGGTGAACGCGGCCAGGCACCAGAAGATCGCACGCCAGCTGTAGTTGTCGACGAGGAAGCCGCCGAGCAGCGGACCGGCGATGGCGGACACGCCGAGGCCGGTCGCGGTGACGCCGAGGCCGAGCGGGACGTACTTGCGCGGCATCAGGTCCCGGATCAGGCCGTAGGCGATGACCGCGGTCGCGATCGCCGTGGCCTGTAGGCAGCGGCCGAGCAGGAAGATGCCCCAGTTCGAGGTGGTCGCGTCGAGGACGCAGCCGATCACGAACAGCACGCCGCAGATGAGGAACATCCGCTTCTTGCCCCAGACATCGCTCATCTTGCCGATGAGTGGGGACGCGGCCGCACCGATCAGGCCGAAAACGATGATGGCCCAGTTGATGTTCGCGCCGACGCCCGGAAAGGTCGGGGCGATTTTCTGTAGTGCCGCCGAGACGATCGTGTACTGCATCGGGGCGATCTCGGTGAACAGCACGATGACGGCCAGGACGGTGAAGATCCGGGCGCGGGATGCGCCGTCGAGTCGTCCGGTGTCGTCGGCCTTGTCGAGTTCGGGGCCCTCTGATGTGGGTGGATCTTGGGGAATGGTGGACATGGCCACGCTCCGTTGGTCGGGAACTTCGTTCGAAATGGAGTGGAATGCGTGCGCTTCGGTGTGATGTAGATCGCACACCTTCCGCCACGGAGTATGTGACCTAGCGAGCGTTAGGTTGGTGTTAATGCGCGTTTGTCCCGCTGAGTGGGTCGTCAATTTCGGTGGGTGGGTGTGGTCGCGAAATCGGGGAGACCGATCGGTTTGCCCGAGGGTTGCGAATCCGGCTGTGCCGCAGCACGATCCGGATTCGATCGATCTGGTGTTATGTGACATAGCCATGGCGCATCATGGGTGGGTATCGCGCTGATCCCGGGGCAGGTCGGGTCGGCAAGTCGGAGGGAAATCCCATGAAGTTCAAGCAGTTGCTGGCTGCCGGTGTGCTCACCGTGGCAGCGACCGGCATCACCGCGGCCACCGCCAACGGCGCCCCCCTCGCAGGCCCCGGAGTGGCCGGTGTCGACGGTGCTGTCGCCTATACCGCGGCGGTCGCCCCGAACGGGTCCGCGGCGACCGTGGCACTGGCGGCGGGCACGTTCGAGCTCACGCCCGACGCCGGGGTCGCCGTGCTGGCGCCCGACGGGAGCCGGGTCGGCTTCATCCCGACGACCGTGCAGACCGTGGCCGGGCCCGCGGTGCGGGTGATCCCCGAGGTCGACGCCGCGGCGACGACGCTCACCCTCACCCCGGTCGGCGCGCAGGCACCGAATCCGGTGGCGCTGCAGAACATCGACCAGACCGGGAATATCGTCGCGGGCATCGCGATCGGCTGTGTCGTCGGCGCGCTGATCGGGTTGATCTTCCTGTTCGTCAGCGCCATTCCCGGCTGTGTGATCGGGGCGGTGATCGGGGGGATCATCGGCGCGAACCAGTAGTCACCGGCGCGCGACGGGTGGTGGGGATCCACCCGTCGCTCCGTCCTGGCCGGCTCGAATGTTGTTGTTCCGCAGAGTCGGTCAGGACGGCCGCTGGGCCGTGAAGGCGCCGTCGACGAGGACCGGAACGGTGGAATCGGCGTCGAGTTCCGTCGCGAGGGCGACATCGTCGGCGAAGCCGATCGCGGCGAGCTCACGCCCGGACGCGCAGGTGGAGATCAGGGCGGGAGCATCCGTCAGGGACGTGAAAGTGGTTGCCGCGGACAGTGCTTCGGGTGAGGGGTCGGTGGCGCCGCGGTCGAGGAGCGCGGCAGCGAGCGCGCCGGCGCCGAGCCAATCCTCCAGGGCGGGCCGGGCCACCTCGCTACCCGGCCAGTGCTCGCCCGCCGCGACGATCGCGATCGGTTGAGTGGGCGTGCCCCAGTTCCTGGCGATCAGCCACTCCGCGACGACTCGGTAATTGCGCAGGCAGGCCGCGACCACCGTCGCCTCGGAGACACCGGCCGCGATGGCAGAACCGTTGGGGGAGGGGAGAACCAGCCGCTCGGTGAACGGCGCGCGGCGAATGGCGGCAGGCGACAGCGACCAGGGCTGCGCGGCACTGACCTGACGCCTCCCCACAGCAAGCGCCGCATCGTGCCGGTCGGCGAACTCCCGCGCCGAGTCGTCCCGCCACTGATACGGAAACACCGCCGTGCCCGCCCCGACCGCCACCGACACCGAGGTGGTGAACGACAGCACATCGACCACCACCACACAAGCAGCCCCCACCCCGATCGCGGCGGCTCCCGCCCGCCCCCACTCCACCCTTACTCCGAACCCTCGCTGCTGCGACCACTCCGGCGCCGAGCGCACACGGACCTCCCTCATTTCACCGGCGAATCCGTCAGTCCATCACGACCATCGCGGTTGTTCCAGCGTTGAGCTCGCACCGAGCGCAACTGTGGCCAGTACTACAGCCGTTGCCGCCGTGATCAATTCGCCTGGCACGGACCGCCGCGGCCAGCGCTGGTTCATCGTGTCGATCCTCGGCCGGGCTCGCGGAAACAGCTTCGCAGTCTCCGACGCGTGGTTGCGCGACGCGATCCGGTCAGCGGGGGAGGGGTGGGGTCAGGTCGACGGTGGCGGGTGGGCGGAGGCGGCGGAGGGTGCCGTCGATGCTGGTGACGAAGAGGGACCAGGAGTCGCCGTCGGGGGCGATGCGGGCGGAGGTGGGGCCGATCGGGGGGAGTTCCGGGAGGGGGCCGCGGGGAGTGGTCCAGCCGGTGGCGATAGCGCACCAGTGGCCGGTGGTGGTGTCTATCTGGTAGACGCTGCCGGAGTAGTCGCCGGCGACGAAGGCCAGGCCGGCGGCAGTCGTGTCGAGGTCGTCGAGGCCGGGGAGCAGGCCGTCGGGGACGGTGGCCACGGTGGTCGGGCTGTGTGGTGCGTCGAGGGGGATGCGCAGGATCTGGGAGGTGGCTACGTCATCGGTGAAGATCGCCCGGCGGTCGGGGGTGAGGGCCAGGCCGTTGGGGCGGGGGACCGGGGACCAGGCGAGGGTGAATTCGCCGGTGGCGGGGCGGTATCGGCTGATGCCGACCGGCGGCCACGGGATCGACAGCTGGGAGATGAGCAGGTCACCGTCGGGGAGCAGGAGCAGGCCGTTGGGCTGAACCAGGTCGGGCAGCAAGACAGTGACTTCGCCGGTCGGGAGGTGGAGCCGGCTGAGGGTGCCGCCGCCCTGGGGTGTGGTGCCGTCGCCGGTGATGAAATAGAGGAGGTCGCCGGACAATCGGAGCCCGGCGGGGGCGTCCAGGCCGGTGAGGATCGTGGTGACCTTGCCTGTGTCGTCGACATGCAGGAGTTCGCCGTCGACGATGCCGGTGACATAGAAGCCGCCCGCGCCGTCGTACTCGAGGTTCTCCAGGCCGCCGAGATCGGCGGCGATGATGTCGGCCTGCCAGCCCTGCGCGCACCCCGCCTCGGCCTGTGCCGAGGCGATCGGGCCGAGGCCGGTCAGCGCCGCGGCGACGAGTGTGGTTGCGAGACAGCGGATCACCCGCGGGCCGGAGCGTCGGTGCATGGCCGAAGCCTAACCGCCGCCCGGCTCCGCGGCGCGTGCTCAGCCGGGTGCGGTGGCGCTGAGCCAGGTCGCGAGGGTCCCGGAGGCGGCGACATCGGCCGACAGGGTGGCGTGTTCGGCCGGGGTGAGCTCGACGGCGTCGAGTTCGGCCCGCCAGTGGGTGAGTCGATCGGAATCCGCTGCCGCGACGGCAAGTTCGGCGAGTGCCGAGTAGGCGCGGGCCCGGTCGACGGCGGACGCGGTGGCACCGAAACGATGCAGGCCCGCTTCCAGGGCGCGGGTCGCCGAGCGATCGTCGTTCTTGAAATCGCGCAGGATGCGAGCATTGTCGAGTACCCGCGCCAGACCGTCGAGCTCCCGCGAGCCACCGTACTCGAGCTCCATCGGCTCGTCGCGCTGAATCACGAGCAGGGTGTTGCCGACCGGATCGACCAGGGAGAACCGGGACTGGCCCGGCCGGAACCGGGTGATCCGCGGACAGCCCTTGGCCGGGATCTTCCCGTAGTGCGCGCGCAACGCCGCCGTGTACTCGGCGTGGCGGGCGGCGACGTCGTCGACCATCACCAGCGCCCCCACATGCTCCGCGGGCAGAGTGATCCCGGGCGGCGCGTCCGCGAAATGCAGCGCGCACCCGTGTCCTTCGACCGCGCCGTAGACATAGGGCCTGGTCTGCTCGTAGGTGACGGTGTAGCCGAGTGCCCGGTAGAAGTCGAGCGTGCTCGGCAGATCGCCGCTCCACAGCATCGGTACTGCGGTGTCGGTCATCGGTTGCCCTTCCGGTGGATGAGTCTGTGCCGGTCCTGAGGTTAAGAAGACTTTCGTGGGAACGCCCGTCCCTTTTTCGGCGGCCGCTTCGCAGCGCGCGCCGAGGCGCTGGATGCCGCTAGGCTGCGGGCATGACGAACAGTCTCGGCGAACTGCAGACGGCGAACTTCGTGCTGCTCACCACCTTCCGCAAAGACGGCTCACCGGTGGGTACGCCCGTCTGGGCCGTCGCCCATGACGACAAGCTGTTCGTCTGGACGGTCACCGACAGCTGGAAGGTGAAGCGGATCCGCCGCAATCCGGAGGTGACGCTGCAACCCTGCGACGCGCGCGGCAAGGCGCACGGTGCCGTCACCGGCGGCACCGCGCGGCTGCTCGACGCCGGCGAGACCGAGCGGGTGCGCTCCTGGCTGCGCCGCAAGTACTGGCTGACCGGCCCGCTGGTCATCCTCGCCAGCAACCTGCGCCGCGGCAAGGCGGGCACCATCGGCATCGAGATCACGCCGGCCTGACGCGCGGGTTACCTCGAACCGATATCCAGTACCGCTGGTATCGGATACCGTGGGCTCAGCGGACACTTCCGAAGGGACCCACATGGCCGAGAAACGCACCCGTGCCGTCGTCGTCGGTGGCGCGCGCACCCCGTTCGTGCGCGCGTTCACCGACTTCACCCGCCTCGACAGCATCGCTCTCGCCGGTGCGGCGGTCCGGGGTCTGCTCGAGCGCACCGGTATCGCGCCCGGCGAGATCCAGTCCATCGTCTGGGGTGGGGTCATCCTGCCGAGCCATGCGCCGAACATCGCGCGGGAGGTGGCGCTCGACCTGAACCTGGACTTCGGATGCGAGGGCTACACGGTGACCAGGGCGTGCGCGTCGGGCCTGCAGGCGGTCACCTCGGCGGCGGCGGCGATCGAACGCGGCGAATACGACATCATGATCGCCGGTGGCAGCGATTCCACCAGCAATGCCGAGATCAAACTCCCGCAGCATGTCGTGCACGCGGTGGCGCCAGTGGCCCTGGGCAAACCGAAGCCCAAGGACTACTTCGACGTGGTCCGCCGGCTCGCGCCGTTCACCGACATCCTGCCGCGCCAGCCCAAGATCTCCGAGCGCACCACCGGCGAGGTGATGGGCGAGTCGGCGGAGAAGATGGCCGGGATCAACGGCATCAGCCGCGCCGACCAGGACGAGTTCGCCGCCCGCTCGCACCATCGTGCCGCGGCCGCCATCGCCTCGGGCCGTTTCGACGACGAGGTCGTGCCGGTGACGACGCCGTCGGGTACGCGGATCGACACCGACGGGCTGGTCCGCGCGAACACCAGCGTCGACAAGCTCGCCACCCTGAAACCGGTGTTCGCGAAGGGCGGCACGGTCACCGCGGGCAATGCCAGCCCGCTCACCGACGGCGCCTCCGCGGTGCTGCTCATGAGCGAGGAGAAGGCGCGCGCCCTGGGGTTCACGCCGCTGGCGGCGATCCGTTCGTGGAGTTTCGTCAGCGTCGACCCGGCCGACCAGGTTCTCCTCGGCCCCGCGATCTCGATGCCGCGTGCTCTCGACAAGGCGGGACTGACGCTGGCCGATATCGACCTCGTCGACATCCACGAGGCGTTCGCCGCGCAGACCCTGTCGGTGCTGCGCATGCTGGAGAGCCCGGAATGGGCCAAGACCAGGCTCGACCGGGACGAGGCCGTCGGTTCGGTCGACATCGACAAGCTCAACGTGCACGGCGGGTCGATCTCGCTGGGCCATCCCTTCGGCGCGACCGGCGCCCGGATGGTGACGACCATGGCGAACGAGCTGGCGCGGACCGGGAAAGAGACTGCGCTGCTCGGCATCTGCGCCGCGGGCGGGATCGGCGCCTCGGCGGTGCTCGAGCGCGTGTGAAACGGGTAGGTCCGGCCACCGTGCTCCGGTGGCC
>NZ_JBSGVD010000058.1:0-28006 GCF_053608285.1 Nocardia sp. NPDC055053 | reverse complement strand
GGTATGAGAGGCCGGAACCAATAATAATATTGGCACTGACATTCATCGACACACTATTGAGTTCTCAAAGAACACACGCACAAGCTTCTACCCACTGCATTTAGCAGGGGCTTCAGCGAGGCAGGGTTCAAACTTAGCTCATGCCCGCATCCGGATGCAAATCCGGTTCAGGTGAGCCTCTTACTTGATGTTGTCGGCGCTCATCGTCCAACCTCGTTTTCCCTGGTACTCGGTACCGGGTCGGTGTCCGTGTCGCTCTGACTGGAATTAATTTACGTGTCGACAAATGCGATGTCAAATTCCCTAGTCAGGGGATGTTTCGCCCGTGTTGTCACGAACCAGCGGCCGGTACGGTGGCTCGTGGAAGCGACAAAGGGAGGGGCGGCATGGCGGTACAAAGCGGGAAGCGGCGACGACTGCGCCGGGTACTCGGGGCCGGGTTGGTCGTGGCGGGTGGGTTGGTACTCGTCACCGCCGGCGCGAATGCGGCCATGTGGGCTATGTCGTCCGGCCATCGGAGTGATGTGGCGGGGGCGCCGGGTGTGCCGGTCGTGATTGTTCCCGGAGCGAGGGTCGCGACGGACGGCACTCCTATGGCGTATCTCCAGGGCCGGCTCGACGTCGCCATCGAATTGGTGTCCGCGGGGAAGGCCGGCGAGATACTGCTGTCGGGGGACGCGGGTGGGACCTCCGGAGACGAGATCGCGTCGATGACGCGGTATCTACTCGAGCGTGGGATCGACCCGGCGATCGTGAAGTCCGATGGGGAAGGGCTGTCGACTCGGGAGACGTGTGAGCGGGCGCGGTCGATGTACGGGGTCGAGCGGGCGATCATCGTGAGTCAGTATCAGCATCTGCCGCGAGCGGTCGCGTTGTGCCGGGCGGCGGGGATCGAGGCCGACGGGGTGGTCGCGTACTGCGATTGCCGGCGGAGCACCGAGGTGCGCAACAACGTCAGGGAGTGGCTCGCGGCGCCCAAGGCCGTCGCGGAGATGGTGCTGCGCTGAGGTTTCCAGGGTTGGGCGCGTCAGGGCTGTTGCCGCGTCACCCGGCGGTGCCGCTAGGTAGAAGAGCGGAACAGCTTCTGCCACCACCTCGACGGGATTGGTGGTGGGAGCGCGACAGGGACGTCCTTCGGCGGGTTTGGTGGTGCGGCCGCGACAGGGACATCTTTCGACCGGATCCAGGGCGGGCCTGCCAACAGAGTCCGGCACCCCTCGTGGATAGAGTCGCGCAGCGCATCGGGGTCCCAGTAGTGGTCCTCGAGACCCCAGCAGAAGCTATCGAAATCGGTTGCCAGATCAGCTAGGTCAGGACTACCGGCTTCCGGCGTGACAGCCAGGTAGTACAGCTCAGACGCGATCCGGCTCACCCGCTCGGCGTAGACCCCTTCGCCCGTGAGCAAGGCTGCCGCGTCCTTCTTGACCTGACGTAACCGCACGTCGACCTCGCGCGCCGACCAGGTCGCCTCGGTATCCGCGATGAGGCCGAGTTCGGCCAGCGCGGTGCGGAACAGGGCGGGTGCGTCGCGGGTGTCGGTTCGATGCAGGCAGGCGAGTTCGACCAGGGCCGGGGTGTCGTGACCGCGGGCCAGCGCCTCGGCGGCCACCATCGGCAGGTCCTCGCCGGGGAGGTAACCCACCGCGAAGCGGTCGGCGGCACTGTCGAGTTCGTTCACTCGGTCAGCGTGCGGTCGGCGCGGGTCGGCGTCAACGGAGTTTCACCGAAAACGTTTCCACGGCAAAGGAACGGTCAACACTATCCGTCGGTCCGGGAGCTGCGAGGACCGATTCCGATCACCGCGCTGATCAGCGCTTTTCAGGAGGACATTGTGCGAATCGTCAAGGCAGTGGCAGTGGGTCTGGCTGTTGCGGCTGCCACAGTCGTCGGGGCGGGTTCCGCCGCCGCGGAGCCGGAGCAGAAGGAGAACATCTACATCGATGTGAGCGTGCTCGGGTGTTCGTTCGGCGCCGGGCTGGGTGGTGACGTTCTCGTCGCGCTGGGCGGTGGCAGTGGGTCGAGCGCGCTGGTGTCGTCGTCGCTGGCGGCGCGGATGCGGGCGGCAGGCTGCCTGCCGCGGCTGTAGGACCAGCGCCGATGGTCTCGCCACGGCAGGCGGGACCATCGGGCTGCCGCACCGGCGGGATCGCGATCGCGTACCGTGATCGGCGTTGTCAGCACTGATAGCCGACGGATTGAGGTGCATCGTGGGCGGATCCGAGCACGCCGCGCGGCTCGTACGTTTCTGGCAGACCGTGGAGTTGTTCGGTCCGCATCGTGTTCCCGACGTCGGCGCGCTACCCGACGACGGGATCGTCGTCGAGCCTGCGGCGGATGATCTCGCGCCGTGGGAGGACCTGACCGCACTGCCCGCGTTGCAGCCGGGGCGGGTGTGGCAATTCGTGGTGTACGGCGGCTTGTTCGGGGTGGGGCGGGCGCGCGAGGCGCTGGTTCGGGCGTTCGGGGAGGATCAGCTCGAGGCCGATGCGCGGCGGGCCGGTATGACAGCCACTTTCGCCGTGACGGTGACCGATGACGGAGTGGTCGTCGCGGGGTCGGCGACGCTGTCGGGGCTGGGCTGGGCGGTGAATCGACTGCGGTCGCCGGGTCCGGCGGACAGCGGCTGGGCCGAGGGGTTCGACCATGATTCGGCGGCTTTCACCGCCGCCTTCGATACTTTGACGCGCGAGGCCGCGGCTGCCGACATCGTGCACGAGTCACCACGGTGGCGGGCATTCGATGTCGCGGGCCGTGGTGTCGGCGCATCGCTCATCGCGGCGGGTGCGGACGGGGTCATCTCCCCCGGACTCGCCGGGATGTCCGCGCTGGCCTTCGCCGAGCGACTCCTGCCCCGGGACACGGAGGAACAGCCCGAAGCACCCTGTCTCACCGGTCGTGATCTGCATACTTTCACCGGCGAACTGTGTGCGGCGCTCGGGATTCGGTCGGAGCTGCGCGCGGGTGGGATTCGCATCGCGTGTGTCCAGGTGCCGGCGCGCGACGCGGACAGCATCGCCACCGAGGACCGGCTGAACAGTGGTCTCGGCGAGGATCTCGCCGCGCTGGCGGCGGCCGTGGAGCGCGGCGATATCGGTGCGGCGCTACAGGATTACCTCGCGGCCACCGAGGCACTACCGGTCGACGAGCGGATCGATGTCCGGCAGCGCCAGGACGTGGTCGTCGAAGGACTGCTCCCCCACCTGGTTCCGGATGGACGGTGGCCCGGCGACCCGTTGGTGTCGGGACAGCAGTTCGCGGTCGATCGGGCGATGGCCGGATTGCGGGACGGCGCGGGGATTTTCGCGGTGCACGGTGCGCCGGGTACCGGCACGACGACGATGCTGCGTGATCTGCTGGCGGGGATCATCGTCGAAAGGGCCGCGCAGCTGGCGACCTTCGACGATCCGCTGGAGGTGTTCACCGGCGTCACCGAGCAGGTGCAGGTCGCGAAGAACTACACCGTCGGCGCACACCGGCTGGCGCACACCGTCACCGGATACGAAGTCGTGCTGACGACGGGGAGCGAGGAGGCCGCGGCCGACGTCGTCGCCGAGATCCAGCGTCGCGAGGCGGTCGATTGCGAGGTGAACCACTTCACCGAACTGGCTGATCTCGTCGGCGGCGAACCCGCGTGGGGCTTGGTCGCCGCGGCGATGGGCGACGAGCGCCGGACCTTCGGCGAGCGGTTCTGGTTCGGCGAGCGCTTCGCCGGCGAGCGCAAGGCCGGTTCGGCGGCGGGCGGCATGCTCGACATTCTCAAACACGCTGAGGCGGATCCGGATTCGCTGCCCGACTGGTCGACCGCGGTGCGGGACTTCGCCGGTCGACGCGCCGAGGTGCGCAGGCTTGCGCAGGAGCGTCAGGATGTCGCCGACGCGGTCGCCGATCTGCCGACCGTGAACGAGCGTCTGCACTCGATGGCGGCGGAGATCGCGAATGCCGATACCGCACACGCGCATTGGCGGGAACGGCACCAGCTGGCGAACGAGCATCTGCGGGCCGCGCTGGCGACCCAGCATCGGGTCGGCAAGTTGCTCGGTGAGCACGGTGGGCAGAAGCCGGGGTTTCTGGCGTCGCTGTCGACCGGGTTCCGGGCCGGACGGCGGTGGAGCACCAGGAGCAATGAGCTGCTGCGCGAACGGCATATCGCCGAATCGGAGATGCGGCGACGGCAGACCGAGGTCGAGTACACGCGCGGGGAATGGGCGGCGGCGGCCGAACACGGGCGACGGCTCATTCGTGATCATCTCGAGCTGACGACCCGGCGCGAGGCCGCGCTGGAGATCATCGAGCGGGCGCGGGAGAACTGGTCGGACACTATTCCGTTCGGCGATGCCGCCGGTGACGACGAGCAGTTCCAGCTGTGCAATCCGTGGGCCGACGAGCAGTACGCGGGCGCCCGGCGTGAGCTGTTCCTGTCCGCGTTGCGGTTGCATCGGGCGTTCCTGCTCGATGCCGGGTCGCGGGTGCGCGACAACCTGATCGTCGCCATCGCGCTGATCCGGGGCGAGCTGGCCGAGGAGCCGAAGCCGGAAACCGTGGTGGCCGCGTGGCAGACGCTGTTCCTCGCGGTGCCGCTGGTCGCGACGACCTTCACCGCCGCGCCGCGGTTGTTCGCCGGGCTCGGGCGGGAAGCGCTGGGCTGGCTGTTCGTCGACGACGCGGGGCAGGCCGCGCCGCAGTCGGTGGCGGGTGGGCTCTGGCGGGCTCGGCGGGCGGTGATCGTGGGCGATCATCGTCAGCTGGGGCCGGTGGGGACGCTGCCGACGTCGGCGCAGGAGGCGCTGGTGCGGCAGTACGGGCTCGATCCGGAGTGGATGCCGGACCTGGCTTCGGCGCGCCGGGCCGCCGATCGTGGCGCTCGGTTCGGGACGTGGTTGACGCCGGCCGATCACGCCGAACCGGTGTGGGTCGGGGCGCCGCTGCGGGTGCATCGGCGGAGTGACCTGCCGATCTTCGAGTTGACGCATCGCATCGCCTATGACGACGACCTGCTGATCTTCGGTACGCCGGAACGGCCGGAGTTTCCCGGGCAGAATCGGTGGATCGATGTCAGATCGGCACGGGCCGAAGGTAATTGGATTCCCGGGGAAGGCGCGGCGCTTGCCGGGCTGCTCACCCAGCTGACCACGGACGGCGTTGTCCCGGGCGACATCCGGGTCGTCAGTCCGTTCCGCGATGTCGCGCGGGGTGCGCGGGAGATCGCGCGCGAGGTTCTCGGGGCGGAGTTCGCCACCCAGCACGTGGGGACCGTCCATGCGATGCACGGGAATTCGGCCGAGGTGGTGGTGCTGATCCTCGGAACGTCCCCGGCGGCGGGTGGATCGCGGCGCTGGGCCGCGACGAATCCGAATGTACTCAATGCGGCGGTGTCGCGGGCGCGACGGCGGGTCTATGTGATCGGCAACTACCGATTGTGGAGCAGCCAGCGGTATTTCGAGGATCTCGCCGCGGTGTGGACCGTGCGGGACGAGCCGGTGGGTCAGACCGTCAGCCGGTAGAAGCGCCAGAATCCGAACTCCTCGATCGGGAGGACGTCGACGGCGGCGAAGCCCGCCTTGGCGGCGTAGTCGGCCAGCTTCGCGGTGCGCATGACGGTGCCGGTGCCCGCCGAACCGGGGTGTGCCATGCCGTCGGGCAGGCAGATCAGCAGGCTGAAGCCGTACATGAGGCGGTCGATACCGCCGGCCGGTGCGGTGAATTCCGGGGCGACGGCTTCGTCCATCACGATCGCCGCGCCGCCAGGGCGCAGGGACTTGCGCACCGCGGTCAGGACCTCGACCGGGTGCGGCATGTCGTGCAGGCATTCGAAGGCGAAGACCGCGTCGTAGGTGGATTCGGGGAGGTCCGTTGCCGCGTCGGCGTGCTGGAAGCTGACGCGGTCGCCGAGGTCGCGGGCGTTGTCGCGGGCCATCTCGACCGAGGGCTGGTCGATGTCGTAGCCGTCGACCGTCAGGTCGGGGTAGGCGCGGGCCAGGGCGATCGACGACCAGCCGCCGCCGGAACCGACATCGGCGACGCGGGCGCCGGGGCGGGACAGGATCGCGTGCACGTCCTCGACACGGGCGAGGTCGGTGGCCAGGCGGCGTTCGAACCAGGGGCGGTTCATGTCGGACTGCGATTCGCGCATGTCGATGCCGTATTCGGACCAGCCGACGCCGCCGCCGTCCCGGTAGGCGCGCACCAGTGCGGGTAACTGGACGGCGGCGCCGGCGAGCATTCTGGCCAGTGGCGCGAGGTAATTGAGGCTGTTCTGGTCGGTCAGTACCTCCGCCGCGCCGGCCGGGAGCTCGAACCTGCCGTCGCCGCCGACGGTCAGTATGCCGGTCGCGGCCTGCTGCTCCAGCCACTCCTGGGCGTACCGGAGGTCGCCCCCCGCCCGCTCGGTCAGCTCGACCGCGTCGGCGGGACCGCCGTCGGCCAAGGCTCGATACCAGCCGAGCCGATCGCCGAGGTGCACCGCCAGGAGGTCGATGGTGCCGAGCGCCGCACCGAACAACCGGTCGGCGAACTGCTCACTGGTCTGCTCCGCTGCGCACACTGCCGGTCCTTTCGTGGTGCCCCGTTGCCACGAAGTACGCAACGGCGAGTCGAAGGGTTCATCCGACGGGATCGGTCACGAAACCAGCTGACGCTCCGAAGACGTCAGCCGATCTCCTACGGCGAATCGAACAGCGGGGCGCCGGGATCCACGTCGGTGCCGATGGCGTCGCTGGTGATCGAGTCCTTCGGGGAGTCCATCACGACGATCGGGCAGATCGGGGAGTTGCCGGTGGCGGCGATTTCGGTGGGGTCGAAGGTGACGATCGGGGCGCCCGCGACGACCTCGTCACCTTCGGCGGCCAGGAGTCCGAAGCCTTCGCCCTTCAGCTTGACCGTGTCGATGCCCAGGTGGACGAGGACGCCGACGCCGCTGCCAAGGATGACGAAGGCGTGGGGGTGCAGTTTCAGGATCTTGCCCGCGATGGGCGCGGTGACCGTGAGGGCGCCGCGGGTGCGGTCGGGGTCGATCGCCACGCCCGCGCCGACGATCTGACCGGCGAAGACCGGGTCGGGGACATCGGCGAGGGCGACGACCTTGCCTGCCAGCGGGGCGAGGACCGGCACACTCACAGCATGTCCTCGATGTCCTCGGCGAGGGAGTCCGCCGTGGGGCCCACGACGACCTGCACGGCGTTGCCCACCTTGAGCACGCCGTGCGCGCCCGCGGCCTTGAGCGCGGCCTCGTCGACCAAGCTGGCGTCCTTCACCTCGGTGCGCAACCGGGTGATGCAGCCTTCGATCTCGACGATGTTGTCGGCGCCGCCCAGACCCTTGACGATCGCTTCCGCTTTGGACATATGTTCTCCTTTTCCGCGGTGGTTGCCGGTTCCAGTATGGGAGCCTCGAATGTGCGCCACGTCATATTTCGCGGTTGACATCCGGTAGCCACCTGGTCAAACTTACAACTGGTTATGACCGGACAGTACCCGTCAGGGTGACCGGTTCACAACAGTTAACCCGGACAGGCTCGTAAGTCCGTCCGGCTCGCCGAGACCGCCGGCAAACCCGGCACGAAGAAGGTCGACATGACTGCCGCTACCGACAGCCCCAAGCAAGAATCGAAGGTGTTCGCGGGATTGCAGCGCCTGGGTCGCAGCCTCATGCTGCCGATCGCGGTGCTCCCCGCGGCGGGCATCCTGCTGCGCATCGGCCAGGACGATCTCCTCGGCCGGTTCTCCGCGCTGGAGAGCACGGCGGCGGTCATCTCGGCGGCCGGGCAGGCCGTGTTCACCTGGCTGCCGCTGATCTTCGCCGTCGGTATCGCGATCGGCTGGGCCAAGAAGGCCGACGGGTCGACGGCGCTGGCCGCGGTGGTCGGGTACATGGTGATCGACGGCGTGTTCAAGGCGATGTCGCCGATCGTGCTGGCGGGCAAGACCGATCCGAAGGGCGCGCAGGCGCTGATCAACTACGGCGTGCTCGGCGGCATCGTGATGGGTCTGCTGTCGGCGATCCTGTGGCAGCGGTTCTATCGCACGAAACTGCCCGATTTCCTCGGCTTCTTCAACGGCAGGCGGCTGGTGCCGATCCTGACCGCGGTCACCGGCCTGGTTGTCGGTGTCGGCATGTCGTTCGTCTATCCGGCGTTCAACTCCGCGCTCACCTGGGTGGGTGAGACGGTCGCCGACAACACCGTTCTCGGTGGCGGCATCTACGGCGCGGCCAACCGCCTGCTGATCCCGACCGGCCTGCACCACATCCTGAACTCGACCGTGTGGTTCCTCGTCGGCGACTACACCGACGCCTCCGGCCAGCTCGTGCGCGGTGATCTCAACCGGTTCTTCGCCGGCGACCCGACCGCGGGCACCTTCATGACCGGCTTCTTCCCGATCATGATGTTCGCGCTGCCCGCCGCGGCGCTGGCGATCTGGCGCAATGCGCGGCCGTCGCAGAAGAAGCTGGTCGGCGGCATCATGCTCTCCACCGGGCTGACCGCGTTCGTCACCGGTATCACCGAGCCGCTCGAGTTCTCGTTCATGTTCGTGGCGTGGCCGCTGTACGTGGTGCACGCGATCCTGACGGGCACGTCGATGGCGCTGGTCAACGCGCTGGGTATCCACGACGGGTTTACGTTCTCGGCGGGCGCGATCGACTATCTGCTGAACTTCGGCAAGGCGACCAATGCGTGGATGCTGATCCCGATCGGCCTTGGCTACGCGGTGATCTACTACGTGCTCTTCAGTTTCGTGATCAAGAAGTGGAATCTGCGGACGCCGGGTCGCGAAGCCGAGACCGATGTCGAGGCCGGGGTGCCCGATGTCGCCGCGGTCGAAGCCGAGGCCGCGCTGACCGCGACCGGCGATACTCGGACCGACGCGCCGTCGGTCGCCGAAGTCGAAACGAAGCTGGACAAGAAATTGGAAGGTGAGTGAGGCCATGACCACCCGCACAGTCGTCGTCGGATCCGAGGTGGGGCTGCATGCGCGGCCCGCCGCGAAATTCACCCAGGCCGTCCAGGCCACCGGGGTGCCGGTGCGGATCTCGGTGGGAGGTGGTGAACCGGTCGACGCGGCCAGTGTGCTCGCGGTGATGACGCTGGGCGCCGGCCACGGCGCCGAGGTCACCTTGTTCGCCGACGACGACGCGGTCCTGGACAGTCTGGCCGAGCTCGTGGCCTCGGATCTGGACGCCGCCTGATGGGCGAACAGGTGATCCGCGGACTCGGGGTGAGCCCCGGTGTCGTGTGCGCGCCGTGGTTGCGGTTCGGTTCGCAGCTGGCGACCTCGCCGCAGGATCCGGTCGGCGGATCGGTCGAGGAGGAACTGGCCAGGGTCAAGGCGGCGCTCGGTGGCGTGGCCGACGAGATGCAGGCCAGGGCCGGTCGCGTGAGTGGTGTCGCGGCGGAGATCTTGTCGATGTCGGCGACGATGGCCCGTGATCCGGGCATCGTCGCCGCCACCGAGAAGCAGCTGGCCGACGGGATGCCGACGGCGCACGCGGTGCACCTTGCGTTCGAAGGGTTCTGCGACAAGCTCGAGGCGCTCGGCGGGTACATGGCCGAGCGGGCGACCGACCTGCGCGATATCGGCGGGCGCACCGTCGCGATGCTGCTCGGGGAACCGATGCCGGGCATTCCGGAGCCGGGGTATCCGTTCGTCCTGGTCGCGCGGGACCTCGCGCCGGCGGACACGGCGATGCTCGGTGACAGCGAGGTGGTCGGGTTGCTGACCACCGAGGGCGGGCCGACCAGCCATACCGCGATTCTCGCGAAATCGCTGGGGTTGCCCGCGGTGGTGAACTGTCCCGATACCCATCGGCTCGTCGAGGACGCGCCGGTGCTGCTCGACGGCAGTACCGGTGATGTGGTGATCGATCCGAGTCCGTTGCGGCAGCAGGCCGCGATCGAGCAGGCGGCGGTGGATGCGGCGCGGTTGGCCGCGGCCAGCGGGCCGGGGCATACGGCCGACGGGACGCCGGTGCAGCTGCTGGTGAATATCGGGACCGTCGATGATGCCCAGAAGGCGGGGCCGGTGGACAGCGAGGGGGTCGGGCTCTTCCGCACCGAGTTCATGTATCTCGGCAAGGCGACGGCGCCGAGCATGGATGAGCAGATCGCTTCCTACACAACAGTTCTCGAGCGATTCGCCGGGCGCAAGGTTGTGGTGCGTACGCTCGACGCCGGATCGGACAAGCCGTTGCCGTTCCTCGATCTGGGGACCGAGGAGAATCCCGCGCTCGGCGTGCGTGGTCTGCGGATCGGGACGGTGTTCCCGGATACCCTCGCGACCCAGCTGACTGCGCTGGCCAGGGCGGGTGAGGCGACCGGGGCCGAGCTGTGGGTGATGGCGCCGATGGTCGCCACCGCCGACGAGGCCGCCGGATTCGCCGCGCTCGCACGGGAATCGGGGCTGCGCAAGGTCGGTGCGATGATCGAGATTCCGGCGGCGGCGCTGCGGGCGCCCGATCTGCTCACCCATCTCGACTTCGTCAGCATCGGCACCAACGACCTCAGCCAGTACACCTGCGCGGTCGACCGGATGGCGGGTGGGCTCGCGCATCTGCTGGATCCGTGGCAGCCCGCGGTGCTCGATCTGATCGCGCTGGTCGGTGCGGCGGGGGCGGCGGCCGGGAAGCCGGTCGGGGTGTGTGGTGAGGCCGCGTCGGATCCGACACTGGCGCCGGTGCTGGTCGGGCTCGGGGTGACGAGTCTGTCGATGTCGGCGCCCGCGCTGCCTGCGGTGCGGGCGGCGTTGTCGGGCGTTGACATCGAGAGGTGCCGGGAGGCGGCGGATGTCGCGTGTGCGGCGCGGAATCCGCAGCTGGCTCGTGAGGCGGTCGCGGCGATCGTCGGGCGGGCATGAATCGGAGGACGGTGCGTGCGGTTCGGCGGGTGGCCGGGCCGCTGCACTCCGACTGCCTGCGGCTCTCGTCCGGTCCGACGCCGCGGCGTCATCCGTTCCGTGCCGTCGAGGTCGGCGGTGTCCGCACCTGGCCAGGATCTGTCGATGCCGATACAGCAAGCCGACGCGGCAGCACACGGCCTCGGATGGACGACCTGCACGCGAGCATGTCTACCGGCGTCGGTGCGGGTAGACCGGTTGACGAGGTGCGGTCGGGCACACGTCGGGGTGTGGTGTGGTGATCTCGCGGGGCGTGGTGCGTGGGCGGCTGCTGGGGACCGGCAGCGGCGAGATTGCCGATGGTGTGGTCGAATTCGACGCCGGGTGGATCAACTGGGTCGGGCGCGCCGCGAATTATCCTGCTGTGGAGCAGCTTCCGGCAGCGAGCACAGATCTGGTGCTGCCTGGGCTGATCGATGCGCACTGTCATGGTGGCGGTGGGTTCGGATTTCCCAATGCCGATGCCGCCGGAGCGCGGATCGCCGCGGCGGATCATCGTGGGCAGGGGACGACCGGGCTGTTGGGCAGCCTGGTCTCGGCGCGGCCTGAGGTACTGGTCGAGCAGGCTGCGGTCCTCGCCGATCTCGTGGTTGGCGGCGAGCTGCTCGGGATCCATCTCGAGGGGCCTTTCATCAACGCGATCCGTTGTGGCGCACAGGATCCCGCAGCCATCGTTCCCGGTGATCCCGCGTTGTTCGAGCGGATCTGCGAAGCGGCGCGCGGCACCGTCCGATCGATGACACTGGCGCCCGAGACCCCGCACTTCGAGGAACTGCTCACCGCGATGCGGCGCAACGATGTGCTGCCCAGTCTCGGGCACACCGATGCGGATGCTGCCACCACGGCGGCGCGGATCGCCGATGCGGTCGGCGGGCCGATCACCGCGACACACCTGTTCAACGGGATGCCCGGCCTGCATCACCGCTCCCCCGGGCCCGTCGCCGCCTGCCTGGCCGCTGCCGGGCGGGGGGACATGGTGGTCGAATTGATCGCCGATGGCGTGCATTTGGCGCCGGAGACCGTGGCGATGGTGTTCGACACGGTCGGGCCGGGGCAGATCGCCCTGGTCTCCGATGCGATGGCGGCTGCCGGGTTGGGTGACGGCGACTATCAACTGGGGGCGCTGGATGTGCGGGTGCGCGATGGTGTCGCCCGGCTCGCCACTGCCGACGGAACTCCGGGTGCCATCGCGGGCGGGACCGCCCGATTGCTCGATGTGCTGCGGTGGACGGTTCAGCACGCGGGGATCCCGCTCGCCGACGCGGTCACCGCCGCCACCAGTACTCCCGCGCGAGTGCTCGGCCTCGACGACCGCGGCGTCCTCTCGGTCGGTGCGCGCGCGGACCTTCTCGTCACCGACCAGTCATTGCAGCCGCGGCGGGTGTTCGTCGCCGGAACGGAAGGAATCTGATGGAGATCGTGATCCGGGCGGACGAACACGAGGTGGCTACGACGGTCGCCGATATCGTCGGCGGGTATGTGGAGCGCGGGAACGCGATCCTCGGTCTGGCCACCGGGTCGTCGCCGCTGGGCAGTTATCAGGAGCTGGCGCGGCGGTATCGCGAGGGTGAGATCGACTTCTCGACGGCGAGCGCGTTCCTGCTCGACGAGTACGTCGGGCTGCCGAAAGAGCATCCGCAGTCGTATTTTTCGGTGATCCGCTCCGAGTTCGTCGATCATGTGAACCTCGATCCGGCGCGGGTGCTGAGCCCCAACGGCGAGGCGGGTGACATCGCGGGCGAGGGCAGGCGCTATGACGCCGCGATCGCGGCCGCGGGCGGGGTCGATGTGCAGTTGCTCGGTATCGGTACCGACGGGCACATCGGTTTCAACGAGCCTGGGTCGGCGCTGACCTCCCGGACCAGGGTGAAGACGCTCACCGAGCAGACCCGCAAGGACAATGCCCGCTTCTTCGGCGGGCCCGAGAATGTGCCGCATCACGTGCTCACCCAGGGGCTCGGCACCATCGGCGAAGCCGGGCATCTGGTGATGATCGCGCTCGGCGCGGGCAAGGCCGACGCGATCGCCGCCGCGGCGGAGGGTCCGCTGTCGGCGTTCTGCCCGGCCTCGGTCATGCAGTGGCATCGGCACGTCACCGTGGTGATCGACGAGGCGGCGGCGAGCAAGCTGAAGCTGGCCGGCTACTACAGGTACGCGCTGGCGAACAAGCCTGCCTGGCAGTCGTTCTGAGTTAACCCCTCCCGACGGCTGAGACCGGGGGATTTCCAGCTCGGACCGCACCACACGCATCCACGGAGGGAGGCAGGCAGTGTCCAACGTCGTCAACACCGGCACGGTTGAGTTCTACCGTGGTCGCCAGAATCACCCTGGCGGCGTTGCGGTCCCGATCGGCGGTGTGCCCGCAGAACTCGCAACGAAACACTCTTTCACCCAACGCGAGCGGTCGTTTGGCTCTCACAGAACAGCTCGCGCAGGTCATCGTCGTGTAGGCGGGCGGAACCAACACCACCCTCCGGCCCGCCCGCGTGCCACGTTCGATCAGTTCGCGTTTGGCCGACCCGATCGCGGCATCAGCCGCTTTCCTGGCCATCGTCGATTTGGCCAAGAACCGTGGTTTGAAGTCCTCTACTGCGATGGTGTGGTGATCGGCGACCACCCGACGGACCCACACACGCGCAGCGTGAGTGTTTTGGCGGGACGCCTTCTTATGCAACCGGGCAGCCTCACGCCGCGCCCGCAGGTATCCCTTGGATGGCATGTGCCCGCGCGGGCGACGACGACGAGCCATCTTCCGCTGCGCACGTGCAAGTTCTGCGGCGCAGCGGCGGCGATACCCTGCAAACGGCAGGTCATATGCGGGGCTGGTGGTGATCGCGGTGGTGGTGACCCCCCAGTCGACACCGATAGCGCCGGTCGCGGCTGGCGAGGGTTTGGATGGCCTGCGAGTCACGAACGAGGCGTACCAGTGCCCGAGAGAGTCCCGGTATACGCGGACGGACGTCGGTGTGGACGGCAATTCCCGCGACCACACCACCGGGACCGACACTCCTTTTGGCAGCCGCAACCTGCGGTCTCGAATCGAAAACCCGCGCGCCGTATACTCCAGCGATGGCAGGGAAGTCTTGCGGGGCTTGAATTTCGGCCGTCCACGGCCCTTTATCGTGAACGAATGGTCCAGGGCGGCAGCATAGTTGCGCAGGATTTGCTGTTGGGCCACTTGGGAACCCTCCCGCAGCCACGCCGTCCGAGATCGTGCTTCGGTGAGCATCTTCGACAGCCGTACGAACGACGGCTTGGCGCCGCTGAGTTGCTGGTTGACAGCTTCGTTCCACAGGAATCGGCAGCGATGCCACTCAGATTCGAGCGCCGCCACCGCGTGCACGCCAGGTCGCAAGCGGTAGGTGTAACGCACGACGTCGTCCACGCCACAGACAATACACCTCAACCAATAGCCACCAGATGGCTGAATCCGATCGAACACAACGTCAACTGCCGGCGGCGGCGACACTCTGGCAGAAGTAGGACCGCGCCATGCCGGTAGCCAGATGCATGCTCAACGTGCACTCCGATTCCACTCGGCACGTACGAGTGGGGCTCCCCGTGGAGCTATCCCCATGACCGCGCTCGAGTTCGCGGTGCAGGATGTGGCGGGTGCAGTCGGCGCGCGGCGGGTCGGTGCGGATCGGGTGGAAGTGTGTGCGGCGCTGGGCAGTACGGGCGGGTTGACCGCGAGCATCGGGATGATCGAGGCGGTTGTCGCGACGGGGTTTCCGGTGCATGCGCTGATCCGTTGCCGGGCAGGCGGTTTCGTGTATGCCGAGGCTGACGAGATCGCGGTGATGAATGCCGATGCACGGGCGGCGGTATCGGCGGGAGTGGCCGGACTTGTCGTCGGGGCGCTCACTGTTGACCATCGGGTCGATGCCGAGGTGCTGGAGCGGATGCTCGACGGTGTTCCGGTCGATGACATCGAGTTGACCTTTCATCGCGCCATTGATCAGGTCGGCGACCGGTCGGCCGCCGTGGACACGTTGGTGGCACAGGGAATGACCCGGGTACTCACCTCCGGCGGCGCCGCCCGCTGCGCCGACGGTCTCGACGAACTCGCCGCGATGGTCACCCACGCCGCCGGACGGATCCAGATCATGGGCGGTGGCGGGGTCACCGTCGGCGACATACCGGCCCTGCACCGCGCCGGCGTCGACGCCGTGCACCTCTCGGCCCGCCGCGTCGTCCCCGATGACGGCGGACCGGGTGGTGGTGGAACCTCCGGTCACGAGCAACTGGATCAGGAGCTCGCGGCTGCCGCTGCCGCACAGCTGCTCACCGTCGACGCCGCTCGCTCATCGGCCATCCCTGCGCCGTATCGAACTCGGTGGAGACCGGATCGGCAGGCTGCCACGTCGCCGATTCGAATGGCGACCGGCCCGGATCGCCGATGACGGTGGGACCACCAGCGACCGGAGGACGAACTCGCCGCCGCCCAGGCGCACGCAGTGAATGCGACCGGTTGACCGGCAGACGTCCGGGTACCCGGACGCTCAACCACGAGTATCAGCCACTTCGCTCGAGCGCGCTCGGGCATATCGGTTCGCATCAGACGGCCCCGTCGCGTCTGCCGCCCGCCAGTACATCGTGGGCCGTCAGCCAGCTCAGGAACGTTCGGCGAGAATGAGTTCCGCCTCGCCGGGATTGCAGTCGAACGCGGCCTGCACCGCGGCGATCGCACCCGCGTGGTCACCCGCCGCGGCGAGCCGGTCGATCTCGGCCCAGCGGTCTGTCGGTGGCGCCACCGACAGATCCAGGGTGCGTTCGAGCCGTTCCCACATGCGGGCCACGATCGGGTCGTCGGCGAGCAGTCCACCCAGGTGGGCCTTGAAGGTGGGGTGTTCGGTGCGGTACATGCCCATCCAGCTGCTGCCGGGCGGGCTGGCTTCGGCATTGGCGGTGCGGTCGGCCAGCTTCAGGATCACGGCGGGTGGGTGGGCGGTGATCTTGGTGTAGGCGTCGAGGTTTCGGGCCTTGCGGTTGGGGCCGACGCCGGTGACCGCCCACACCAGATCGAGAACCTCACGGCCGAAACGGGATTCGACATCCTCGGCGGTGACGGGAGTGTCCTCGACGACGTCGTGGAGCCAGGCGGCGGCGGCGAGAGAGCCGTCGTAGCCGAAATCGTCGAGCACGGCGCGCACCGCGGCCAGGTGGGTGACGTAGGGATGGTCGCCGTAGCGCTGGGCGCCGTGTGCCTCGACGGCGAACTCGCGTGCTTCGGTTTCCCGCTGATCGAACTCCATGCCGCACCCCCGTGCTCTATCGGCGAACCTGTCGAGATCGACCCTAGCCGAGGCCACCGACAGGTGGCCCGGATCAGCGGGAAGCGGGTTTCACCGCGGTGAGGATGCCGGTTTGGTACTTGCTCTGCGTGTAGTCGAGGTCGGTGAATCCGGTGTCGCGTAGCTGGTCGGTGTACTGGCGGATGTCGGCGTCGGCGAAGGGGTTGCCGCCGCCGAAGAAGGGGGCGAGCACCCGTCGCGTCCGCGGGGTGAGCGAGGCGTCGGCGAGCAGAAGGCGGCCGCCGGGGCGCAGGACTCGCCACATCTCGGCGAGCGCGGTGCCGCGGTGTGGTGCCGGAATGTGATGCATGACGAAAGTGCAGGTGACGACATCGAATTCGCCGTCGTCGAAGGGCAGGTCCTGGGCTGGGGCCTGCTCGTAGCGGTGCTGCGCCGCGCCGGCACGCTGCCGATTGTCGGCCACCGCGATCGCCGAGGGGTCGACCCCGACGGCCGTACCGGACGGGCCGGTCACAGCGCCTGCGGCGCGCACGAGTTTGCCCGGCCCGCAGCCGATATCGAGCGTGCGGTGGCCGGGTGCGATACCGGCCTTCGCGACGAACTCGGCGAGCAGACGACGCTGTCTGCCCAGGAAGAACACCGTGGTGAACAGGTTGTAGCGGCGCAGGCCCGCGATGACCAGGCCGGTGTCGCTGTCGTCGACGAACATGGGAGTGAGAAGCTGGTTCTTTGACATGGGTCCATGGTCGAACGCAGCCACGGCGGCGACCAGAACCAGAACCGCCGGATCTGTCCGATTCCGGACACATCCGGTGCATCCGTCCCGTGGAGGAACGATGGCCGAGCACACCGATCGCCGGGTCCGCCGGACCAGGGACACCCTGCACCGTGCGCTGATCGAGCTGATGATCGAACGCGGCTACGACCGGGTGACTGTCAGCGACATCATCGACCGGGCCGACGTCGGGCGCTCCACCTTCTACGCGCACTACCGCGACAAGGACGATCTACTGCTGGTCAGCTGCACCGAGTTCCTCCGCCGCGAGATCGCCAGAACCACCGGCCCCGGCTCGCCGATCGCACCGCTACGGGTGATGTTCCACCTCGCTGCGCAGTATCCCGAGGTGTATCAGCCACTCATCGGGCCGAAGGCGACCACAACGGTGCTGCACTCCTACCGGCGCTGCGTGGCCGACCTGATCGGCGAACTGGTCGACGGCCTGGCCGCCGATACCGTCGCGTTCCTGTCGTGGGGACTGGTCGGCGTCCTCGGCACGGTGATCGACCCGAACGACCCCGTCCCGCCGGCACAGGCATGGCGACGTTTCGAGGCGCTGGCCCTGCACGGGCTCAGCGGCAGCGCAGATCAGGCCACGGCGGACGGCGCAGGATCGCCAGCGTCGCGATCACGCCGGTGAGCAGGCCGATCCATTCCCCCAGCTGGGCGATGCGATTGGAGTCGACGGCGGGTGTCCAGTGCGCGCGGCCCTCGTGCACCACGAACACGCCGACCGGGTGGGCCGATCGACCGAAGACACCGCCGCGCGCGACGGTGATCACGGTGCCGTCGGCCGTCTCCATCGGTTCGCCGAACACCGTCGGCGGCGCGGCGACCGCCTCCTCGAGCCGATCCCTGATCGTCATCGGAAACCCCCGTTCGTCGTTTGCGACTCTGCTGACGAACATACGCCTGAGCGGCGCGGTCCTCGGCCTTTCGCACGCGGCGTGCGCGATCACTGTCACCGGCGCTTGGCATGATGGGTGGGCCGAGCCACGACGAGAGGTGCCGAGCCCATGACCAGCACAGCGGAACAGGACATCCTGGCGACACCGTGGTCGCGTTCGATCGATCTGCGCGTGCCGGTGGTGAACGCGCCGATGGGCGGTGCGGCGGGCGGACGGCTCGCGGCGGCGGTGACCGCGGCGGGCGGGCTCGGCATGATCGGGATGGGCAGCGCCGGATCGGTGGCCGCGCTGGAGCGCGAGCTCGCCGCCGCCGGAGGCACGGCGTCCGGGATCGGGCTCGTCGACTGGGTGCGCCAGCGCGAAACCGGACTGCTCGAGGCCGCGATCGCCGCGAAGCCGCGCATTCTGTCGATCAGTTTCGGCACCGATTTCTCGTGGGTGCCGGTGGTGCAGGCGGCGGGGATTCTGGCGGTGACCCAGGTCTACGACGTGCCGGGTGCGCATCGCGCGCAGGACGCCGGCATCGACGTGCTCGTCGCACGGGGCAGCGAAGGCGGTGGGCACGGCGCCGACCGGCTCGCGCTGCTGCCGCTGCTCGACGCGGTGCTCGACATCGCGACGGTTCCGGTGCTGGCGGCGGGCGGGATCGGTTCCGGGCGCACACTCGCCGCGGTGCTCGCTGCCGGTGCGGCGGGGGCATGGCTGGGGACGTGCCTGGCCGCGGCGGACGAGTCGCTGGTGCCCGAGAACGCCCGGCGGGCGATGCTCGCGGCCGATTCCACTCATACCGTGGTGACCACCGCGTTCGACGAAACGCTCGACCTGCCGTGGCCGCCGATCTATCCGGCTCGGGTGCTGCGCAACGATGTCACCGATCCCTGGTCGCGCCCCGAGTTCGACGAGTCGCGGCCGAGTGCCGAGATGCTGCGTGCCGCCATCGAATCCGATGACGTCACCATCGCGCCGGTGGACGCCGGGCAGGGCGTCGGCCTCATCACCCACATCGAACCCGCCGCCGCGATCATCGACCGGTTATGCCATGACGCGGCGGTGTTGTTACGCCGCTGACGGCCGGCGCGCCTGTCTCGACCTCCGCGGTTGGTGTCCCCGCGCCGGTTGGTGGCTCATGTGGTTGCGACGCTCCTAACCAACCGGGTTGTGCAGGTCGACGGCTCGCGCGGGATCGTTCAGCAGGGCCGGGTCGAGCTGGATCGTTTCCTCGGTCCGCCACCTGGCATGCCAAATCGGTACGCCGCCTGCGAGATCCGTCTCGCGTGGGGTGGTGAGCAACGGCAGCTCGAGGCGGGCCGCTGTCACGGTGACGGTGGCGTTGGCCGGGGTGTGGGACCAGACGTCGTCGACGACATCGGTGACGCGGATGCCGAGGCGATGGCCGGTCGCCAGGCGGGCGTCCTGCCAGAGCAAGCGGATCTGCGCCTCCGGGCTGACGGGGGCGATGCCGCGGGTGATGACGGTGGCGCGGCCGTCGGGTGCGATGTCGTAGAGCTCCAGGGCGACAGTGGCATTCGGCGGTCCGGCGAGGTTCAGCGTCGCGGTTGCCCGGCCTGCCAGGTGCAGTGCGCTGGTCACGGGTGCGGAGATCGACCAGATTTCGCGGTCGGGGCCTGGGAGCAGTCCGCGATCCTGGAACGTGCCGGTGCGCAGGTCGACGGTGATGCGCTGAGAATCGACTGGGGGCCAGACCTTTTCACTGCGCCAGCCGCCGTCGAACTGGCCGACGGTGACCGGCGGTCCGGGAACTTCCACGGCCGCGCCTGCCACGTGCCGGTCCAGGAACGCCGCCAGCTCCGTATTGAAATGCGGTGTGCCGCAGCGGCTGCGGCAGTCCGAGTGTCCCCACTGACCGAACCACGCGCGGTGCTCGCCGGGGCCCATCCCCTGCCAGGCGTCGAGGACGCGGTCGGCTCTGGTGTTGGAGTCGAGGAAGCTCTGGCCGAGGAACAGCGGAGTCGTGTTGCCGCGCAGGTCCTCGACGATGTCGCGGTCACGCCAGCCGGGGTTGGCGCCGTTGTGGTCGGTGGTGAGCGCGAGATAGCGGTCGGTGCACTCCTCGGTCATCTGGAGGGCGTTGGCCTGGTATTCGGGTGAGTCGTCCCAGCGGCCCGGTGTGTGGGCGATGGCGAGATGTTCCGGACCGGCGAGGTCGGCGGGGCGAAGGCCGTCCTCGGTCAGCGGTTTTCCGCCGAACTTCCACGAGATGCCCTGCATGTACAGGTAGGAGTACGGGTCGACGACCGGCTCGAAGGCAGCGACCGCGGCCAGTCCCTTCGGTTTCGCGGCCAGCGCGAGCATGCCGGTCCAGCCTTCGTAGGAGGTGCCGACCACGCCGACCCGGCCCGTCGACCACGGTCGGCTCGCAGCCCATTCCACCGCGGCGGCCACGTCGGACTGCTCTCCCGGGCCACCGAAATCCGGGCACCCGTTGGAGCCGCCGAAGCCGCGCAGGTCCACGATCACGTAGGTGTAGCCGGATTTCAATGCCCACTCCACCGGCAGGTTGTCGGTGGACGGTCCGCCTTCGGGGCGCGGCTGGGTGAGGTAGGCCAGGTGCGCGCGGTACGGGCTGGCGGTCAGCAGTACGGGGGTGCGCACGTCGTCGGCCAGGCCAGGGGGCCGCAGGACATCGGCGTGCAGGCGCGTGCCGTCCGGTGCGGTCAGATACTCCTGTGTCCACGTGAACGCCACATCGACCGGCTCGGCCGAAACCGGCGTCGCCATACCCAGAACCAACGCCACACCGGCGGCGACCCGCGCGACCATCACACCCCATTGCACGGATGGACTATCGCCGCTCGCGGCAGCGCCGTCCAGCCCCGAGATCCGGGGGCCGAGCTGTGTCGCTACGGCTGCGGACGAACGGTCAGGATCTGCTCGGCGACTCCCACCGGTCCGCGGGTGTCGTGCAGCACGGTGGTGGTCAGTCCCTGGCCAGCGTGGCCGAACGTGACGCTGGTGTCGAGGCCGGTCCAGGAGCCTTCGGGTTGCCGGTACAGGTGGATGGTCAGATCGACGTTGGGGAACATCCACTTGGTCGGCTCCTGCCGGACCGCGATGCCGTTCGCGGTATCCACCAGCGCGAGGAACGATGCCAGCGGATCGACGGGTTCCCCGGCGACCAGATTCACCGCGGACTGGATCCAGGCGGTGGTTCGCCCTGGTTGCGGGCGGCCGACGGGGCGGGCGTCGAGTGACGCGATGTAGCCGCCGGGCCATACCGAGGTGAGCGGCCAGGGCGACAGTGATTCGGGTGCGGGCAGCCGGTCGGGCTCACCGCCCGCGACACTGTCGGTGTCCTGGGTGCTCAGCATCCAGGCGCGGGCGCTCACCACGCTGCGGCCCGCGACGGTGACCGTGGCCTCGACCAGTTCGATGGTGCGGCCGGGTCGGATTGTCTTGACGTCGATGTCGAACTCCTCGAGCCCGATCCGGCCGAGGATGTCGAAGCTGATCCGGCTCATGACCAGCGCGGGGCGTTGTTCGCGCGCCCGTGTGCGCTGGATCTCGTGGACGATCAGCCCGGCAAGCGGGCTGAAGTGCTGCTCGTCGGTGCTCCAGGCGCCGCCCGCGTGGACGGTCGGCACGAAACGGTGCGTACCGAGTCGCTGGAAGTAGCTGGTCGCCGATGCGCTCATGTCCGTCACAAAACTCAACCTACGGGTCGAGTTTTCATCTTGCTAGTCGATTAACCATCCTTGTGGTCGACTTCACAAGCGTGTGGAGGCCGGGCAATTGGGCGGGATGGTTCGACGACCGGCCCCGGATATGATCGGCCGATGACTTCGATTGCGGACGAGAGCGTCGCGCCCGCCGGGCGCGCAGCGAGACGACGCGATCGCCGCAAGGCGGAGATGATCGACGCCGCGCTGCAGATCCTGTCCGGCAGCGGCTATCAGGGGATGCGCTTCGAAGACGTCGCCGAGCGTTCCGACATCGCGAAAGCCACGCTCTACCACTATTTTCCGAGCAAGGACGCGCTGGTCTCCGCGGCGCTGGAGAAGCTGACCTCCGATGTGCTGACCCACCTGGGCGAAGCTCTCGATGCCGCGGCGGATCGATCCGCGACCGACCGGCTTCGCTCCCTCGTCGCCGAGCAACTGCGGGTGCTGACGGTGCTGTATCCCGAAGTGGGCAAGCTCTTCTCGTTCCCCGCGCCGTGGCCCGCCGAGCACACCGAAGCCATCAAGACCATGCGCCGGCGGCATGATCGGATCTTCCGCGAGGTCGTCGACTCGGGCATCGCGTCAGGCGAATTCGACTGCCCCGACCCCGCGGTCGCGCTGCACTGCCTGCACGGCATCCTGAACCACGCTTCGATCTGGCTCCGCCCGGATGCCGACCCCGACGGCCGCACCCGCGACGCCGTCGTCGACGAATCGTTGCGTTTGTTCGTCCGAGCTTGATCGGCACCGATCGGGCACTGTGCCCAGGTGTCGGACCCGGCGGGTAGCTTGTCCGGCACGGGCGGGGAATTCCCGCGCGATACGGGAGGGAACCCATCATGACCGAGCCGAGAACCCACCACTACCAGTTCGCACACCAGGTCCTGCCGAACCTGGCCGAGCGGCTCGGCTCGCGAATGGTCACCGACGAGCCGCCGCACGGTTACGCCGAACAGCTGAAGTACCTGTGGGACAACGTCGGTGAGCGACTGGCCGACGACGACCGCCTGCCGAGCGATGGCATCACGGGCCGCCGCGTCGACGCGGAGGGATTCCAGCTGCTGCTCGTCGAACTACCGGCACCGGCCGCCGCGGCGGAAGCACATTTCGTCGCGATCGTCCTGCCCGAGAACTCCGACGACGTCAGGGTATTCACCCTCGAACACGCCACCTTCCAGCCGGCGGACCGCAGCGACGCCACCATGCTGGGATCCTGGGCGAACCGCAGCCACTTCAACCTCGGCCCCGGTCCCCACCCCGATCCCGCCGCCTTCATCACGGCCATCCACTCGAAGCTCGCCGCCCGATAGCCCGGCGCGATCTTCGTCGTCGGTTCGGGTATCCATCCCGATTCCGGAAGGTAGCCTGACTGCCTTCAGGGGGATTCCTTCGCAGGCAGCGGTCCCCTGGGAGGGAAGTCAGCATGACAGACAGTGTCGTATCAGCGTGTGGTGCAGCGCATTCAGTGGTCAAGCGCGGTCAACTGCGCTCAATGGTGGTCGCGATATCGGCCGTGTTGTGCTTGACCGGCACCTCCATGGCGGTCAGTAGTGCGGATCCGCTGCCAACTCCGCAGAACGACCCGTTCTACACCCCACCATCGGGCTGGGACTCGGAGGCGCCGGGCACGATCCTGAATTCGCGGCCCGTCGAGGTGGCCTCGCTGACGCCACAGGCGCAGGACGCCGATGCCTGGCAGTTGCTGTATCGAACGACCGATACCGACGGCAGGCCCATGGCGACCGTGACGACGGTGCTGCGCCCACGAACCGGGCAGGTCAAGGGATTGATCAGCTATCAGGCCGCCACGGATGCCTCGGCCCCCCAGTGCGCGCCTTCGTTCGTGCTCCGGCAAGGAGCGCCGGACAAGTACGACTCCTCGCTGGATCTCATTCAGATCGAGCAGATGCTGTCGACCGGGCACGCGATTTCCGTCCCCGACTGGGAGGGGCCGAAGGGGACGCTGGTCGCCCCGAGACAGCCGGGTTACCTCGTGCTCGACGGGGTGCGCGCCGCCGAGCGTTTCGCGCCGCTCGGCCTGTCCGGCACCGATACCCCGGTAGCCGCGGTGGGCTACTCCGGCGGGTCGATAGGGACCAGCTGGGCCGCGCAGGTACATCCGGACTACGCTCCCGAACTCCGGCTGACCGGTGCTGCCCTGGGTGGTTGGACAGCACCCCTGGCCAGCTACCTGGAGACGCTGAACTCCGGTTTGTTCTCCGGTTTCCTGCCGTCGATGCTGCCGGGCATGATGCGCGCCGATCCCCGCCTGGCGGCGGCTTTCGACACGTATCTGACGCCCGCCGGGCGCGCCCTGATCGCGGCCGGTGACAGCAAATGCGTGACGCAGAACGTGTCCCAGCACGCGTTCATGAACCTGGACGACTACCTGACGATCCCCTTCACGCAACTGATCGAGCAGGTCCAGGCGTCCTTCGACGGCCTGGACTTCGGCCCGACGGTGCCGACCGCACCGCTGCTGGTCTACAACGCCGTGCACGACGAGATTATCGACATCACCAAGACCGATCAGGCGGTGGCACAGTGGTGCGCGTCCGGGGCGCCGATCACCCAGGTCCGGGACGGTCTGAGCGAGCACGTCAGCCTCGCGATCAGCGCGACGCCCGCGGTCCTGGACTGGATCGATGACCGCCTGGCGGGCCAGGCCGCACCGGACGGTTGCACGACGCGCACGGTGCAGTCCATGTCGCTCGGTGGTTCCTAATGCGCGTAGGGCAACACAAATCGCCCGCCCACGGATACCGTGGACGGGCGATTCAGACACTGCTACCGACGAATCGGCTGCTGCGACTTACACGTCGTAGTACAGCTCGAACTCGTAGGGGTGCGGACGCAGGTTGACCGGCGCGATTTCGTTGTCGCGCTTCAGCTGGATCCAGGTCTCGATCAGGTCCTCGGTGAAGACGTTGCCTTCGGTGAGGTAGTCGTGATCCTGCTCGAGGCGGTCGATGACCGTCGCGAGGCTGGTGGGGGCCTGCGGGATGTTCTTGGCCTCCTCGGGCGGCAGCTCGTAGAGGTCCTTGTCGACCGGAGCCAGCGGCTCGATCTTGTTCTTGATGCCGTCCAGGCCGGCCATCATCATGGCGGCGAAGGCCAGGTACGGGTTACCCGAGGAGTCAGGCGCGCGGAACTCGATGCGCTTGGCCTTCGGGTTGTTGCCGGTGACCGGGATGCGGACCGCGGCGGAGCGGTTGCGCTGCGAGTACACCAGGTTGATGGGGGCCTCGTAGCCCGGCACCAGACGGTGGTACGAGTTGACGGTCGGGTTGGTGAACGCCAGCAGCGACGGGGCGTGGTGCAGGATGCCGCCGATGTAGTGACGCGCCAGGTCCGACAGGCCGCCGTAGCCGGCCTCGTCGTGGAACAGCGGCTTGCCGTCCTTCCACAGCGACTGGTGCACGTGCATGCCCGAGCCGTTGTCACCGAAGAGGGGCTTCGGCATGAAGGTGACAGACTTGCCTTCCTGCCACGCGGTGTTCTTCACGATGTACTTGAACAGCTGCAGGTCGTCCGCAGCGCCGAGCAGCGTGCCGAACTTGTAGTTGATCTCGGCCTGACCGGCGGTGCCGACCTCGTGGTGGCCGCGCTCGAGCTCGAAGCCCGCGTTCTGCAGGTTGGTCGAGATCTTGTCGCGCAGGTCGACGTAGTGGTCGTACGGGGCGACGGGGAAGTAACCGCCCTTGTTGCGGACCTTGTAGCCCAGGTTGCGGCTGCCGTCCGGGTTGAACTCGTTGCCGGTGTTCCACGAGCCCGAGATCGACTCGATCTCGTAGAACGAGCCGTTCATGCCCGAGCCGTAGCGGATGCCGTCGAAGATGTAGAACTCGGCCTCGGCACCGAAGTAGGCGGTGTCGGCGATACCGGTCGAACGCAGGTACTCCTCCGCCTTGCGCGCGATGTTGCGCGGGTCGCGGGAGTACGCCTCACGGGTGAACGGGTCGTGCACGAAGAAGTTCAGGTTGAGCGTCTTCGCGGCACGGAACGGGTCGATCCGAGCGGTGCTGAAGTCGGGGAGCAGGAGCATGTCCGACTCGTCGATCGACTGGAAGCCACGCACCGAGGAGCCGTCGAACGCCAGACCCTCTTCCGCCAGGTCGGCGGTGAACGCCTTGGCCGGGATCGAGAAGTGCTGCTGGACGCCGGGAAGGTCCGAGAAGCGGATATCGACGTATTCGATGTCCTCTTCCTTGATGTGCTGGATGACCTCTTCGGCCGTGCTGAACGTCACTTGTTCTCCTTACGGATCGGTTCCCAGCCAGTCACGATGCATGGGTTCGTCGCGACCTGACGCTATGGACGCGGTGTTTCCCTACAGTCAAGGCTGTGTTTCGCCAGTGTTACGCGTGCCGGATTCGAGGTGATGTCTGCCATCCGGGCGCGAGCTGCATCGTAATCCTGCCATCCGCCCGATGGTGCGATGACGTGACCTCCACTAATGCGGTCGTGGGCGGGCGGTAGCGCGCCACTATCCTGGGTGCCATGGCGCGTATCACCGGCACATGGCTCTCCGGCAACCCGGCGGAACCGGGCGATTCGGAAACATCGGGCTACCCCGGCGAGCTGTACGGGCTGCCGCGCGAAGGGGCGGGATCACTGACCGCGACCTGGCGCCGGGTCGTCGCCCTGTTCATCGACTGGTTCATCGCGGTCGGCATCGCCGCGGTCATCACCCGCAGCTTCGTCTCGTCGTCGGTGCCGCTGCTGGTGTGGTTCGTGATCGGCGTCGCCGCGGTGACGCTGTTCGGGTTCACCCCTGGCCAGTACTTCATGAAGCTGCGGGTGATCCGGATCGACGCCCCGGTGGCGGTCGGTTTCGTGCGCGCGCTGGCCAGGCAGGTGCTGCTGGTGTTCGTCGTCCCCGCGCTGTTCACCGACGCCGACGGTCGCGGCATGCACGACCGAGCCACCGGAACCGCACTGGTCAACGCTCGCTGAGCCGGGGCTCAGAGCTCGCGGTTCTCGACGAGGCCGCCCGGTATCGCCTCCAGGAAATCCGCGCCGAAGGCCTGGCTCGGCGTCCATGCGCCCGGCGCGACAGGGGCGCCGGCGAGCAGCCGCTCCACCGCGGCGAGGGTGCTCGCGGCGGTGAAGTCGTAGGTGTTGGCCACGACGAGGCCCGCCGAGGCGGTGCGCCCATCCGGCGCGATGGCCCGTGCCCACAGCTCGCTGCGTGTTTCGGCGCGGCGGGCATCGGAGGGCCCTGAGATCAGTGCGCGGACCGCACCGGCCGCGGCGCGCCGCACGGGGCCGACGCCGAGAATCCGGCGCAGCACCGGCTCGGCCACTCCCGCCGCCGCGGCGAGCGGCACCACGGTGAAGTCGGTGATGTTCGGGATGCCGGTGGAGCGGTAGGCCGCGCTGATGTCACCGAGCGCGACACTGTGCGCGACGACCGTCCCCCGCGTCGTCGGCACCCGGACCGAGCGGTGTGACATCGGCACCGCGACCAGTTCGCCACCGCTGCGCACCCGGCCACCGAGCCCCACGGCCTCGAGCGCTGTCAGCAGGGTGCCCGCGCTGAAGCCGCCGCGGCTGATCAGCGCGATGTCGAGGTCGGTCGCTTCCGGCAGCTGCGCGGCCAGCCGGACCGCGAGATGTTCGGTGGGGACCACGTCGAAGCCGACACCAGGCACGAGTGCGACCTGCGCGGCCACGGCCTCGTCGTGCCTGGCGTAGATCGCCTCGAACACGTCGACCTCGCCGGTGATGTCGACGTAGTGCGTTCCGGTGCGCAGGCATGCCTCGACCATCGGCGCCGAGGTCGCCGAGAACGGTCCGGCGCAGTGCGCGACGACCGAGACATCGGCGAGCGCGGCATCCAGCGCGTCGTCGTCGGTGAGCGCGACCACGCGCGACGACACGCCGAGCCGATCAGCCACGCGCGTGACCGCCTCGCTCGCGCGCCCGGCGAGGACAGGCGCGTGGCCCGCCGCCACCGCCGCGGCGGCGATCAAGCCACCTGTATATCCGTTGGCACCGTAGATCATCCAGGACACGTCCCGACGATAGCGTGCGGATGCCGCTCGGACCGGCCGTTGTGCACCGGTACGCTCCTGCCGTGTCACTGAATCCGGCCTTGCTGGCCGCGCGTTTCCTGCTCGAACTGATCGCCATCGCCTCGTTCGGGGTGTACGGATGGCGGGCCTTCGATTCCCCCTGGCGATATCTGCTCGTCGTCGTGCTGCCGATCGTGGCCGCGGCGCTGTGGGGCACGTTCGCGGTACCCGATGATCCGAGCCGCAGCGGCGCCGCACCGGTGCCGGTCCCCGGTGCGGTGCGGCTGGTCGTCGAGTTCGCCGTGCTGTTCGGCGGGGCCGCGGCGCTGTGGGGCGCCGGCCTGTCCCGTCTCGCGCTGGTCTCCGCGGCGGTGCTCGTCGCGTATCAGCTCCTGGCCTACGACCGGGTCCTGTGGCTGCTGACCGGACGGGCGGCGAACAGCTGAAAACGCCGCGAGCCCGGCACCTGCGGTCAGGTGCCGGGC
>NZ_JBSGVD010000057.1:0-29286 GCF_053608285.1 Nocardia sp. NPDC055053 | reverse complement strand
GTGCCGTTGCGTAGTCGACGAAGGAGCAAGCAACGGTGCCTGACCGGCGGGACCCAAGGGGCCGCGACCTCGAGCGCGCCAGCGCTCCGACAACTCAGTTCTTCGGGAACTTCAGCTGCGACAGGTCGATACCGTCCAGACCGGGCGGCAGCTGATCGAGGCCCGGCGGCATCTGCGAGAGGTCCATGCCCGGCGGCAGGCCCGGCATCCCGGCGGGCATGCCGGGGAAACCACCGCGCATCTTCGGCGGGGTCGGGCCGCGGCCACCCTTCTTGCCCTTCTTGCCCTTCTTGGTGTTGCCGCGGCGCGCACCGGGCAGGCCCATCTGACGGCCCATCATGGCCATCATCTTCTTGGCCTCGAAGAAGCGGTCGACGAGCTGATTCACCTCCGAGACCTGCACGCCCGAACCGTTGGCGATGCGCAGGCGGCGGGAGGCGTTGATGATCTTCGGGTTGTCGCGCTCGGCGGGAGTCATGCCGCGGATGATGGCCTGCACCCGGTCGAGCTGCTTGTCATCGACCTGGGCGAGCACGTCCTTCATCTGACCGGCGCCGGGCAGCATGCCGAGCAGGTTGCCGATCGGGCCCATCTTGCGGATGGCCAGCATCTGGTCGAGGAAGTCCTCGAGGGTGAGCTCGCCACTGCCGATCTTGCGGGCGGTCTCCTCGGCCTGCTGGGCGTCGTAGACCTGCTCGGCCTGCTCGATGAGGGTGAGCACGTCACCCATGCCGAGGATGCGCGAGGCCATCCGGTCCGGGTGGAAGACGTCGAAGTCCTCGAGCTTCTCACCGGTGGAGGCGAACATGATCGGCGAACCGGTCACATTGCGCACCGACAGCGCCGCACCACCGCGGGCGTCACCGTCGAGCTTGGTGAGCACGACACCGGTGAAGCCGACGCCGTCGCGGAACGCCTCGGCGGTGCTGACCGCGTCCTGACCGATCATCGCGTCGAGGACGAACAGCGTCTCGTCGGGCTGCACCGCGTCGCGGATGCCAGCGGCCTGGCGCATGAGCTCGGCGTCGATACCGAGGCGGCCCGCGGTGTCGACGATGACCACGTCGTACTGCTTGGCCTTGGCCTCTTCGACACCGGCCGAGGCGACCGCGACCGGGTCGGCCGCGGAGATGCCGAGCGGGTTCTCGCCGCCACCGACCGAGGTGCCCGGGTGCGGGGCGAACACGGGCACACCGGCGCGCTCACCGACGACCTGCAGCTGGGTGACCGCGCCGGGGCGCTGCAGGTCACAGGCGACCAGGATCGGCTGATGCCCCTGGCCCTTCAGCCATTTGGCGAGCTTGCCCGCCAGGGTGGTCTTACCCGCACCCTGCAGACCGGCCAGCATGATGACCGTCGGCGGGTTCTTGGCGAGATTGAGCCTGCGCGTCTCGCCACCGAGGATGCCGACGAGCTCCTCGTTGACGATCTTGACGACCTGCTGCGCCGGATTGAGCGCCGCGGAGACCTCCGCGCCCTTGGCGCGCTCCTTGACGTTGGCGATGAAGCCGCGCACCACGGGCAGCGCGACGTCGGCTTCGAGCAGGGCGAGGCGGATCTCGCGCGCGGTGGCGTCGATGTCGGCCGGTGACAGACGCCCCTTACCGCGCAGATCCTGCAGTGCACCGGTAAGCCGGTCGGACAGGGATTCGAACACCGATCGCGCTCCTGATCTGAAAGGGACGTCTATTGCCCTCCCAGGGTAATGGGTGTTATTCCCGGTGGCGCACGTGCGGTGGCGTGGTGCGGCACAACTCGTGATTCTCGATGTTCACGAGGTACACCGCTTCCCTGCCGGTGAGGCCGAGTTCGCGAGCGAGTGCCTCGATGCGCTGCCATTCGGCATCGGGGCTGTCGATGTGCCGTGCGGTGGTCGACGCGATGGTCATCGCGGCCAGGGCTTGGGATCCGGTGAGTGTGCGCCCGGGCAGCCACGAAACCACCCACAGGTCACCACCGACGCAGCGCGCGATGTGCGCGGTCGCGTCGCTGGTCATCATCGATGCGGAAACGACTTCGATAGCCACAGATCTGCTCCCCTCGTACGAGTGACAGCCAGACCTCTCGAATGCTATAGGTCCATTCTCGACCGATCGGGCAGCGATCACGGTTTGCGGGGCAACCTGATAGCAATCGGTGAGTAAACCGTGTCCTGATGATCTCAGTCGGTGACATCCTCCGCCGACGGCGGGGCGGGCGCCGGATGCGGAACCACGTCCAGGACAGCCTTTTCGATGCGGTCTCGTAGCTGCGGGCTGTCGGCGTCGCCGAGATCGAGGCAGAACGCGTCGACCACGGCCGAACCCATCGTGACCACCTTGGCCCACCGCACGTTCGCCCCCGCCCCGGCGAAGGCGCCCGCCAGCCTGCTGAGCAGGCCGACCCGGTCCTCGGCACGCAGCTCGAGGATGGGCTGACCGGGCGTGCCGGTCGTCGACCAGATCAGCCGCGGCACGGCCCGCGCGTAGCGGCCGGGCCCGGCGCCGACGGCCTCGGCCTCGCGTTTGGCCAGCACTGCGGGCAGATTCAGCGCGCCGGAGATCGCGCGGATCAGCTCCTGCCGCAGCAGGCCCGCGTCGGGCGGGTCACCGAACTTCGGGGTCACCACGAAGGTGTTGATCGCCGAGTCCCCCGCCGCGCCGAGCGCGGCCGAGAGGACACGCAGGGAATGCAGGGCGAGCACGCCCGCCGCGTCGGAGAGCAGGCCGGGCTCGTCGGGGGCGATGACCGTCACCACGTAGGTGTGCTTGCCCTCGCCCGGCGCGAGGGTGACGTGCACGCCACCGGCCGCGGCTTTGTCCAGCAGGACGGGGCCGATCGGCTCCGGTTGCGGCAGCGGCTCCCCCGCCATGACCAGTTTGCAGCGGCGGACCAGGTCGCCGATCAGCGAGGCCTTCCAGTCGCCCCAGACGCCGGGGCCGGTGGCCATCGAGTCGGCCTCGGCCAGCGTGTGCAGCAGTTCGAGCAGACCGACATCACCGTCGAGCGCGTCGGCGACCTGACGCACCGTCTCCGGGTCGGCCAGATCGCGCCGGGTCGCGGTGTCGGGCAGCAGCAGATGGTGGCGCACGATGGCGCTGAGGGTGCGGACGTCCGAGGGCCACAGGCCGAGCCTGCGCCCGATGTGGGTGGCGAGTTCGGCGCCGACCACGCTGTGATCGCCCGCCCTGCCCTTGCCGATGTCGTGCAGCAGCGCGCCGAGGGTGAGCAGGTCGGGCCGGGCGACCCTGGTGCTCAGCGCACCGGCGTAGGCGACGGTCTCCATCAGGTGCCGGTCGACGGTCCAGGTGTGCAGCGCATCGCGGGGTGGTAGGTCGCGCACCGCGCCCCACTCGGGAAACAGCCTGCCCCACAGCCCGGTTCGATCGAGGGCCTCGACCGCGTCGATGCTGCCGCGGCCCGCGCCGAGCAGCACGAGCAGATCGTTGAGCGCGTCCTTGGGCCACGGCTCGCGCAGTTCGGGCGACTCCTCGGACAGGCGGTTGAGCGTGGTCGCCGACATCGGCAGCCCGGTCTGCGCCGAGGCCGCGGCGACCCGCAGGATCAGGCCGGGATCGCGCTGTGGCCGCGCGTCCCTGGCCAGCACCACCTCGCCGGCGTGCTCGACCACCCCCTCATCGAGTGGTCGGCGCACCGGCATCCGGCGCAGCCGGGCCAGACCGCGGCGCGGCAGCGCGTTGGCCGCGGTGCGCAGGCCGACATCGGTCGAATAACTCACCGTGCGGGCCGAATCGGTCAGCGTGCGGGCCAGATCGAACCGGTCGCCGATGCGCAGCGCCGCGCCGATCTCGTCAGCGTCCTGGGCGCGCAGCTGGTCGCGGGCGCGACCGGCGACCCGGTGCAGTTCGGTGCGCACGTCCAGGAGCCTGCGGTGCGCCTGCTTCAGGCCGCCGCCCGGCACCTCGGGGCCCAGACCGGGCATGGCGTCGGTCAGCTGGGCGATGGCGAGCGCGTCGAGCAGCTGGATGTCGCGCAGACCGCCGCGGCCGTTCTTCAGGTCGGGTTCGGCGCGGTGGGCGATCTCGCCGCTGCGCTGCCAGCGGGCGTTGGTCTGGGCGATCAGGTCGTCGAAACGCGACCTGATGCCGGTCCGCCATTCCCGTCGCACCCCGCCGATGAGCAGGTTGGACAGGTCCTCGTCGCCGACGATGTGCCGGGCCTCGAGCAGGCCGAGCCCGGCGATCAGGTCGTCGGCGGCCACCCGCAGAGCCTGCGGCACCGTGCGCACGCTGTGATCGAGCTTGATGTGGGCGTCCCACAGCGGGTACCAGAGCTGGTCGGCGATCTCCGACACCACGGCGGGGTCGACATCGTCGTGCAGCAGTACCAGATCCAGGTCGGAGTACGGCAGCATCTCCCTGCGCCCGAGGCCGCCCACCGCGACGACGGCCAGGCCGCTGTCGGCGGTGATCCCCAGCTCGTTGCCCTTGCTGGTCAGCCAGAGTTCGAACAGGTCGACCAGCGCCGCACGCAGGGATTCCGGATCGAGGCGCGGATTGCGGGTCCCCGCCCCCTCGAGCAGCTGCGCCCTGGCCTTGACCAGGTCGGCCGCCCCGTTGTGCTGAATACCGCCGTTCTGTTGTGCCACAGTCCCACCGCCATTCATGCGGGCGGCCCCGCCCCGACCGGTCGTGCCGGTGGGAGCGGGGCCGCCGCTCGATCGATATCCGTGCGTTGCTACCGAATTACAGTGCGTCGCTTCCGCGTTCGCCGGTGCGGACGCGGATGATGGTGTCCACCGGGGTCACCCACACCTTGCCGTCACCGATCTTTCCGGTGCGCGAGGCCTCGACGATCACCTCGACGACCTTCTCGACCGACGCATCGTCGACGACGACCTCGACGCGGACCTTCGGAACGAAGTCCACCGAGTACTCCGCACCGCGGTAGACCTCGGTGTGGCCCTTCTGGCGGCCGTAACCCTGGACCTCGCTGACGGTCATGCCGAGCACGCCTGCCTGTTCCAGCCCGGTTTTCACATCTTCGAGCGTGAACGGTTTGACGATTGCCGTAACCAGTTTCATGTTCGTCATGCCTCCTTGACGAGCGAGCGTGCCGTGCCACCCACAGCAGTGAAATCGTATGCGGTTTCCGCGTGCTCGGACTCGTCCAGACCCGCCGACTCGGCTTCTTCGCTCGCGCGCAGGCCGATGGTGAACTTGATCGCGTAGGCGATGACGGCCGTCACGACGAGCGAGTAGGCCAGGACGGCGAAGGCACCGACAGCCTGCAGCTTCAACTGCTCGACTCCACCACCGTAGAACAGACCATCGACAGCCGCGGGAGCTTCGGCCGTGGCGACAAGGCCGACCATCAGGGTGCCGACCAGACCACCGACGAGGTGGACGCCGACGACGTCGAGCGAGTCGTCGAAACCGAAGCGGAACTTCAGGCCGACGGCCAGGGCGCACAGCGCGCCGGAGACGATGCCGATGGCAAGCGCGCCGACCACGTTCACCGACGAACACGCCGGGGTGATGGCGACCAGACCGGCGACGATGCCCGAGGCGGCGCCGAGGGAGGTCGGGTGACCGTCACGCAGACGCTCCACGAGCAGCCAGGCGAGCATGGCGGCCGCGGTGGCGATGGTGGTGGTGAGGAAGGTGGCACCGGCGATGCCGTTGGCGCCGACCGCCGAACCCGCGTTGAAGCCGTACCAGCCGAACCACAGCAGACCGGCGCCGAGCATCACGAACGGCAGGTTGTGCGGACGGAACGGCGTCTTCGGCCAGCCCTTGCGCTTGCCGAGGACCACCGCGAGGACCAAGCCCGCGACACCGGCGTTGATGTGGACCGCGGTACCGCCCGCGAAGTCGATCGCCTTGATACCGGAGGCGATCCAGCCACCGTTCTCGGAGGTGACGCCGTCGAAGGCGAAGACCCAGTGCGCGACGGGGAAGTAGACGACGGTGACCCAAATTCCGGCAAACAGGAGCCACGAACCGAACTTCAGGCGGTCGGCGACCGCGCCCGAGATGAGTGCGACGGTGATGATCGCGAACATGAGCTGGAAGGCGACGAACACCGACAGCGGGATGGTGCCCGCGAGCGGGATGCCCGCCGGCGCCTCCGGGTCGGTGGTGGCCAGGTACTGACCGCCGAACACACCCTTCAGGCCGAAGTACTGCAGCGGATCACCGAGGAAGTTGCCCTTGTCCTCGCCGAATGCCACCGAGAAGCCGTAGAGACACCACAGGATGGTGACCAGGCCCATCGCCGAGATGCTCATCATGATCATGTTCAGGACGTTCTTGCCACGGACCATACCGCCGTAGAAAAACGCCAAGCCCGGCGTCATCAGCAGCACGAGTGCTGATGCGGTCAGCAACCATGCGGTGTCACCGGCGTCGGGTGCGCCGATTACGGGAAATGCCACCTTGTGTTCCTCCTCATCTCGGGCCCTGCCGATGACGGCAAAAGGACCTGTACAGAGGGTCGCCACTCGGTGTTTCATCCGTTGAGCAGTGGTGTTTCACCTGAGTGAACGGATTGCGCTGTTGTGTTGCTTCCACGTTTCGTGCGGTTGTCGACCACCAGTGAGCTCACGGTGAGGCCGGTATGAGTGTGCGGTTCACCCGGGGTTCGCGGCGGGAGGCTGAGGCGGCGTTTCCCCTGGAAACAGCACCGCCCGCCCGATCGCTGGGATCGGGCGGGCAGCGGGTGACGCTAGGAAGTAGTGCCGAGCAGGGCGTCGACGAAGGCGCCGGGCTCGAACGGCGCCAGATCGTCGGCGCCCTCACCCAGACCGACGAGTTTCACCGGAACACCGAGCTCGTGCTGCACCTGGAACACGATGCCACCCTTGGCGGTGCCGTCCAGCTTGGTCAGCACGACGCCGGTGATGTCGACGACGTCGGCGAACACCCTGGCCTGCATCAGCCCGTTCTGGCCGACGGTGGAGTCGAGGACGAGCAGGACCTCGTCGACCTCTGCCTTCTTCTCGACGACCCGCTTGACCTTGCCCAGCTCGTCCATCAGGCCGGTCTTGGTGTGCAGGCGGCCCGCGGTGTCGACGAGGACGGCGTCGACGCCGCGCTCGATACCGGCGGTGACCGCGTCGAACGCGACGGCGGCCGGGTCGGCGGCCTCCTTACCGCGCACGGTCTCCGCACCGACCCGTTCGCCCCAGGTCTGCAGCTGATCGGCGGCGGCGGCGCGGAAGGTGTCGGCGGCGCCGAGCAGCACCCGGCGGCCGTCGGCGACGAGCACGCGGGCCAGCTTGCCGGTGGTGGTGGTCTTGCCGGTGCCGTTCACGCCGACGACCAGCAGGATCGCCGGGTGATCGGCGTGCGGCAGCGCGTGGATGGACCGGTCCAGCTCGGGGCGCAGCGCCTCGATCAGCACGTCACGCAGGGTGGCGCGGGCCTGTTCGGGGGTGCGCACGCTGCGCGTTGCCATCTCCTCGCGCAGGCGTTCGACGATCTTCGCGGTGCTCGCGGTGCCGATATCGGCCAGGACCAGGGTGTCCTCGATCTCCTCCCACGAGTCCTCGTCGAGGTCGCCGCCGCCGAGCAGACCGAGCAGGCTCTTGCCGACGGCGTTCTGCGAGCGGGACAGGCGGCCACGCAGGCGGACCAGTCGGCCCGAGGTGGGGTCGATCTCTTCGATGGCGGCGGCGACGGCGTCGACCTCGGCGGGCGCGGTCTCGGCGGGCGCCTCGGTGGGTGCCGGTTCCGCGGCGGGAGCGGTCTCGGCCGGTGCCGTCTCGACCGGGGCGGCCTCGGCGGGTGTGATCTCGGTGGGCGGGGCGGTGGTGACCGGCGGGGTGTCGAGGGTGCTGAGGTCGTCGGGGACCACCACGTCCTCGGTGACCTGCACGTCGGTCTCGGGCAGCGGGACATCGGTGATACTGCGTCGCGGCGCGTCGCGCGGGACGGCGGCATCGTCACCGACGTGCGGCTGTCCCTCGGTGTCGGTCCGCTCCGGCGCCGGTTCGGGGCGCGGCAGCGTGGCCGCCCCGCCCTGTTTGAAGTTGAATCCCCCGGACGCGGTGTAGCCACCGGACTTGTCCGTCAACTCCTTGTCCGGCTCGGGCGGCGCCAGGGAGATCTGGCGCCGCTTGTACAGGACGAAACCCGCGACGAGCGCCACCAACAGCACGGCGGCGATCGCGGCGATCAGGATCCACGCTTGCGAACTCACCCGGCCGAGTCTATTCGGGCGGCCGATCGTCCCACGTCGGCGGCGTCGGCGCGGCGGGTCGGTAGCTGCGGAAAGGGCCCGTCGGCGCGCCGGGGAAACACTACAGATTCGTTGTCCTGCGGAACTTCTGGCGCTCGCCCCATAGGATCGGCGGCGTGACCGATCGAAACGTGCTTGGGGGGCCGCTGGAAGAGTGCGGCACCGATCCTCTCACGGGCTTCTACCGGGACGGCTGCTGCAGCACCGGTCCGGAGGATCTCGGCAGCCACACCGTGTGCACCGTCGTGACGGCGGAATTCCTGGAGCATCAGGCTTCCATCGGCAACGACCTCAGCACTCCGCGGCCGGAGAACAACTTCCCCGGCCTGCAGCCGGGCGACCGCTGGTGCGTGGTGGCGGTGCGCTGGTTGCACGCGCACGAGGACGGGGTCGCCGCACCGGTGGTGCTGGCCGCGACACACGAGAACGCCCTGGAGGTCATCTCCATGGACATCCTGCGCAAGTACGCCGTAGATGTCCCGGACGACGTCAGCGACCTGTTGTAGCTAAGGGCGGCGCCTGCGGTGGGCCTTTTGGCGGCAGGCCGGGGAGCAGTAGCGGGCGGGTCTGCCGGTGGTGGACCGGTGAACGGGTCCGGCGCAGACGGGGCAGCGCGGTGGCGGAGTTTCGTCACGGCGACGGGTTTCGTCACGGTCGGCTTTCGCGGGTTCCGTTACGGGTGACGGACGGGTTCGCAAGGCATCGAGGATGAGCACGACCGCGGGCGCCATGGGGTCTTCGGCGCGCCGATGTCGTTGGATCGCAACACATCCCGTGAAGATGTCGAGAACATCGGTGATGCCGACATCGGGGCGGACCGCGCCCTGACGTTGGGCGGCGGCGAGCAGTGCGCCGAGGGCGCGGTGGAAGCGGTTACCCGCCCCGCGCAGGAGGGCGCGCGGCCAGCCGTCGTCGGATTGCACCAGGTCGCAGAGGTCTTTGTTGCCGGGCGTCGTGACGATGACGTGGGTGCACAGGGCGAAGAAGGCCGCACCGGGGTCGGGGTCGGCGAGGTGGTCGGCGGCCAGCGCTGCCAGGCTGTCGACCCGCTGTTGCATCACCGCTTCCAAAAGATCGGTTTTCGTGGGGAAATGCCGGTGGACGGTGCCCGCGCCGACACCGGCGCGGCGGGCGACCTCGGCCAGTGAGACGGTGGTTCCCCGCTCGGCCAGCGCACGCTGGGCCGCGGCGAGGACGAGGGCCCGGTTGCGCCTGGCATCCGCTCTGATCGCGGGTTCGACGCCGTTGTCGACGGTCATTTCGTTACGCCTTCCCTGCACCACACCTGGCCAACCGGGTCGAACCGCCCGTACCGTCCGGAATACGGGTCGCCCGACCCGATTGTAGGGAACGAAACGGAGCTCATCCGCAATGTCATCAGCACATCCCGTTCTGATCACCGGCGCGACCGGTAAGCAGGGCGGCGTCACCGCCAGGACGCTGCTCGCCGACGGTCACCCGGTACGCGCCCTCGTCCGCGACCCCGCCGCTCCGTCGGCCCGCGCCCTGGCCGACGCGGGCGCCGAACTGGCGACAGGCGATTTCGACGACCCTGCCTCGCTCCGTGCGGCGGCGACCGGCGCGCGTGCCGTATTCCTCATTCCCCCAGCCGATTACGGACCAAGCGGCTGGACAGCAGGTCTGGAGGCCCAGCGTGGCATCGCGATGGTCGACGCGGCCCGCGCGGCAGGCGTCGAGCAGATCGTCTTCTCCGGCATCGCCACCATGGGCGCGGCCGACTCGTGGGGTCAGGAGGGCAAGCGGCAGATCGAGGACGCGATCGCCGCCTCGAGCCTGCGCTACACACTGCTGCGCCCGGTGCGCTTCATGGAGAACTACCTGCTGCAGGGCTCCCCCGTCGACGGGGTCCGCGCCGGCGGCGAGCACCCGCACCTGTTCCCGGCCGACCGGCCACTGCAGATGATCGCCCTCGACGACATCGGCGCGTTCGCCGCCCTCGCCTTCGCCGACCCCGACGGCTGGCACGGCCGCGCCCTGGAACTGGCGAGCGACGCGATCACCCCCGTCGACGCCGCAGCCGCCATCAGCGCGGCCACCGGCCGCCCGATCCACTACCGCGAAGTCACCGAAGCCGAAGCCGAAGCGATCGGTCCGCAGCTCGGCAACACCTGGCGCCTGATCCGCGAGACCGGCGGCTGGCACGCCGACCTGCCCGCCCTGCGACAGCTGTATCCCCAGCTCACGAGCCTGCCCGAGTGGCTGACCCGCGGCGGCGCCGAGAAGATCCTGACTCGCCTCGACGAGTCGGCACCGGCTGCCTGACCTCCGATCCGCCCTCCGAGCGTGTCGCGCCGCGGGGCCGGGTGAACCCGCCGGGCCTCCCCTCTGTGCCGGGCCGGCCCTCTGGGCCAGGCGGGCCCGCCGGGCGATCCCGGTACGCCGGGCGATCCCGGTACGCCGGGCGGGCCCGCGGGGCGATCCGCCGCGCCTTCCGCCGCACCGCACGACCCGGTCGGCGGGCAGCGACGGTGGTGTCGGGATCCCGCCAGCGACCGGTGCGCCTGCTTCTTACCGTCGGTCGGTGTGAATGCTGAATCTGTCGCCACGATGCCCACCGGAACGGCGCTGCGTGGCTCCGTCGTGCTGTTCATGTCGCTGGCAGCGGCCCTGGGGACCGCGGCCATCTACCCGCTGCAGCCCGCGATCGCGGCGGTCGCGGACTCCGTCGGCGCGTCGATCGCCGCCGTCGGATTCGCGCTGGCCTGCGGGCCGGTCGGGTACCTGGTCGGGCTCGGTCTCCTCGTTCCGCTGGCCGACCGCTACTCGCCAGCGCGGCTGTTCGCGATCCAATTCGGGGTGCTGTCGGTGGCGTCGGCGGCGTGCGCGGCGGTCGGCAGCGCGTGGCAGCTGGGGCTGGTGATCGGGGTCGTCGGCGCGTGTTCGGCGGTGGGCGCCGGTCTCAGTTCGGTGGCGGGCAGGCTCGCGCCACCGCGGCGGCGCGCGACGATCCTCGGCATCGTCACCGCGGGGATCTCGGCCGGGATCCTGGCCGGGCGCATCGTCGGCGGGTGGCTCACCGACGAGATCGGCTGGCGCGGAATGCAACTCGTGGTCGCCGGGGCCTGCGCGTGCGTCGCGCTCGGTTGCCTGGCCGTGCTGCCTGCCGACCGGGGTACCACCGACCGCGGCTATCTCGCGACGCTGCGCTCCCTCCCTGGCCTGGTGACGCGCCACGCCACGCTGCGGATCGCGGCGATCCGCGGCGCGCTGTGGTTCTTCGCGTTCTGCGCGGTGTGGAGCGGACTCGCGGTCGCGCTCGCCGAGCCACCGTTGTCGTACTCGGCGGAACGGATCGGCCTGTACGCCCTGGCCGGGCTCTCCGGCATCGCGGCGACGCGGATCGCGGGCGCGTGGACCGATCGGGTCGGACCGCGGCGGGTCATCCTGATCGGCCTCGCCCTGGCCGGGTCCGCCGCGATCGTCGCCGGCGGCACGCTCACCAGCACCGTGGGGACGCTGGCCTGCCTCGTGCTGTTCGACGCCGGTCTCTTCGCCGCCCAGGTCGCGAATCAAAGCACCGTACTCGCCATCGACGCGGCGTCGCCCGCTCGCTTCAACAGCGTCTACATGCTGGTGTACTTCGTGGGCGGCAGCCTCGGCACCGCCTTCGGGGCAGCCGCGGTCGCGTGGTTCGGCTGGACCGCGACCGCCACGATCGCGGCGCTCGCCATCGGGATCGCGGCGGCCCTCGTGGCGACCACACCCGGTGGCTCGGCTCCGGCCGAGCACCGCAGACACCCTGAGTGACGATCTGGTGCTCAGCGGCAGCGCGCGCATCGTCTTCCTGCACGCGCGCGGTGCCGAGTCGATGCCCAGCGGCAGCGCCGGGTCGTCCTGCACGCGCGCGATGCCGAGTCGATGCCCAGCGGCAACGCGGGGGACCTCCCGCACCCGCGCGGTGCCGGGGTCGATGCGCCCCCGGCACCGCGTAGATCCTGGTCTACCCGACGCCGGTGGGCCGCACCGCGCGGCTCAGTTCAGTGCGCCGTTGTAGTCCGGGAACTTGAAGGTGCGCTCGGCGTGCCCCCCGGACAGGTCCGTCGGGCTGTTGCCGATATTGGCGACGATCGTGTAGCCCTTGCTCTCGATATCGGCCCGGCTCGCGGTCTTGTACTCGGCCAGACCGGCATTGCCCGCCGACAGCGTGGTCGGCGCGCTGCCGTACAGCGCGTCCACCGGGTACCCGACCGAGGTCAGGTTCGCCTGTGAGTAGGCGTTGACCAGGGCGGGCCTGCCGGTGACGAAGATGATCGCGGCGCCGTTCTGTTTCGCCCAGGTCGCCAGGGCGAGCACCGGCTGGATCGCCGGGATGATCAGGCCGGTGTTGTAGGAGGTCTCCAGCGTCGTGTTGTCGATGTCGAACACGATCGCGGGCCGGGTCGCGCCGGGCAGCCTGCCCGCGAGATAGGTCTTCGCCTCGGCCACGACCGGGGTGATCTCGCCGATCCACTGCGTGTAGGGCGGCAGCTCGGACTTGTTGCCCGACAGCGAGGACGAGCCGCCGCCGGACAGGGACGACGACCCGGTATCGGCGCCCGCGGCGGGCAGCGGAGCGAGCAGAGCGGCCGCGACGACGAGCGATGCAGTAACACGTTTCATCTATCGCACGCTAACAGCGGACCGGGCCAATGAAACGTATCGCAGTTTCACAATCCCGCACAGTGGGACTGCTATGCGGGCGCGCCCACCGGATCGGTATCGGCCACCTCGGCCCGGTTCAACCGCTGCGAGATCACCTGGGTGATGCCGTCGCCGCGCATGCTCACGCCGTAGAGCGCGTCGGCGATCTCCATGGTCGGCTTCTGGTGGGTGATGACGATCAGCTGGCTCTTCTCCCGCAGCTGCTCGAACAGCCCGATGAGCCTGCGCAGGTTGGTGTCGTCCAGCGCCGCCTCGACCTCGTCCATCACATAGAACGGCGACGGCCTGGCCCGGAAGATGCTGACCAGCAACGCGACCGCGGTCAGCGACTTCTCGCCACCGGAAAGCAAAGACAGCCGCTTGACTTTCTTGCCCGGCGGCCTGGCCTCCACCTCGATACCGGTGGTGAGCATGTCGGAGGGGTCGGTGAGCACCAGCCTGCCCTCACCACCGGGGAACAGCTTGGCGAAGACGCCGACGAATTCGCGCTCCACATCGGCGTAGGCCTCGGTGAACACCTGCAGGATGCGGGCGTCGACCTCGGCGACCACATCGAGCAGATCCTTGCGCGCGTTCTTGACGTCCTCGAGCTGGGTGGCGAGGAAGTTGTAGCGTTCCTCGAGCGCCGCGAACTCTTCCAGCGCGAGGGGATTCACCTTGCCGAGCGTGGTGAGGTCCCTCTCGGCGCGTTTGGCGCGGCGCTCCTGGGACGCCCGGTCGTAGGGCATCGGCTGCGGCGCGCTGACCTGCTCGCCGCGTTCCTTGGCGTCCTCGTACTCCTGCAGTTCCAGCGCCGAGGGCGGCAGCGGGACATCGGGTCCGTACTCGGCGACGAGATCGGCCAGGGCGATGCCGAACTGTTCGGAGATGGTGGTCTCGAGCTGTTCGATGCGCAGGGCCGCCTGGGCTTTGGCGACCTCGTCGCGGTGCACCGCGTCGGTGAGCTGGGCCAGCTGGGTGGTCAGCGCCCGTGCCCGTTCCTTCACCTGCTCCAGCGCGGCGGCGCATTCCCCGCGCCGCCGGACCAGCTCGTCCCGGCGCGCCGCGGCGGCGGCCACGACCTGCTCGAGCTCGTGCGCGATCTTGGCGCCCGATTCGGCGACCGCGGCGGCGACGGCGGCGGCCTGGCGGCGGGCGGCCTGCGCGCGTTCGGCGCGGGCCCTTGCCTCGCGTTCGGCGCGGGCGGCCCGGCGCAGCGAATCCGCTTTGCCGCGCACCGATTCCGCGCGTTCCTCGGCGGTGCGCACGGCAAGGCGGGCCTCGACCTCCATGGTGCGTGCCTCGGCGAGCGCGGCGGCGGCTTCCTCGCGTTCGCGGCCCGCGGTCTCGGTGCCCGCGGCGCCGTAGCTGTCGTCGTCGCCGTCGTGTTCCATCTCGGCGTGCCGCAGCCGGTCCTCGAGTTCGGCCAGGGAGGCCAGGGACTTCTCCCGCGCGGATTCGGCCTCGGCGCGCTGGGCGGCGTGCCGCTCGCCCGCGGTCTGCGCCGCGCGGGCGGTCTGGCCGACGCGCGCGAGCCGGTCGTAGATGGCCAGCAGCGCCTGATCGGATTCGTGCAGCGCCATCAGCGCGTGGTCGGCGGCGTCCTTGCGGTCGGTCTGCTCGGCCAGCGCACCGGCCAGCGCCGCTTCCAGTTCTTCGGCCCTGCGCTGGGCCGACGCCAATTCGGCTGTGGCGGAGTCGATCTCGGCCTGCACCTCGAGCTGACTCGGCATCCGCTCCGAACCGCCGACGATCCAGCCCGAACCGGCCAGATCGCCGTCGCGGGTGACCACGCGCAGTTCGGGACGCAGCGTGACGAGCTCGGTGGCGGCGGCCAGATCGTCGACGACCACCACGCCCGCGGTGAGCGCGGCGAGGGCAGGACGCACCGGCTCGGCGCCGTCGATGACCTCGGCGAGCCAGCGCGCGCCCGCGGGCAGGGTGCCCCGCTCGGCGGGGACCAGCCCGGCGGTGGCGAAGACGAAGGCGACCCGGCCGCCGTCGCCGGAACGCAGTTCGCGCACGGCCGCGCCGGCGGCGGTGGAGGTGTCGGCGGTGATCGCGTCGGCCAGCGGGCCGAGCAGCGCGGCGACCGCGGCCTCGAAACCGCCGTCGACGCGCAACTGCGCCGACAGCCGGTCACCGAGTCCGGAGACGCCGTGTTCGAGCAGCCAGGCCGCGCCGTCCTTGCGGGCCAGGTTCATCCCGAGCGCTTCGATGCGGGCGCCGAGCCGGGCGACCAGTTTGCTCGCCTCGCGGTCCTGTTCACGCAGTTCGCGCACGCGCTCGTCGGCCAGTTCCAGGGCGGCGACGGCGTGTTCGTGCTGGGCGTCGAGCCCCTTCTCCCCCGCGTCGAGTTCACCGAGTTCGTCCTGCACCGAGTCGTATTCGACCTGGGCGGCCTCGCCGCGGTGGCGGGCATCGGCGATCGCGACCGACAGGCGGGCGATCTCGGCGTCGACGGATTGGGATCTGGTGCGCAGGTTCTCGACCTGGCCGGAGAGCCGGGCCAGGCCTTCGCGGCGGTCGGCGATGGCGCGCACGGCCGCCAGATGCGCCTGCTCGGCGGCCTTGGCCGCGTACTCGCGATCGGCGAGTGCCTCCCGGGCGGCTTCGAGTGTTTCGGTGGCCATCTCCACCGCGTAGCGCAGTTCGGCTTCCTCGGCCTCGATCCGGTCGGCCTCGGCCTCGAGCTGGTCGGGGTCGCGGCCGGTGCCGACGGGGGCCTCGGTGTGCAGGTGCCTGGCCCGGTCGCCGGCGATGCGGATGGTGGCATTGACCCGCTCGGCCAGCGCCGAGAGCTGGAACCAGGTCTGCGCGGCCGCCTCGGCGCTGGGGCTCAGCCGCGACAGCTGGAACTCCTGCTGGGCGAGTGCGGCATTGGCGGCGTCGAGCTCGGACTGCACGGTGATCTGCTGCTCGCGGGCGTAGGCCTCCTTGCTGAGCTGGGATTCCAGCTCGTGGCGGCGGGTCACCAGGTCGTCCGCGGCCAGCCGCAGCCGCGCGTCGCGCAGGTCGGCCTGCACGGTCTGCGCGCGCCGCGCCACCTCGGCCTGCCTGCCGAGCGGCTTGAGCTGGCGGCGCAGCTCGGTGGTGAGGTCGGTGAGCCGGGCGAGGTTGGCCTGCATCGCGTCGAGCTTGCGGACCGCCTTCTCCTTGCGCCTGCGATGCTTGAGCACACCCGCGGCCTCTTCGACGAACGCGCGCCGATCCTCCGGCCGGGACTCCAGAATCGCCGAGAGCTGGCCCTGACCGACGATGACGTGCATTTCGCGCCCGATACCGGAGTCCGACAGCAGTTCCTGCACATCCATCAGCCGGCAGCTGCTGCCGTTGATCTCGTACTCGCCCGCGCCGTCACGGAACATCCGCCGGGTGATCGACACCTCGGCGTAGTCGATCGGCAGCGCGCCGTCGGAATTGTCGATCGTCAGCGTCACCTCGGCGCGCCCGAGCGCCGCGCGCCCGGTGGTGCCGGCGAAGATGACGTCCTGCATCTTGCCACCCCGCAACGCCTTGGCACCCTGCTCACCCATGACCCAGGTGAGGGCGTCGACGACGTTCGATTTGCCGGACCCGTTCGGCCCGACGACGCAGGTGATCCCCGGTTCGAAGCGCAGCGTGGTCGCGGACGCGAAGGACTTGAAACCCTTCAACGTCAAGCTTTTCAAATGCACGCTGTGCCGCCTCTCCGCGATTCGGGCCAGACCTGGGCGCGGGAGGACAAGGCACGCGGCCGGCGGTGGTGGGGTCGCTCAGGTAGCCGGTACCCGGTGAGTTACCCATGTGCTCACGAGAGACTAGCGGAAAACGCGGCAAAACTTTCACGAGAGCAGGGGTAGCTGATCGGTCGCGAGCCGACGTTCCGTGCTCGCGACCGGGGTCAGTGCAGGTTGTGGGGGTGGTGCGGGTCGATGTGCTTCATCTGCTTCTGCAGTTGGCGCAGGTGGGTCTGGGTGCCCGGCGTCGCTTCCCAGCCGGTGATCACGCGGAACAGCAGGACCGCGCCCCACGGGCCGATGACCCACATCGGCCAGAAATAGGTGAGCTCGCCCGCGGTCAGCGAGATCAGACCCCAGATGACCAGCACGATCACGCTGACGCCGAGCCAGCTGCCCGCCTCGATGCGCTGCCAGACCGGGATTCGCTTGCCGGGTTGACGCTCGGCGGGTGCGGTGGCCTGCTTCGTCAGCGGCGGCAGGTCGGACAGCACCACGGCGAGATCGTCGCGCGTGGTGGTCGCGTAGACCTTGGCGACGCGCTGGTCGTACTCGGCCAGATCGAGACGCCCGTCGGCCAGGTGGGTGCCCAGCTGGGCGACGATCGCGTTGCGCTCGGCATCGGACGCGCGTGTGCCGGGGGTGATGTCCATGCCGACATCCTCTCGTTCACCAACCACAGTGGAGTACTGGACTCCAGCCTCCACCCTCCACTGTGTAATGTCAACCCGCGCGCGGCGGGTCAGAGGATGGCGAAGGCCACCACGAGACCGAGCGCGAAGTGCGCGGCGGCGACCACCAGCACCTCGGGGGTGTAGGTGTCGGCGTGCAGCGTGCGGCCGATGTCGATGCCGGTGACCTTCTCGATCACCCGCACCGAGATCACCTGCGCCACGATGCCGACCAGGCCGTAGACGACCGCGGCGATCAGCCCTTCCGAGAGCTTGTTGACGCCGCCGGTGGCCAGCACGGCGAACACGACGATGAACGCCATGCTCACCATGCCCGCCGCGGACACGATCAGCGCGTTGGGCTTGCCGGCGACCACCAGGTCGCGCAGCTTGCCCGGCGTGGTCAGGTCGATGGCGAAGAAGCCGATCAGCATCAGCGCCAGGCCGATCAGGCAGTACAGGATGATGGCGCCGACGCCTTCACCGAGCGCACTCCAATAACCCGATTCCAGGGCGAGGGCGGTCATCGTGGTCCTTTCGAACAAGGGTGGGGGGTCACGGGTCAGTCGACGATGCGGTGCGGGACGAACGCGGCACCGTCATCGGTGATCAGGCCTGCCGTCTCGCGGATACCGAGGCCCGCCGCCGTGTCGCCGACGACCCAGGCGCCCAGCACCGGGCGCATGCCGTCGAATTCCGGGAGCGGGTCGAGCAATTGGTAGACGAAACCCTCGGCGCCGTAGACGCCGCCGGTCGCGGTCTCCATGCCGGGTCCGACGATGGTCATGTTGGCGCCCTCGCGGCCGAGCTTGGGTTTGCGGATGTATTCGGTGAGCTCGTGCGGGCTGTCGAGGTAGGCGGGCAGCAGGTTCGGGTGGCCGGGGTACATCTCCCACAGGACCGCGAGCAGCGCCTTGTTGCTGAGCAGCGTCGTCCACAGCGGTTCGATCCAGGCCGTGGCGGGCAGGCTCTCGACCACGCGCTTGCCGAAGTCGTCGTCGAGGATCCACTCCCACGGATACAGCTTGAAGGCCGCGTCGATCGGCGCCTCGGCCAGATCGACGAACCGGTGCAGTTCGGTGTCGTAACCGATCTCCTCGATCGGCAGCGCGACCGTGTCGAAGCCCGCCTCGGCCGCCGTCTCCTGCATGTAGGCGGTGGTCACGTTGTCCTCGCCGGTCGCGTCGGCGCCCGACCAGGTGAAGTGCAGCTCGGTGCCGGGCAGCACCTTGCGCAGCTCGGTCCAGCGTTCCACCAGCTTCTCGTGCAGCGAATTCCATTGGTCGCCACCGGGATACACCTGCTGCAACCAGTGCCACTGGATGATCGCGGCCTCGAGCAGCGAGGTCGGGGTGTCGGCGTTGTACTCGAGCAGCTTGGCCGGACGGCGCGCGTCGTAGCGCAGATCGAAGCGGCCGTACACGTACGGGTCACTGCGGCGCCAGGATTCGGCGATCGGCCCCCAGCTCCATTCCGGCAGACCGAAATCGGCGTAGCGCTCGGTGAGTACCACGTGCTCGGCCGCGTGCAGGCACATCGACTGCAGCAGTTCCACATCGGCTTCCAGCGCGAGGATCTCGTCCATCGAGAACTCGTAGTGCACCGATTCGTCCCAGTACGGTCGCGGCTGCCCGCTGGCGTCGCGGCCGGGTGCGCCGTAGACCAGGCCCTGGCTCTCGATGATCTGCTGCCAGCCCGGTCGCGGCGTACGCACCACCCGCCGCACTAGGACCCGCTCCCGCCGGTCGACTTGCTGCCGAGCCCGCCGCGCTGGATCGTGGTGCCGCTCTTGGTGGTGATGGTCGCGTTGCGCGGTTTCACCGAACTGCCGCCGACCGGCGGCTTGCCGATGGTAGGCGTGCCGCCGTAGTGATACCGGTACTGCGGCCAGCCGAGCAGGATCAGGCTGCCACCGCCGCCGTGACTGGTGTCGCTGCGGAAGTTGGACTTGCCCTCGCCGCAGTTGTCGTCCGGGACGACGACTTCGTTGCCGTTCTGGTCGATCTGCACGCACGAGGCGGTCACCTGGTCCGGCGCCGTGACCGCCCGGTAGGCCAGGTAGCCACCGCCGACCAGCGCGGCGACACCGACGATGGCGACACCGCCGATCATCACGCGTTTCCTGGTGCGCCGCTTGGCTTCCGCGGCCTCGGCCGCCGCGCGCTGGGCCTGCTCGGCCTGCTTGCGCGCCTTGTCGCGGGCCCGTGCCTCGCCGACCGTCGGCGGGCGCGGCTGGGTCACGCCGGGTTCCTGCCTGGCCATCCGGCCCGGCCGCGAGGACTCGGGTCCCGGCGCGGCGGGCGGCTCCTGTGGCATCGGCGGCCAGCCCGCACCGGGATCCGGTGGCTGCCACGGCGACTGCCCGGAGCCACCGTTCGGGGGCTCACCAGGTTGATCGGGCGGACCAGGGTTCTGTGTGCTCACCGCTGCCGCCCCCTAGCCCCCGAAGTCACCACTAGCGCTCCTCGAATCCCGTCATGTCGCCCCGCGCGGGCTCCCAGCTTTCCACAACCAGGTCCACCCGGCCAGGTGCATGGCCGGACCGTAGCAGCTCCAGCAGCTTCTCGCCCGCCGTTCGCGGCCCTTCGGCCACAACGTGCACCCGGCCGTCACTGTGGTTGCGAGCGAAGCCGGTGAGCCCGAGTTCCAGTGCGCGCGAGCGGGTCCACCAGCGGAAACCCACCCCCTGCACCATCCCGTGCACCCAGGCGCTCAGCCGAACCGTCTCGCTCATGCTGCATCCAATGTGCATGAGCGGGGTCCCTGCGTGGTGACGCTCCGCTGCCGCCTCCGGGCCTGCCCGCTCATGCGTCGACGTCGAAGTTCAACGTCACCTTGGTGCCCGCCTTGAGGGTGCGGCCCACGGTGCACACCTTGTCGACGGCGCGCTGCACGGTGACCAGTAGTCGCTCGCGCGCGGCCTCGTCCAGCTCGGACAGATCCAGTTCGACGACCTCGTCGATCTGCGGGTACAGCTCGTTCTCCCGGTCGGCGTCGCCGGAGACCCGGATGGTGGCGTCGAAGTCGTCGCCGAGGCGGCGCGAGAGCGGCAGGTCGGAGCTGAGGCCGGTGCAGGCGGCGAGGGCGATCTTGAGCAGCTCACCGGGGGTGAACGCGCCTTCGACGCCCTGCGAGGCGATCAGGACCTCCGCGCCACGATTGCTGCGCCCGGTGTAGGCCCTGGTTCCGGTGCGCTCGACCCACAGTTCGGTCGGTGCGGTGGTCACGGGTGCGTTCTGCTCAGCCATAGCCCTGATCCTGGCATGCCCGCCTCCCCGCGATTCAGGCCGTCCGGTCAAATGTCATCGGACTCACGCTCCGGTCGTACGTCGGGTGCCGCGAGACTCCTGGGCGTCCCCGACGAGTTACCCATGTCCTCACGAAATCACACGCCGCCTCTCATTCCTGGAAGCGGTACCCCATGCCAGCCTCGGTCAGCAGGTGCCGGGGGTTGGCCGGGTCGTCCTCGAGTTTGCGCCGCAGCTGGGCGAGATAGACCCGCAGATAGTGGGTCTCGGTGGCATAGGCGGGACCCCACACCTCACGCAGGAGTTCCTTGCGCCCCACCAGCTTTCCGCGATTGCGCACCAGCATCTCGAGCATCCCCCACTCGGTGGGCGTCAGATGCACGGATTCGCCCCGCTTGGTGACCTTCTTGGCGACCAGATCGACGGTGAACGAGTCGGTGACCACCACCGGGTCGACGCTGTCGACATCGGTCGCCCCGCGCCGGACCGCCGCGCGCAGCCGGGCCAGCAGCTCGTCCATGCCGAACGGTTTGGTGACGTAGTCGTCGGCGCCCGCGTCGAGCGCTTCGACCTTGTCGGCGGAGTCGGTGCGCGCCGAGAGCACGAGCACCGGCGCGGAGGTCCAGCCACGCAACCCGGCGAGCACCTCGATGCCGTCCATATCGGGCAGGCCGAGATCGAGAACGATGACATCGGGGTGCTTCTCGGCGGCGGCGCGCAAGGCGGCCGCACCGTTGCCGGCGGTGATCACCTCGTACCCACGGACCGACAGATTGATCCGCAGGGCCCGCACGATCTGTGGCTCGTCGTCGACCACCAGCACTTTGGTGGCGGCAGCAGCCTGATCCTTCACTGTTCCGCCTCTCCGGGACTGCTGGCCAGGCTCGCCCGGTGAGTCACCCATGTTCGCGCGTTCATTCTGTAGTCCCGTCCGGTTCGGCGGTGAGGTCGGGCGCCGGAGGTACACCCGACGGCAGGTCGACGAGCATCGTCAGCCCACCGCCGGGCGTCGGTTCGGCGTGGACAGTGCCGCCCATCGCCTCGACGAAGCCGCGTACCACCGACAGGCCGAGGCCGACGCCGGTGGTGTTGTCCCGGTCGCCGAGGCGCTGGAAAGGCTCGAACAGCTGCTCCTCGGTGCCCGCCGGAACTCCGGGTCCGACATCGACGACGGCGATCGACACGCGGTCGCCGTCGTGTTCGGCGGTGACCCGCACCGGTGTCTCGTGGCCGGAGTGGCGCAGCGCGTTGTCGATCAGATTGGCGAGCACGCGCTCGAGCAGTCCGAGGTCGGCGAGGACGGAGACCTCCCCGACCTCGACCTTCACCCGGTCCATCGCCGCCCTGCGCAGCCCGCGGGTACCCATACCGACGCTGACCAGCGCGCGATGCACCGCTTCATCCATATAGACCTGCCGCGGCTGCGGCGTGACGACGCCGACGGCCAGGCGCGAGGAGTCCAGCAGATTGCCCACCAGCGCCGTCAGCTGGTCGACCGACTCCTCGATCGCTTCCAGCAGCTCACCGGTGTCCTCCGCCGAGAACTCGATGTCGTCGCTGCGCAGGCTGGACACGGCCGCTTTCGCCCCGGCCAGCGGGGTGCGCAGGTCATGGCTGACCGCCGAGAGCAGCGCCCGGCGCAGCCGGTCGGCTTCCAGCAGCGCCGCCGCAGCGCTGGCCTCCTCGGCCAGCCTCGCCTGCCGGACCAGCCCGACCGCCTGATTGGCGACCGCGGTGAGCACCGGCCGATCGGTGGAGTCGATCGACCGGCCCGCCAGCAGCAGGTGGCTCTGCGCGTCACCCGCCTCGATGACGGTCTCGGCCGCCGACGGCCGCAGCGGCGGCTCCGGCCCCACCGCGGCCACGATCTGATCGCCGCACTGCACACTCACCGCGCGCTGCCCGTAGGTCTCGCGAACCTGCTCGAGCAGCTTCGACAGGTCGGCGCCGTGCAGCACCGAACCGGCGAACATGGTCAGCAGCTCCGCTTCGCGAGAGGCTTTGCGCGCCTGCACGGTCCGCTTGGCCGCCACGTCGACCAGCGCGGCGACAGCCACCGCGACGATGAGCAGCACGACCACGGTGACGAAGTTGTCCGGCTCGGCGATGGTGAAGCTGTAGCGCGGCTCGGTGAAGTACCAGTTCAGCAGCAACCCCGACAGCAGCGCCGACAGCCCGGCGGGCACCACGCCACCGAACAGCGCCACCGCGACGACGCCGACGAAGAACATCGCGCTGAGTCCGCCCAGTTTCAGCCAGCCGTCGAGGAGCACCCCGCAGATCACGCTCACCAGCACCGGAACGACGATCGCGGCCAGCCACGCGGTGACCGGGCGGCGCGGCCGCAGCCAATGCCTGCGCACGCCCCGGTTGGCTTCCTCGTGGGTCACCATGTGCACGTCGATCTTCCCGGACCGCTGCACCACGGTGGACCCGATGCCCTCGTCGAGCATCCTGGCCCATCGCGATCGCCGCGAGGTGCCGAGCACCAGCTGGGTGGCGTTGACTTCCCGCGCGAACTCGAGCAGCGCGGTGGGCACGTCGTCGCCGGTGACGGTGTGCAGCGACGCGTCGAGACCGGCGGCGAGTTCGCGCAGCTTGGCCATCCGCTCGGTCGACACCCCGGCCAGCCCGTCGCCGCGCACGACGTGCACCACGACCAGATCGGCGCTGGACTTCGACGCGATCCGCCCGGCCCGGCGCACGACCGTCTCCGATTCCGGGCCGCCGGTCACCGCGACGACCACCCGCTCGCGGGCCTCCCACAGCTCGGTGATCTTGTGGTCGGCCCGGTATCTGGCGAGCGCGGCGTCGACCTGGTCGGCCAGCCACAGCAGCGCGAGTTCACGCAGCGCGGTCAGGTTGCCGGGGCGGAAGTAGTTGCGCAGCGCCGCGTCGACCTTGTCGGCGGCGTAGACGTTGCCGTGGGAGAGCCTGCGCCGCAACGCCTCCGGCGTGAGGTCGACGAGCTCCACCTGGTCGGCGGCGCGCACGACGGCGTCGGGCACGGTCTCGCGCTGCTCGATGCCGGTGATCTGCTGGACCACGTCGTTGAGGCTCTCGAGGTGCTGCACATTGACCGTCGAGATGACGTCGATGCCCGCGTCGAGCAACTGCTCGACGTCCTGCCAGCGCTTCTCATGCACGCTGCCCGGCGCGTTGGTGTGCGCCAGCTCGTCGACGAGCACCACCGCGGGCTTGCGGGCCAGCACGGCGTCGACGTCGAGCTCGGGCAGCTCGGTCCCCCGGTACTCGATCAGTTTCGTCGGAATCCGCTCGATGCCGTCGAGCAGTTCGGCGGTCTTCTTCCTGCCGTGCGTCTCCACGACGGCGGCGACCACATCGCGACCGCGTTCCAGCCGCCGATGCGCTTCGCCGAGCATCGCGTAGGTCTTGCCGACACCCGGCGCCGCACCGAGGTAGATGCGCAGCAGTCCGCGTTTCACCGTTCCATCATCGCGTGTAGACGCTCCGGAGCCTGCGGGCGCACCGGCAACACACCGACGGTCACCATCGGCGCGTGTGAAGTGTCGATCCGGCCGAGCACCCGGATCAGCAGCAGCGTTGCGACGAAACCGAAAATCACCGCCAGGGTCACCACAGACACCGCGATCTCACTTTCCATGAGCAAGGGACCGGCGGCGCCCGCCGGTGCACACCTTTGTATCCGCGCGAATATCGCCTGATCCCGATCTTTACGGAGTGTTGACGGCTATCCGGCCTGCCTTGACGGCATCCTCACACCCGCCACCGGGCATAGCGTCAACATTCCGCAAAGGCCGTGCCGCCCGGCGCTAAGGAGTCGTAAGGAAACCACGCCGAGCCCTGATCCGGCGTTTCACTCACCTAGGCGCTTCACCTCGGAGCGCAAGGAGGTCGGAAATGTCTGTCGTGGTGTTCACGGTGCTCACCGTGGCGATCTTCGCGCTGCTGGGCGTGATCCAGCGGGGAGTGGAGAAGCTGTGATCGCGAACCTTGTCGGTCTGGTTCTGGCCGTCCTCGTCGCCGTGTACATGGTCGCGGCGCTGCTCTTCCCCGAGAGGTTCTAGGTGACCACGACAACAGCGGGGATCGTCTTCGTGGCGGCCCTGGTCATCACGCTGGCCCTGGTGCATGTGCCGCTCGGCGACTACATGTACCGGGTCTACAGCAGCGACAAGCACTCCCGCGCCGAGCGGCTGATCTACCGCGCCATCGGCGCGAAACCCGAGGTCGAGCAGACCTGGCCGGTCTACGCCCGCAGTGTGCTGGCGTTCTCGGCGGTCGGGATCCTGTTCCTCTTCTTCTTCCAGCTGGTGCAGGGCGCGCTGCCGCTGCGCCTGAACAACCCCGGCACCGAGATGACCCCTGCGCTGGCATGGAACACCGCGGTCAGCTTCGTCACCAACACGAACTGGCAGAACTACTCCGGTGAGTCGACCCAGGGTCACCTGGTGCAGATGGCCGGTCTGGCGGTGCAGAACTTCGTCTCCGCGGCCGTCGGCATGGCGGTGGCGGTGGCGCTGGTGCGTGGCTTCGCCCGCCGCCACACCGGTGAACTCGGCAACTTCTGGGTCGACCTGGTGCGCGGCACGCTGCGCATCCTGCTGCCGATCGCGTTCGTCTTCGCGATCGTCCTGGTCGCGGGCGGTGTCATCCAGAACTTTCACCTGCACGATCAGGTCGCCCATACCCTCGGTGGCGCCGAGCAGACGCTGACCGGCGGCCCGGTCGCCAGCCAGGAGGTCATCAAGGAGCTCGGCACCAACGGCGGCGGCTTCTACAACGCCAACTCCGCGCATCCGTTCGAGAACGCGAGCACCTGGACGAACTTCCTGGAGATCTTCCTGCTGATGGTGATCGCCTTCTCGCTGCCGCGCACCTTCGGCCGGATGGTCGGCAGCACCAAGCAGGGGTACGCGATCGTGGCGGTGATGGGCACGATCGCGCTGGCCGGCATCGCGCTGACCAACCTGTTCCAGCTACAGCACCACGGCACCGTGCCGACCGCGATCGGCGCGTCCATGGAGGGCGTGGAAACCCGCTTCGGCGTTGCCGATTCGGCCACCTTCGCCGTCGCGACCACCCTCACCTCGACGGGTGCGGTGAACTCGTTCCACGATTCCTACACCAGCCTCGGCGGCCTGATGACGATGTTCAACATGCAGCTGGGCGAGGTGGCGCCCGGCGGTGTCGGCTCCGGCCTGTACGGCATGCTGATCCTCGCCGTGATCACGGTGTTCGTGGCGGGCCTGATGGTCGGGCGCACCCCCGAGTACCTCGGCAAGAAGATCACGCCGCGCGAAATCAAGCTGGCCGCTTCCTATTTCCTGGTGAGCCCGCTGATCGTGCTGATCGGCACCGCGATCGCGATGGCGCTGCCCGGCCAGCGGGCGAGCATGCTCAACAGCGGCCCGCACGGTCTCTCGGAAGTGCTGTACGCCTTCACCTCCGCGGCCAACAACAACGGTTCCGCCTTCGCCGGACTCACCGGCAACACCGAGTGGTTCAATACCGCGCTCGGCCTGGCGATGGTGTTCGGCCGGTTCCTGCCGATCATCTTCGTCCTGGCCCTGGCCGGTTCCCTGGCCCAGCAGGGCACCACTCCCGCGTCGATCGGCACGCTGCCGACGCACCGGCCGCAGTTCGTCGGCATGGTCGTCGGCGTGACGGTGATCCTGGTCGCGCTCACCTTCCTGCCCGCCCTCGCGCTCGGGCCGCTCGCCGAAGGAATCCACTGAGATGACAAGTCCCACCCTCGAAACACCGGCCGCGCCGCGGCCCGAGCACCGCACCAAGGGCGTTCAGAAGGGCGTCCTCGATCCGAAGCTGCTGCTCACCTCGCTGCCCGGCGCACTGCGCAAACTCGATCCGCGCACGCTGTGGAAGAACCCCGTGATGCTGATCGTCGAGATCGGCGCGGTGTGGTCGACCATCCTCGCGATCGCCGATCCGAGCTTCTTCGCCTGGGCGATCGTGGTGTGGCTGTGGCTGACCGTGGTGTTCGCCAACCTGGCCGAGGCCGTCGCCGAGGGGCGCGGCAAGGCCCAGGCCGACACCCTGCGAAAGGCCAAGACCGACACCGTCGCTCGCCGCTTGGCCGACTGGACTCCCGGCGGCCGCATCATCGAGGAAAGGGTCGCCGCGACCGAACTGCGCCGCGGTGACCACGTCGTCGTCGAGGCGGGCCAGGTCATCCCCGGTGACGGCGATGTCGTCGAAGGCATCGCCTCGGTGGACGAATCGGCCATCACCGGCGAATCCGCCCCGGTCATCCGCGAATCCGGCGGCGACCGCTCGGCCGTCACCGGTGGCACCACGGTGCTCTCGGACCGGATCGTCGTCAAGATCACCCAGGAACCCGGCGCCAGCTTCATCGACAAGATGATCGCGCTCGTCGAGGGCGCCAGCCGCCAGAAGACCCCGAACGAGATCGCGCTCAACATCCTGCTGGCCGCGCTCACGATCATCTTCGTCTTCGCGGTCACCACGCTGCAGCCCCTGGCGATCTTCGCCAAGTCGAACAACCCCGGCGTGCCGGATACTTCGGCGCTGGACGCGCACGGCATCACCGGCATCGTGATGGTTTCGCTGCTGGTCTGCCTCATCCCGACCACCATCGGCGCGCTGCTCTCGGCCATCGGCATCGCAGGCATGGACCGGCTCGTGCAGCGCAATGTGCTGGCCATGTCGGGTCGCGCGGTGGAGGCCGCCGGTGATGTGAACACGCTGCTGCTCGACAAGACCGGCACCATCACTCTCGGCAACCGCCAGGCGGCCGCGTTCGTCCCGATGCCGGGCATTCTCGACGACGAGCTCGCCGATGCCGCCCAGCTGTCGAGCCTGGCCGACGAGACGCCGGAGGGGCGGTCGATCGTCGTGTTCGCCAAGCAGACGTTCAACAAGCGGGAACGTTCCGCGGGCGAACTGCCCGGTGCCACCTGGGTGGAGTTCACCGCGCAGACCCGTATGTCGGGTGTGAACCTCGCCGACGGGCACCAGCTGCGCAAGGGGGCAGCGGGTGCGGTGATCGACTGGGTTCGGGCCCAGGGTGGTTCGGTCCCCAGCGACGCCACGGCGATCGTCGACGGCATCTCGGCCTCGGGCGGCACGCCGCTGGTGGTCGGCGAGGTCAAGGACGGCACCCCGCGGCTGCTCGGCGTCATCCATCTCAAGGACGTCGTCAAGCAGGGCATGCGGGAGCGCTTCGACGAGATGCGCCGCATGGGTATCCGCACGGTGATGATCACCGGCGACAACCCGTTGACCGCCAAGGCGATCGCCGACGAAGCGGGCGTCGACGACTTCCTCGCCGAGGCGACGCCGGAGGACAAGCTCGCCCTGATCAAGTCCGAACAGGACGGCGGCCGCCTGGTCGCCATGACCGGTGACGGCACCAACGACGCCCCCGCCCTGGCCCAGGCCGACGTGGGTGTGGCGATGAACACCGGCACCTCGGCCGCCAAAGAGGCGGGCAATATGGTCGATCTGGATTCGGATCCGACCAAGCTGATCGAGATCGTCGAGATCGGCAAGCAGCTGCTGATCACCCGTGGCGCGCTCACCACGTTCTCGATCGCCAACGACATCGCCAAGTACTTCGCGATCATTCCCGCGTTGTTCGTGGCGCTGTTCCCCGGCTTGGACGCGATCGACATCATGCGCTTGGCCAGCCCGCAGTCGGCGATCCTGTCCGCGGTCATCTTCAACGCGATCATCATCGTTGCGCTCATCCCGCTGGCGCTGCGCGGTGTCGACTACCGGCCGAGCAATGCCTCGAAGCTGTTGAGCCGCAACCTGACGATCTACGGCCTCGGCGGCATCATCGCGCCGTTCCTCGGCATCAAGATCATCGACCTGCTCGTCCAACTCCTCCCCGGGATGTCCTGAAATGCGTATGTCAACCTGGATCCGCCAGCACCTGGCCGCCCTGCGCGCCCTGCTCGTGCTGACGGTGATCACCGGAATCGTGTACCCCGTCGCGGTTTTCGCGGTCGCGCAGCTGCCCGGGCTGAACGACAAGGCCGACGGCTCGCTCATCGAGCGCGACGGAAAACTGGTGGGCTCCAGCCTGATCGGGCAGTCGTTCACCGACGCCGACGGCAAGGCCATGGCGCGGTACTTCCAGAGCCGCCCGTCGGCCGCGGGCGACGGCTACGATCCGCTGTCCACCGCGGCGAGCAATCTGGGACCGGAGGACATCGTCGACACCGCCGCCCGTCCCAGCCTGCTCACCACCGTGTGCACCCGCTCGAAGGAGGTCGGCGACCGTGAGGGGGTCGACGGCGTCCGCCAGTTCTGCACGAAAGACGGTGTGGGCGCGGTCCTCTCGGTGATCGGGCCACGCGATGCCGACGGCGACGTGTCCCGGCCGGTGCAGGTGGTCAGCGTCAACGAGCTCTGCCCGGCGCAGCCGTTCCTCGCCACGTTCCGCGGCGTCGCCGTGGAGTGCGCGCAGGAGGGTCAGGACTACTCGGTCGGCCGGATCATCCCGATCCTCGGTGACGCCCCGGCCGACGCCGCGGTGCCCGCCGACGCGGTCACGGCCAGCGGCAGCGGCCTCGACCCGCACATCTCGCCCGAGTACGCGGCCATCCAGGTCGAGCGGGTGGCGAAGGCGCGCGGCATCACCGCCGACCAAGTCCGTGATGTGCTGGACGCGCACACCGACGGCCGCACCCTCGGCTTTCTCGGTGAGCCACGAGTGAACGTCGTCGAACTCAATCTGGCCCTGGACGAACACTTCCCGTTCCAGGGTCACGGTCCACAGGTTGTTGACGAACGGGAGCACCGCGTTGGCCTCGGCGTAGGTGATGACGCCGTCGCCGTTGTGGAAGAGCTCGTTGC
>NZ_JBSGVD010000056.1:0-29840 GCF_053608285.1 Nocardia sp. NPDC055053 | reverse complement strand
CCCCGGGGGGCCGGGGGTGCCGGCGGGCGCCGGGGGGGGGTGCGGCGCAGCAGGTCGACGGTCCGGCTCAGGACGGTCGAGCGACCAGGCTCTGTTCGTCCGCCGGACCGACGCGCTTGTCCGAGGAGGCAAGCACCGCGGGGCGCAGACACACGAAGAACAAGACGAAGCCCGCGGTAATGGTGATGTGGCCGACCCCGGCCATGATGGCGAGGAACTTGCTCTCACCGTTGCCGAGCACGGTCCGGCTCCCGATGATCGTCATGACGGTCACCGTCCAGGTGAGACCGACGTTGTACACCCAGAAAAACCAGCGAAAGGTCTCGGATTTCGACAGTTCGAACTGCTTCTCCAATGCGAGAACGATCAGGAGAAACAATGTCCCGAGCGCGAACAAGTGGGTATGAACCACCGAGAGTTCGGTATCTCCGGTAAAGTCGTGCGATTTTGTCAGTTCCCGATAGAACAGACCCGATATCAACCCCACCATGGTGTAGATCTGGGCGGCGAGCAATAGCTGCTTCATCGTCTTCCCTTTTCTGTTTGCTCGCTTATCGCGCGATGGCCACAAATTTTCCGATCAGGGATTCGTTCGCGATCGAGTCGAGCATCGCTCGCGCCAGATCTCGACGAGTTACCCAGACTGCGGTTTTCAGCGGCCCATCGGGCGAGATACGTGGACGCCCGGGCGCCCCGTCGGTCAGTCGCGGTGGCCGGAAAACTGTCCAATCCGCCGCCGATGCGATCAGCACCTGTTCCATGGTCCGCATATCGGCGTAGCAGTTGCCGAATGCCCGCTCCAAGGCGGGATAGACCAATCGGCGTTCGAAAGAGCCGACCTGCGACCACGGCCCGGCCGGTGCCGCCGACACGACAACAAGGCGTTTCAGCGACTGCGCCGCCGCCGCGGCCACGACGTTCGCGATTCCCGCGGAATAGACCGTTGTCGGCTCCCTGGAAGTGCCGACGCCCAATGCCGAGACGACAACATCACAGCCGGCGACCACCTCGTGCAGACCGGTTCCCGAGACCACGTCGCCTGCCACGACCCGGACACCGGGCTCATCGGCCAGCGCTTCCGGCGTCCTGGCCAGCGCCGTCACGTCATAGTCGCGTGCGGCGGCCTCGGCGATGACGGCGCGTCCGAGCCGGCCGGTCGCTCCCAACAGCGCGATTTTCATGCGGCCGCGAACTCGGGCGTCACGGTCACACAGCGCGGCAGCAGCGCGGCTTCGGCAGCTTCCCAAGAATCGGGCGCACCGCTGAGCAGCCGCAGTTCGGCGCTCTGCAGCCGCGCCCAAGGCGAGAGGCCGGATGCCGGATCGGCGGCATAATCGAGAAACTCGCTCCAGGCCAGCCAGCGGAAATCCGCGACCTCCGACGGACAGGGCACCGGATCCGCCTCGGCCGTAGCCATGAACACAGGACAGATCTCGTTCTCCACGATGCCGCTGTCCATCACCGCGCGGTACCTGAACCCCGGCAGCACGACACGAAGGTCACTGACCGCTAGGCCCAGCTCCTCGCGTAGTCGCCGCTCGATAGCGGTGTCGATAGCTTCACCTGGCTCAGGATGGCCACAGCACGTGTTGGTCCAGCATCCGGGAAAGGTTCGCTTGTCCAGTGCACGCTGAGTGAGGAGAACCTCCCCCGCGGTGTTGAAAACGTAGCAGGAAAACGCCAGATGCAGCCGGGTGTCGGTAGTGTGCACCAGCGCCTTGGAATCGCTTCCGACAACAGTTCCGTCATCGTCGAGCAAGACTACTTTTTCCATTTTGGGCTTCTCCCTATCCAGCGACGGAGGTATCGGCAGGGCTGCAGACGACCACCGGAATCTCACGCTCGATCGCTGCCTGGTAGTCGTCGAAGCCTGGAAACACTTCGACCAGCTTCGCCCACATGGCTGCGCGCTCACCCGGACCGGCCAGCCGAGCGACCATTTTCGTTTCGGTCTTACCTCGCCGGACCGTCACATGCGGGTCGGCCTTGATGTTCTTCACCCACAGTGGGTCTTTCGGCATTCCGCCGTACGACGCCGCGATGACAACGTCGGAACCACTCATCGCGTAGACGGTCGGCTTGGTCCGCGGGATACCGGTCTTCCTGCCGGTGGTGGTCAGCAGGCAGATCGGAATACGACGCGGGAAATGCTTGTGAAACGGCCAGGCGGCACCGACCCGACCGCCGGTCGCGCGGTAGACCGCGCTGTGCGTATTGGCCCAGGCGCGAACAACTTTCGGTCCGATCTTGCTGTCGCGTACAGGTTCGAAAATGGATGGCACTAGCTACTCCCAGGATCTCGCGCTACATTCAAGGGCTAACAGTGGTGACACCGATATCAGCGAGCGATTCGATGCCGGACACTCGTCGAGCGATCTTCTTCCGGACTGCGGGGAAAACACCGACTGTTCTGAGGAACTCGTTTCTGAGCGCCATCGGAAGCCGCGAATTCACATTGGATACACGCATGGCGCGGTCGGTGAACTCGAGCACGGTCGCCGCATGGCGGCGTCGCGTGCTGCTGTATTCGAGCAGCAGGTCGTCCGCGGCTCCGGTGCGCAGGATGCCGACGATCCGGTTCGCGAGATCGACCGCGTCGTGGACACCCATGTTCATGCCCTGCCCACCGGTCGGACTGTGCACATGGGCCGCGTCACCCGCCAAGATCACCCGATCCCGCGCGTAGGTCTCGGCGAGGCGCCGCTGCAGCTGGAACTTCGACGCCCAGACGACGGTATCGACGGTGAGCCCACCCGGACCCCGCTCTTCCAGCAGGTCCTGCAGCGCTGCCACGTTCGCCGGGTCGAAAGCCCCGGCCACACTGCACATGATGCGGAAGATTCCGCCGGGCAGCGCCGCGACGATGACCGAGCCCGCAGGCGAAAAGTACAGGCAGACTTCGTCATCGGTGACGTACCCACGCAACGTGACGTCAGCGAGCATGTACTCGTCCGGGTAGGTCGAGCCAGGAAATTCGATGCCGGAAAGCTTGCGCACCGTACTGCCAACCCCGTCGGCGCCGATGACGTATCGCGCCGACCGGCTGACCGAACGACCATCGTCTCCCACTGCAGTCACACGCACGTGGTCGCTCGCCTGTATCAGCTCGGTGACGGTCGTGGATCGGGTGATCTGTCCGCCGAGCGAGACGAGCCTGCGGTGCAGGATCTGTTCGGTGATGTTCTGCGGAATGGTGACCACGAACGGGAATCGGCACCCGATACCGTCGAATTCCACCCGTATCAATCGCTCGTCGCGCCGGTAGACCGCGAACGCGTCGAAACGCAGGCCTTCGGCGATGATCTCCGCTGCTACGTCGATGGCGGCGAACGCTTCCAGCGTGCTGGCATGCACGACAGCCGCGCGCGAATTTCCGGCACCTTCCGCGGAGCGCTCGAGTACTTCGACCCGCACACCCGCCTGCTGCAGCGCGCAGGCAGCGGTGAGCCCGGTGGGGCCAGCGCCGACAATGATCACATCGGTGTCGACCTGGTTGTCTGGCGTGGTCATGAGACCTCGGCCCGTACCGGTCGCCCGGCCGGCAAGTCGGCGGAGAGCCGTTCGGGCAGCCGCGCGCTCCCCCACACCCGAAAGATCTTGGCAGTCAACGAGGTGCGGCGAATTCGGGCGATCTCGTCGACGAGGTCGTTGTGTGCCTGTATCGCTTCCAGCCGTGCCTGCACCGCCGCTTCGGGCGCGCCGACCAGCAGGCACAATTCGGTGCGTTCGGCTTCGATGCTGCGCCACCGCTCGGCCTGCACCTGGAGATTGTGCAGTGTGTTGGCGAGGTGGTAAGCGCGGAAGCCGATCATATGTCCGACGACAACCACGCCCACGAATCCCCGCAGAAACGAACGCGGGATCGTCACTGAATTCTTTGTATCGAGTGCACTCATCGTCTTCGCTTTCCTCGAACTCATGCGAGCTGACCGATCAGAGCGCCGGCGGTGGAGCCCCAGCCGAAGATCGCCAGATACACCGGGACCAACTTCGCCTGCCGCCGGACGATCGGCATCGCGACCGCTTCTTCCTGGCCACGAACCTGAATCCAGGACCGGGTGAGCGACGCTTGAATGGGAATCCAGGCCAGCACGATCGGGGCGACGGCGATCGCGGGCATGGTGGCGAGTACCCCGACCACCGTCGCACCGACGCCGAGTGCCACCAGCACGGCGCCGGTCGCCATGGCGCCCGTGATGCCGAGGGCGCGCGCGGAGGTGTAGACCCCGAACTCCCTGTCCTCCGGAAAGTCCTCGGTGGTGTTCAGGAGTACGACGCCCATCATGGCAGCGCCGAAGCCGGCCGCCGCACACAGAACAGGCAGATCGAGAGTGTCGTAGCACGTCCGGATCGCCAGCACACCGGCGCCGAAGAACATGAGAACGAACAGCGCCGGGATCTGCCACAGTCCGGCACCCTTGAGGAACAGGGGCCGGGTCGTGTACTGGATCGCGAGGACCGTCTGGACCGCGACGATCGCGAGCACGTCGTAGTGCTCGGTGATCACGGCGATCGCGACACCGAGCACCGCCATGAGGACGCAGGTGACAACGATCTGCATTTTGATGTTGGCAGCGCCGAGCCCGTGTACGGCTTCCGAGAGCCTGCCCTTGTACACGGCGTCGAGGTCACGGTCGACATAGCAGTTGATCAGGTTGGCCAGGTGCATCGTCGAGAACACAGCGATCAGCGCGAGCGCCAGACGACCCGACAGTATTTCGCCGAGTCCACCCGCGGCCAAGACCACTGGGAACAGAATTACTGTGATACCGACCGGAATGAACTCGACCCGTCGGATACGCGCCGAATATTTTAGTTTGGTGGCAAAGGAAAGGCGTTTGCCTGCTACTTCGGAGGGGTCCATCGACAAGCTGGGATCGTAGATTTTCATGTATCTCCTTCGCGAAATGTCGTCATCGAGCCGCCACGTGCGACCCAGCGGTTCATGCGGGCGCGGCACCCTGCTGCCACACCACCTGGAACTCGAACCTGTTGATCAGCCACCCCTTCGACGTATGGACGGTGGTGGCGACGAAATGCCCGCCCATCGTGAAAGCCGCTGACAAATCGCTCTCCGCACGGATGTGCGCGGCCGTCAAGTGCGCCCGGATCTCCGCGATGTCCCCGTGTATCTCGACCAGGTAGTTGGCTCCCATATGATGGCTGCGCGCGAAAGTGGCGGCAGCTCGAACCTGGAACTCACGGACCTCGGACAAACCACTGATGGTCCCCGACGGAAACAGCAGTTCGACGTCTTCGGTGAAAATCTCACCGAGCCAATCGACACGGTCCCGGTCGAGATCCAGGTGCCGGAAATAGCGGCTGCACAGTTCTATGTTCTCGATGTCCGCGCGTAGGGTCATCCGGTGACCTCCTTGTTCAGCAGGCACTCCTCGATGAAGCCGAAGCACCGCAGGTGGTAGGAGCGGGCCGCCCAGCCCAGGCTGATGTTGTGCCCCGCGTGTGGCTGTTCGTCGACGACGACGCGTTCGGCGTGCGCCAACCGAGTTGTCAACTCGCCCAATGCCTGTCGATCATGTCGCCAAATCTGCTCGTGTTCGGCGAAGGTGAATCGAACGGGGACGGTCAGGCGTTCGGCGATCGATCGGAATCGGCGCGGCCAGGACCACGCGGCAAGGATGTCGGCCCGCGGCGTCGATGCGACGAGCCCCGAACTCGATCGAAAGGTGTTGGGAGGATAGAGGCTCAGTGGCCCCCAGCACCGGTGTGTTCGGCCGGCTGACCGCCAAGCGCCCGGCGCGTAATGGTGCCCACAACCCGAGACATCGACGGCGAGCACTCCCCCGCCGCCGGATGCGGCGGCAACGGACAGCGCGACCATGCCGCCGAGCGAATGACCGAGCAGGAAGATCCCCGCCCCGACCGGGTTTTCGGCCGCGAAGGTGGCGAGCGCCGCGCGAACTGTCGTCGTCTGATCCGCGAGCGACTGCCCGTTCGGCCACCGCTCCGACGAGAGACCGTAACCCGGCCGGTCCAGCGCGACAACCGTGAATCCGAGTTGCGCGCCGAGCGCGAGCAGCGAGGTCGACGGGAGGGTTTGACCGTCGAAATAGCCTGCCCGCATGCCCGTTCCGGGGATCGCGACAACTGTCGCGCGTGGGTGGGTTGTCTCGGGACGGCTCACCAGTGCGGACAGGGTGGTCGTTCCCGCGCACAACACTGTCGGGCGCGCTCCGGTAGGCCGCTCGGTCTGCGTCGTGGTCACTGGATCGGCTCACCGAACCACTGCCGGAGTGCGGCCTCCAGCCCGTTCGGTGCGCCAGGCCCGTCGACGCCCCAGACCACATAGCCATCGGGCCGGACCAGCAAACCTGTTGCTACCCCGAATGATTCGTCGTCTGCCGTTGCCGCGGTCAAGATGATCACCCGATCACTCCAGGGTTTGGCGAGCTCGCGGATGTCCGGCCGGTCGGCCAGATCCAGCAAGACGCCGCGAGCGGGGTGCAGCAGCTCGAACGTCGACGCGACGCCCGAGGCGATCTGCAACTTTCGTGGTGGAATCCGACGACCAACCAGCCTGTGGTCATCCGGTCCGCACGGGTACCGCACATCCAGTCCGCTGACCAAGCCCGCGAGATGCCTTTTCGTGTCGTCGATCTCGAGCAGTTCGGTCAACAGCGACCGCAACGGCTCGGCCTCGGCACCGCCGAGGAAGGTCATCCCCTGCACCCTGGTGTTCCACAACAGCCGCTCCCCGACGGGGTGCCGCTCGGTGTGGTAGGTGTTCAGCAGTTCCGCTGTCCCCCAACCGCTCAGGACTGCGCCGAGTTTCCAGCCGAGGTTGGCCGCGTCCTGGATCCCGGTGCTCAGGCCCTGTCCGCCGGCAGGCAGGTGGACGTGCGCGGCGTCACCCGCCAGCAGTATGCGGCCACGCCGGTACTCGGTGACCTGCCTTGTCGTATCGGTGAATGCGCTGGCCCAGGTCGCCGAGCCGTGCCGAATGGACTCACCGGTGATCCGCTCCCAGGCCGCCGCGACCTCGGCGAAGTCGACCTCGTCGGCGCGCTCGTCACCCGGTACGCCGTGTTCGCACACGATGACGCGGTCGACTCCAGGCTCCAAGGGAGCGGCCATCACCATGCCACCGGGGAGTCGTTCGCCGAGTGGCCGCGCCGGAATCGAACAGCCGACCACGTCCGCGAGATACATCGTGCGCCCGGCCGACGTTCCAGGAAAGTCGAAGCCGGCCAGCTTGCGCACCGTGCTGCGGCCGCCATCGCATCCCACCAGGTAGCGAGCGCTCAGCACCACCGCTTGCCCATCGCGGACGCCGACCGCTTCCACGTGATCGCCCCGGTCGTGTACCTGCCGCAGGTCCCACCCGCGCCGCAGCTCCGCGCCGAGCCCGACCGCCCAGTTCTCGAGCACCGATTCCGTCTGCGACTGCGGTACCCCGCGCGCTCCGAAGTGGCAGTCCGTCAGCACCGTGTAGTCGAAGCGCATACCGCCGAAGTGGCCGAGCGGACTGGTTTCCAACGGCCCGAAGGCGGGTAGCAGCCCACGCTGGTCGAAGGTCTCCATGGCACGCGCGGTGAAGCCGAGTCCGCGTGACTGCCCGGTCGGCGCGAGTAGTCGTTCCACAACGACCACGCGGGCACCGGCGAGCCGGAGTTCACCCGCGAGCATGAGTCCGGTCGGCCCGGCGCCGACGACGATCACATCCGTATCCACAACAATTCCGCTCTCTGACTAATTCGTTCCAGAACCCAGCCAACGGCGCAGGGTCTCGGTCAGCTCTTGATCACTGCTACCGGCCCACGCGATATGGCCGTCCGGCCGCAGCAGCACGGCGCCCCCCAACCCCGGCTCGAGCAGGCTGGTCTCGGCGCTGTTCACGGTGACCCACTCCGCCCACGGCGCGGTAGCGCGCCTCAGCCCTTCCCATCGGGACGAATCGAAGACGAGCAGCGCCCACCGGGCGCACAACGATTCGGCTGCAGGCATCGCATCGGGAAACCGCGTGCCCAGCGACGGGTGTCGACCCGGAGTCACTGGATACCGCACATCGAGCCCGCTGACCATGGCGGCGAGATAACGGCGCACCGGTTCCAGCTCGATCAGTTCCCGCAGGCACTCCCGCACCGCATCGAGCTGCGGACCACCGAGTAGCAGTTCGGTCTGCACGCGGATGTTGGCGAGCACGCGTGCCCCCACTGGATGCCGTTCGCTGTGGTAGGTATCGAGCACCTCGTCGCTGCCACCCTGGAGCCGCTGTGCGAGTTTCCATCCCAGGTTCACCGCGTCCTGCAGGCCGAGGTTCAGTGCTTGCCCGCCACTGGGCATCTGCTGGTGCGCCGCGTCGCCTGCGAACAGGACCCGACCGTGCCGATAGGAATCGACTTGCCGGTTCGTGTCCCGGAACGCGTTGACCCACACCGCTTTACCGTCACCGATGTGCTCGCCGGTCACGTCTGTCCACGTCCGCGCGAACTCCGCGAAGGTCGGCTCGCCGTCGCGGGCTCCTGCCACGGAACCGTAACGGTGCACCATCACCCGGGTGAGGCCGGCGGCCCCCCGTGCGGCGACCGCGAACCCGCCGTCGAGCCGTTCGAACCTGCGGTTTCGAATGTCGAGGTCGGCGACGTCGGCACGCAGCAGTTCCCGCGTACCGTCGGATCCCGAGCTGCGCATCCCGGCACAACGACGCACCGTGCTCGTCTCGCCATCACAGGCAACGACGAATTCCGCTCGCACGCTGCGTATTCCGGACGGGCTGCGCACGCCGACCTCGACACCGTCGGCGAACTGACCGATGTCCTCCACGCACCAGCCGCGCCGGACCTTCGCGCCGAGCCCGACCGCCCATTCACCGAGCAACGCCTCGGTCCGGGACTGCGGCACTTTCCATTGGCCTGAAAACCGACTCGGCAGCGTCAGATCGAGCGGTATGCCGCCGAAATGCCCGAGCGCTTCGTTCGGCGGTGTACCCAGCTCGCCCAACAGCCCCCGCGCCTCGAAGATTTCCATGGTCCGCGCATGCAGCGTCGACGCGCGCGACTGTTCGGTCGGAGCTACCTCACGTTCGAGGACGAGAACGTCGACACCGTAGCGCCTCAGCTCAGCTGCCACCATCAGACCGACCGGCCCCGCGCCGACCACCACCACCTCTGTGTGCAGTGACTTCGCACCCACGGTCAACGACGCGACTCGGCGTATGCCCTGGCATGCTCCAGCGTCGCGAGACTGTTGGTGCTCAAGGCGGAGCGAACGTAGTCCCGAGCGTCCGCCGCGGTGGCACCTGTGCCGAGGATCGGCTCGATGTTTTCGGGCCGCAGCGCGACGGTGTGCTGCGATGTCGCGCGCACGCCGTCGCCCTCCACACAGAAAGTCCACCTACCGGTGTGCAGCGCGAGCAGCGCAGGCAATGTCACCTGCTTGTAAGCGATCTTTTCGTCCGGGAGCGCGATTCGGTAGGACTTGGTGGTATGTACCGAACCGTCTTTTGCCCTGGTGTCCATCTCCAGCGTCTGTAGGCCGTCGGCGTTCGAATCGAAGCGAACTGTCGACACGTGCGGGAGTCGCTCGGGCCACAACGCGGCATTGTCGATGAACTCGTAGACATCGCGTTGGTCGCCCGCGATCCAGATCGAATCCTCGAACGAGAAGCTGAGATCCTCGGCTGCCCGGTGAGATTCGATATTGGCCCGCAGCCCTGCGAGTTCGGCCTGCGAGTTCCGGTCGACCGCTTCGTCGATCCACGCCAAACCCGCCGGGTCGTCGTCCACGGCTCGGTAGGTGTGCACCAGGCGCACTCGCGTGCGGGTCGCCGACATCGGTTCGATCAGCCAGGCTCCCGACATCGAAGCCACCGGGTGGACCGAAACCTCCTGCCGGAACACGATGGTGAGGTTCGGCCGATCGAGACTGCGATGTGAGGTCCAGTTCTTCACCGCACCGTTGGCGGTGGCCCAGATCCGGATCCGTTCTTCCCGATCGGACCGTTCGAGGTGATCTACGTAGATGGTCGGTGCGAAGATCCGTGGCCAGCTCTCCACCTCGGCCAGCAGGTCGTAGACAATCTCAGCGGGCGCGGCGATCTCGATGGCGTGCTCGACCTCGCGCGAAGACATGGTGGTCATGCAGGAATTTCTCCCGTTTTCGAAGGTCAGAAGTTTCCGAGCCCGCCACAGACGTTCAGAGCCTGGGCGGTAATCGATGCGGCGGTATCGGAGGCCAGATACCCCACCAGGCCGGCGACCTCCGCCGGAGTCGAGTAGCGGCCGAGCGGGATCTTGGCCTGGAACTTTTCCAAGATCGCGTCCTCGGTGGTGTCGTAAGCCGCGGCATACCCCTGCCGAACCCGGGCCGCCATGGGAGTCTCGACATAACCTGGGCAGACCGCGTTGACGGTGATACCGGTGGGTGCGAGTTCATTGCCGAGCGCTTTGGTGAAGCCGACCACGCCATGCTTCGATGCCGAATACGGCGCGCCGAGTACCACGCCCTGCTTGCCCGCGGTCGACGCGATATTGATGATGCGCCCCCGCGACTTGGCACGCATACCACCCGCGGTCAGAACTTCGCGGGTGAGCCGGAAAACGCTGGTCAGATTCGTTTCGATGACATCGTCCCAGAGCTCGTCGGCGATATCGGCGGTAACGCCGCCACCGCTGCGACCGGCGTTGTTGACCAACACGTCGACCGGCCCGAACCGGTCGACGGCTGCCTGCACGAAGCCGCGCACCGCCTCGGGGGAACGCACGTCCAGCGCCGTTCCGTCGACATCGAACCCTTCCGAGCACAGCTCGGCGACGGTCGCGGTGACGTCATCGGCGGTCCGCGCACCCAGATAGACCCGGTGCCCTTGCTCGGCGAACAGCCGTACCACCGCCAGCCCGATTCCGCTGGTGCCCCCACTGACCACGACAACCTGCGGCGATGCTTGCGACATCTGAATCTTCTCCTTGCTGCTTTTCATGGGAATGCGGCTACTCACACCCGCGCCGCGAGATGGCTGTTGACGGCGTCGAGCAGGGCCCGCGGCGTGGTGGCCGCCTGCAGGGTCTCTTCGTCCAAACGGATGCCCAGCTCGCGCTCGATGCGGCCGCAGGTCTCCAGCAGAGCCAGCGAGTCGTAGCCGAGATCATCGAAAAGGATGTCCAGGATCGGGTCGGAGAACTCGACGCCCTCGTCCCCGGCGGCCTCGACCATGATTCGTCCGAGGTCGGTGATGCTGAACGTGTGAATCGTCATTACTGCTCCTGCCTGCGGGATTTCGATGAATGGGCGGGCCGGTGGCCGGGGTTTCCGGCGCGCAGCACCATGGCCGAGTTGAATCCGCCGTATCCGCGGGCGATGACGAGCGCGGTGGTCATCGTGGCCGCCCGGTAGTGGTCGACCACGAGGTCGATGCCATAGGCAGAGTTCGGCTCGACGTTGATCGTCGGCGGAATGCGACCGTCGGCCATTGCCAGCAGGGCGGTGGCGACATCCAGCGCAGCACCCCCCGAGGCCAGTCGACCGGTCATCGTCTTCGGCGCGGTCACCGCCACCGCACCCGGTCCGAAGATCGCCGAAATCGCCTCGGCCTCAACGTGGTCCAACTCCGGTACGCCCGCGGCGTCGGCGAACACGACATCCACCTCACCCGGCGTGCTACCAGCGCCGGCGATGGCCAGTTCGATCGCCTTGCGCAGACCTTGTGCCGACGTCGGATCCGGATCGAAAGTCGCCGCGTGACCCGCTATCTCGCCATAGCTGCGTGCGCCACGAGCCTGCGCGCGCGCAGCGGACTCGACGATGAGTATCGCGCCGCCCTCACCGGGAACATGACCGCTCGCACCGGCATCGAAGGGCTGGTAAGCGGATTTCGGATCCGCCGACACCGTGAGACGTCTGCTGGCTTGCTGCCCGACCCAGCCCCAGGGGCAGATCGATGCTTCGACACCGCCGGTGACAATCGCCCCGGTGCCCTTACGGATCTGACGACAGCCCTGCGCGATCGCGTCGAGGCCGCCTGCCTGATCCGCGACCACAACGGCGCTCGGGCCGCGAAGACCGTTGCGGATGGAGATCTGGCCGCTGTTCACCGCATAGAACCAGGCGAAAGACTGGTAGGCACTGACGAACTGACCGCCGCGGCTCCACAGGTTCTGCAGTTCACGCTGACCGAACTCGAAGCCACCCGCAGCGCTGGCGGTCATCACGCCGATGTCGTAGTCCGGCACCTCAGCCGGGATGATGCCGGCATCGGCCAGCGCCCAATCCGCGGCCACCAACGCCAACTGCGTCATCCGGTCGGTCTGCGGCAGCAGCCGGCCAGGCAGGTGATCGGCCGCGTCGAACCCGTGGATCTCACCGGCCACACCCGACAGATACCCGCTGCTGTCGAACCGGGTGATCGGAGCGATAGCCCCGGTTCCCGCCACCGTCGCATCCCAGAACTGCTGTACACCAAGCCCATTGGGGGCCACGATGCCGAGTCCGGTGACCAGCGCCGCGGTCATGCCGCACTCCGTTCGGGGCGAGCCAGCACCATAGCGCTCTGAAATCCACCGAATCCGCTACCGACTGTCAGCACCGCGTTCGTCACCTGAGTACGGGCGACCAGCGGTACGTAGTCGAGATCGCATTCAGGGTCCGGCTCAGTCAAGTTCGCGGTCGGCGGCACGACACCGTGTTTCATCGCCAGCACCGAGGCCGCGATCTCGAGAGAGCCGATAGCACCGAGCGAATGGCCGATCATCGACTTGATCGAGCTGACCGGCACTCGGTACGCATGCTCGCCCAATGTCTTCTTGAACGCCGCGGTTTCGTGTCGATCGTTTTGTTTGGTGCCCGAGCCGTGCGCGTTCACGTAATCGATGTCATCGCCGTTGACGCGTGCCTCGTTCAGCGCAACCCGTATCGCCTCGGCCATCTCCGCGCCGTCGGGGCGCAATCCGGTCATGTGATAGGCATTGCTGCGTGTCGCATAGCCGGCGACTTCCGCGTAGATCTGGGCTCCTCGGCGTCGGGCAGACTCCAGTTCCTCCAGGACGAACATCGCAGAACCCTCGCCGAGCACGAAACCGTTGCGTGTGCGGTCGAACGGTCGCGATGCCCGCGCCGGCTCGTCGATGCGAGGTGTCGTGGCCTTGATCGCGTCGAAGCACGCGACGGTGATCGGTGAGATCGGCGCGTCGGCTGACCCCGCGACCATGACATCGGCAGTCCCCTCGCGAATCAGCTCGACGGCGTAGCCAACCGAGTCGATTCCCGATGTGCAGCCGGTGGAGACAACAGTGCTGGGGCCGTGGGCGCCTACGGTCGAAGCGACTTCCGCGGCGAAAGAACTGGGCACCATGTAGTCGTAGAGGTGCGGGACCGCATATCGCTCATCCACCAGGTGCAGTCGCCCGCCGTCGCTGACAACGCGATACTCCTGGTCCAGTTTCATGGTCGCACCGACGGCGGTGCCGACCGCCACCCCGACCCGGTAGGGGTCGAGGCCATCGATTTCGATACCGCTGTCCGCGACCGCCGCCCGCGCCGCGACAACCGCGAACTGGGCAGCCCGATCCATTCGCCGGACTTCCTGGGGAAGCAAACCGTGTGCGCTGGGGTCGAAGTCGATTTCCGCGGCGACCTGCGAGCGGAACGGAGTCGGGTCGAAGAAGGTGATCGTTCGAGTTGCCGTGCGACCGGCGCTGAGCAGATCCCAGAACTGCGCTACGCCGACACCACCGGGTGCCAGCACCTCCACGCCGGTAACAACGACTCTGCGGCCATTCATCCGCGATCCGGCCAAGAGTAGAATCGGGTCGCCATCGCATCCGCCGGCGAACGCCAGGTTTCCGGATCGTACGCGGCGATAAACGGCTTCAGCTCTTCACTGATGCCGACGAAGCGAGGATCTGATTTCGCAGCCTCGATCCGGTCTCCACCATTGTCTTGATCGAAGTCCTGTAAATGAAAATACAGACCACGGTAATGGAACAACTGCCTGCGTCTCGTCGCCATGAGATGCGGCATGTCGGTTCGATCGAATTCTGTGAACAATTCCGATACTGCAGCCGCCGAGTCCGGACTCATCCGCGCCACAATCAAAGTGCTGTGCACCGAGTTGACCTCCTCAAATCAAAAACATTCCAACGAGCATCGTCATCGACTTCACCGACCACCCGATTCCGGTGCCACCAGTACCAACCCGGCGCGAACCAGGCGCTTCACCGTGCGCCCCTGTAGGACGGTGAGCTCCGGTGCCAGCTCCGACCAGCGAACAGCACCGTCCGCCAACAGGTCCCAGAGCTCCTTGCCTCCGTCACGCTCGAGGCAACGCACCTCGATATCCGGGTCGGTCGCACTGTGAATCCGGTAGGACGGCACGGTATCCGCCAGTGGCGACGGAGCGGCATCGGCATTGGCAAGGGGATCCCGCCAGTATTCGGCCAACCCGTCTCGCGCCTCCTGCGGAATCTCGAACGGAGGTGACATGCCCTTGAATCCAGGAATATCGGCCGCCGGCGCCTGACGAATACACGCGTTCGGGGACAATGAGACCAGGGCATCCGGCGCCAGGTCGACAGCATCGGCTGCCGTGAATGCCCGAAGATACGGCCCCTCGGTAGCGAGATCTCGAACATCCCGACTGCCCTTGGTCATGATGTTGAGCAGGTCGGGCACCAACGCGGTGTTCAGCAGGGCCTGGAAGGTACCTTCGGTCGAGTTGTCAGCCTCGACCCGGCGGCCCTGCGCGCTCCAATAGGGGCTTTCGGGATGCGACCGAGAGATCTCGTGATACCACTGATCGATGCTCAGCGCCCAGGTCTCGGCCATCGCGCGCCACTCGACGTCGTAGTCACGCCATAGATCCTTCTTCGACTGCTCGTCGAGGTCGTCATCGAACGTCTTGCGCAGCACCAACGCAGCTGCCCAGGCTTGAGTCACGGCGAACGACATGCCCGAGGAGAACAGCGGGTCGACGAAGTAGGAAGCGTCACCCACCGCCATCCAGCGCTCCGAGTAGGAGCCGAAGCAATCGCTGATTCTGGAAAAATTCGTCGCCGTCAGCATCTCCCCGCGAACAGACTCGGCGTCGATGACCAAGTCCTGGAGGACAGGGATCGATTGGATCGTCTTCAGGAAGATGTCCGGGTCACGAAGGTTGGCCCGTGCCATCGATTCGGGATTGGTGACGATCCCGATCGACCACACGATTTCCCGAACACCGTCGAACACACGTGGCGTCGGGATGTACCACACCCACCCGTGCTCGAATGCCACCGCATAAATCGGGGAAAGATCATCGTCGCGGAAGACGTTCCAATCGCCGGCCGCCTGTTGTGCGGGCTTGCAGTGCCGATAGTGCGACCAGATGGCCACATTGCGGTACTCCGACAGCCATTCCTTGTCTCGCCGGGATCCGCGAGCAGCGACCTGATTGGAACGGCCGGAAGCATCGATGAAGTACCCGGCCCGGATCTCCGCACCGTCTTCGAGTACAACAGTCACCTGCCCGTCGCCGGGCAGGAACCGGGTCACGCGAGTGCCTTGAAACACGTGCGCACCGCAGGATTCAGCGTGATCGAGCAAGACGGTATCGAATTCAGCCCGATCGACATGCATCGACCAGCGATATACCCCGTCCGCCAGGTAGTCGGAATGCTCGAAGAAGCCGACGAACGGCCGATCGTCGTCCCACTGGTAGATACCACCGTACTTCTGGATCCAGCAGCCGCTCTGCAGCACACGCTCGAGGGCGCCGCTGGCCTGCAGGACGGGCACCAAGGGGTGTGCCCCGGATTCTCCGATATGCTCACGCGGGAAGAGCTCTCGATCGAACACCGCTACACGCAGGTCGGTTTCGCGGCAGAGCATCGCGGCGAGCGTCGAGCCGGCCGGGCCACCACCCATGATGATGATGTCGTACTCGGAATTGATTTCTGAGATCGGGGTAGCCACCGAAATCCCTTCTTGGGAAGATTTATACGATCTGAATGCGCTGCAAGTGCCGCGCGATAGATCCCTTGAACGCGTTCCGGCCGTGCAGGAGGGCGCTGTTGTCGACGATGGCGATATCACCGGTCACCCATTCGTGGGCGTAGCAGTACCGCGCCGCATGCAACCGTTCGCCCAGGTCCTCCATCACGCGGACGGCATCTTCGGGAGAGATGCCCTCGACCGTCAAATGGAGCGGATTGAGGTAGCGCGCCGGATCCAGCGGTTCCGCATACCTGATAACGCGCTCGCCGGTGACCGGGTGCACACCTACCAAGGGCCACCTCGCCGACCCGCCATAGTGGGCCAGCTTATCGGTCCGATAAGTCACGATCGCCTCGTCCCACAATGCTTTCAGGTCGTCCGGCGCATCCTTGTAGACCTGAACAGTATCGGAGAATACTGTCTCACCGCCGGCTCCCTCGCCGCGCTTGCACTGAAACAGAAAAAACCGCGGTACCTGTGCCGCGAAGGCTCCGTCCCAGTGAAATGGCACGTCCCCTCGATCGAACAGATAATTGTTCGGCGTGTCCTGCACAACCAAGTCGAGAATCGAACCGAAGCCCCATTGCAGGATTTCACCCGCGCCGCGGCAGTACTGCTCCAGCTCAGCCTTTTCCAGCAGGTCGAAGCCGCGCAGTACCACAACCTTCTCCGCGAGAGTCAGTGCAATCAGTTCTTCGATCGGCACATCATCCAGCGCGGAGTCACCGCGTTCGGCGGTTACTATGGTTCCAAACGGAATCAGTTTGCTACCGGCGGCCGAGGACTCATTCAAAATATTTGTCATGACTTTCCTTACGCCGGCCGTGCTGATTCGGGCGGTTTGACGAGAACGAAATGGCTCGGTCGGCTGTTACGCCACACCAGATGGGCGCCCATCTCTTCGGCCTGCATCCGCTTGACCAAGCTATAGCCCTCCCCGTCGTCGAGGATGACACCGTGCCAGGGAGTGAGCCAGCTATCCCTGGTACGCAGCAGATGAAACCCGATCTTGTCGGAGTGATCGGCCTGTGGATGAATGGACAACCGCACCGCATCCGGAAAGATGTCGGCGACCAGCCGGCTCCAGGCCTGACTTCGTCGAACTACCTCATAGGCCGTTTCTTTCGACTTGATCCGCCGTTTCGTGGTCGACAGCTCGGGCATCAGCGATGCGTTGTCCTCGACCATGAAGCGATGTATCCCGTTGAACATCCGCCGAGCGTCCGGATCATTGCGAGCCGCTTCGCGCAGCACGTCCACGCTGTCCGAGTAGTCATCCAGCAAGCGCCGACGGCGATCATCGCACGTCGTCTCGGGCATGGCGTCACACAACCCGTACAGGCCGATCGACCCGCCGCCGGTCGACTTGATCATCTTGCGAAGCTCGGCACCGTAGTCATCGACATGGCTGTCAGGAATTCCGAGCGAATCGCTGAAGACGTGCCCATCCGAGCAGATTGTCACGATACCGCCGGGTCGGTAGACCGCGGAAATCTGATCGCAAAATCCCTGCAACGACTCGATCGCGAGCGCTTCGGCCAGGTCGGGCAGCCGGCCGAGTGTTTTACGACGGTTGCGGGACTTCGCCGGGAAAGCAGGAATGACGAAGTGGATCGGCAAGCCCGCCGCGATGAAGCGCGTGACTTTCTCCAGATGCGGTGCGAAGCATTCCGCACAAGGCATGGTGTCACACTCTTCCCCGGATTCGACACTTCGCCTCCGGGCGAATACTATAGCCAGAATTTCGGTGGCTACCGATTCGATATCACCACTCTGCCGGGCGCCGGAAAGCGGCATTCCCGCGCCGGCCACGGATAAAGAGCTGGTGTCGACAGTCGTACTCATGACTACCTTTCAAGCACAAATACACAGCGCAGGTCGACCACACGCCGGCCACCGGCCCGGCAACGCCGGCCAATGCATCCGAACAATGGCAGCACAATACTGTTTCAAGATCAAAGAATTTGGCGAGCGATGCACATTTCAGATCGACCGGATCGAATTTCCGGGATCACGAGACGGTCCGCCGTCAACCATCGTCCATACAGTTCATACGGTCGAACACCCCACCCTTAGTCAAGCTACTTACCTACATTGCCAGCCTAGCGCCCATAGAAAAGCGCGGCATATTCAGTTCTTCCGCGAGTTGCGGCCCAATACTTGGCCGACGGCCCCATCCGTTGGTCGTCAGTATCGACAAGCAATCGAGCTCGACGCCAGTGCGATTCGCGACAACCATGCGCAGATTTCCGCCAACCATCATGACAATTTTGACCGGATGTGATGTAAACCACTGCCGTTATCAAGGTTCGAACGGATGCGCTACCGTCCATTCCAGTGGGTCTGTTCCCGGGGGGGTTCAACATGGCGGCCGGTGTGCGCACCGGCCGCTGGTCGAGTCCTTACCGAATACTGCCGCCACGCAGATGTAATGGAGTCGAACGGGGGTCGGGGCGTTGCCGAGCAACCAGATGATATTTCTCTTGGTGGATCTCGTAATGATCGTGATCGCCGCCCGGCTGCTGGGTCGCGTCGCCGAGAGGTTGGGCCAGCCGGCGGTGATCGGCGAGATCGTCGCAGGCATCGTCTTCGGCCCGACAGTACTCGGAGCGCACCTCTCCGAACTGGTCTTCCCGCACGAGGTCCGACCGTTCCTCACCGCGTTGTCCAATCTCGGCGTCATGATCTTCATGTTCGTCGCTGGACTCGAGATGGATCTGAAATCACTCGGTGTGCAGCGCCGACGGGTCACCGCGGTAGCGCTGGGCGCCTACGTCACGCCCTTCGTCCTCGGATCGGTGATCGCCGTGTGGGCTCTCGCGCGGCACCGTACAGAGGGCCGGTTGCTGTTCACGCTCTTCATCGGTTGCGCGCTGGCCGTCACCGCCTTCCCGGTGCTGGCCCGGATCTTGCACGATCGCGGGATGCTGGGAACTCCGGTCGGTCAGACGGCTATGACCAGCGCTGCGATCGATGACCTGCTGGCCTGGTGTGCGCTGGCGGTGGTCATCGGCTTTGCCCAACCTGATCTCGGTCACCAGTGGCGACTGATGCTGGTGGTTCCCTTCGCCATCTTCCTGTGGTGGGCCGTACGCCCTGCGCTCGACCGTCTTCCGCGCGGCGCGAACGATTCGAATACCAACCGGCTCGTCCTCGTCGGTGTGTCGGCCGCACTCCTGCTCGGCGCTGCCACCGAATGGATGGGACTGCATCTCATCTTCGGAGCCTTTCTGGCCGGACTGATCTTCCCCAGAAGGCTGCGAACCGCTGTCGAGCCAGGCGCACGGCTGGTGAGCAACATCTTCCTGCCGGCGTTCTTCGTCGTCGCCGGTCTCCAAGTCGACTTCGGCGCGGTCGATTTCACCAGCATCGGCGAGTTCGCCGCCATCATGGTCGCGGCGCTCGGGGGGAAACTCGGCGGTACGTACCTGTGCGCGCGGTGGGTCGGCATCGAGCGGCGCGAGTCCGCAGCTCTGGCGAGCCTGATGAATACCCGCGGACTCACCGAGCTCGTCATCCTCAACGTCGGATTCTCGATCGGCCTCATCGGAGACCGGTTGTACGCACTACTCGTGCTGATGGCCCTGGTGACGACGATCATGACGGCGCCACTGTTACGGCTGTGCGGCAACGGCGGCTCCGTACCCAGCAAGAACTCCGGTCCGAGCCGGCATGTCACGCCGGTCACGGAGGCGGTGTCATGAACACCGCGAGACCCGCCATTCCAGCTGCGTTCGTCGACGTCGACCACACCTTGGTCCGCGACATCACCTTCCTGTCGCTGTTCGTCTTCGACGCCGAGCGGCGTGGCTCCGGTGGTGCCGCGGCCGACGCGATCGAGCGGTTTCACGCGTTGCGCGCGTCCGGTATGAGTCGGCGCCGGTCTCATCGCTGGTTCTACCGGCAGCTCGCCGGTCTCGAGGTGGCCGAGGTCCAACGCGCCGGCCGGGATTGGTTCGAGTCCGAGATGTCAGCACCGGGGTTCTTCAATCTCGCTGTCCGGCATCGCCTCGGTGAGCTCGCGGAAACCGGCACCCGCATCGTGCTGGTGTCAGGATCATTCGATGCCGCGCTACAGCCGCTTGCCGAAGCCGTGGGCGCCGAGACGGTACTGTGCACCGAACTCGAGAGCATCCAGGGTCGGTATACCGGCGAGGTCGAGCAGACGATGGTCGGATCCGACAAATCCGCGGCCCTGCGCCGTTACTCTGCGGACCGGTCGATCGACTTGAGTTCCTGTGCCGCGTTCGGTGATCACCATTCGGACATCGCCATGTTCGATCTGGTGAATCATCCGGTTGTTGTCGGTTCCACCGATCGTGAACTGGATAGTTACCCCGCTGCGCGTCTTCCGGGGTAGTTGCTCAGTGTAGGACCGGAGTCACGCAAAGGCCTTCTTGTACGCCTGCGGAGTCACACCGACGGTCTTCCGAAAGGATTTCCGGAAGGCGACGACCGACGCGAATCCTGTCTCGTCGGCGATCCTCTCCATCGTCAGGTTCGTGCTCTCGAGCAGTGCCTGAGCCCGCCTGACCCGGGTAGCCTGAAGCCATTCATTCGGCGTCATACGCACCTGCTCGTGAAAGCGGCGGATCAGTGTTCGTTCGCTGACTCCAGCTCGTTCCGCGAGGTCCTGCACCGTGATTCCCTCACCGAGCACTGTCTGAGCCCACTCCAATGTCGGATTGATAGACCGGTCGGTGGACTCCGGCCGCGGTCCCTCGATAATGAACTGAGCCTGCCCACCTTCCCGGGTCAACGGCATGACGGCGAGCCGGGCGGTAGCTGCCGCTACCGCAGATCCGTAATCCTGCCGAACCATATACAGGCACAAATCGAGTGCCGCCGCGGCGCCGGCCGACGTCAAGATGGATTCGTTGTCGACGTACAGAACGGAGGGGTCCACGGAAATGGCGGGATAGCTGGAAGCCAGTTCCGCGGCTGCCATCCAATGCGTTGTCACCCGTCGTCCGTCGAGCAATCCTACGGCGGCGAGGGTAAATGCTCCCAAACAGATGGAAGCGATCCGCGCTCCGCGATTGTGCGCATTGATCAACGCTTCTCTCAGGCCCCCAGACGGTTCGTTCCGGTAGCTCATCGACCCCGGCACGATCACGATGTCGGCCCGCTCCGCGACGAATTCCAGATCACCCCCGCAGGAGATCTCGAAAAGTCTCGTCGATACAACGGGTGTCGTGCCACAAACTGCGACATCGTATCCCGGGCCGACGTCATCCAGGCTCACCCTCCCAAAGATCTCGATCGGCACGGAGAGATCGAATGGGATGACATCGTCGACCGCGATAACCGCTACCGACCTCACGCGACGCTTCCAGCCATTTCATGGAGATCGCCGCTGTACCAACTCCCGAGTCGACTCGATCGGCTACCGAATTCCCACACCTGCCCAACCCCCAAAAAGAAATGCGAAACAACACGTGCACGACCGCACCCACTACGTGCGGTTCTTCTCCTGCGCCTGCAACTTTGTCGCCCGGGCAATGGCTTCTACCGCCGCACGGTGGTCGCGGCCCATCTCGTGGGCACCGCCCAGCAGAAACCACGCTCGCCAGTCATCGGGCGACTGCTCTACCAGATGTACGCACTCGGTGCGGTAGCGCGACGCGTCCGCCGGATCAACCCGGCCCGCAGGAGTCAGCGCGACTTCTGGATAGCATCGCGGGTCGGCCTCCTCCACCATCAATCGCAGCAGGCGGTCCGCGCGAACCCCGAACCTGATCTGGCTGAAAATCAGCCACGCCGACACCACGCCGAAGACAACGAGCGCACTACCGATCGAAATGCCCGCCGGCGTAGTGGTGGCCATGAACCCCCCGGCGATATACAGCAGCCATGCCGTGCCGGCCGATACGACGAGCGCCGCCCCGATTGCCAGAACCTTCTTGTTCATTTCACATCTTCGAGACAACAAAAGCGGCGAACCACAGGACGAAAAGCGCCGCGAGGCCCAGCGCCACCTCGAAATAGAATCCCAAACTCATGTGAATACCCCTTGGAATCATCGAGTAGAGCAGAATGACGGGAGATCACTGGCAACCGCGTCGGCCGGGCAGGGATCGAACGTAAAGATGGTGTAGGTCCCGGCTGTGATCATGACGATGGCGAAGGCTACAACCAGGCTGATCAGCCAGAATCTGACGACACCGTTCGACGCATAGTCGCGGATGATCACACGAACACCATTGGTGCCGTGGAGCACCGCAAGCCATAGAATGGCAAAGTCCCACAGCTGCCAAAATGGACTTGCGTACTTGCCCGCCACAAAGGCGAAGTCGACCTTGAATACACCCTCGCCCGCTATAAGATTCACGTATACGTGCACCAAGATGAGAACGAGTAGCACAACGCCGGAAAGGCGCATGAACAGCCACGCATATTTTTCGAAGCTCGACTTCATCCCGGCTACGTCCGGACCGCGCCGAACCGGAGTCACAGTCATGTTGATCCCCCTACTTCACGTAATGACTGAGATGGCTGATGGTGAATGGAATCATCAGCAGCACCCACACCGCAACAGCACCCCACATCATTTGCGTCGCCCGCGCTACACCTTGACCCCACAGGTCGATGAAGACAATGCGCAGACCATTGAGCGCATGGCCCAAGATAGCGGCCACCAAGCCGATTTCACCAAGACCGACGATGAGCGTTTTATATGTGCTCACGACCTGATTGTAGGCATCCGGGGAGACCCGCAACATCAAATTGTCAGCCACATGGATCAAGAGGAACACATAGATGAGAACGCCGGTAATTCGCTGGGCGACCCAAGCCCACATCGACAACCCACCGCGATAGAACGGTATGCGACCGCGCTTCAGCTCTTCGCCGAGCGGGATCGTACTTGATACCATCTGGCCCTCCTCCAGGTTTCTCCGCAAGAAGCTAGCACACCCGAAAATTGGCCTACCGCTTGCGGACTCGTCGAACTTTGACAATCGGTCGACGCTTGCGGTAGGGCGTCTGAACACTTTGCCGCGGGCTCATTCCATGGATTTCATCCCGGGGCATTCACTTCTATTCATGAACAGCCAGCTCGGAGACCTTCCTCTCTGTTCGGTCTGCCGCTATCGATCCGCCGGAACACGTTTCTCACCGTACGAACCGATTGCGAGCACGCCGCAGACGCGGATCGACCGTGTTGTGAACGCCACATCGCGACCACGCGGCGGCGAGTGGTGGCCCAGCGTTCCACTCGGCGCGGCGACGATCGACCACGGCAAAAGCAACGACCGGCGGCGCCTTGATTCGGGCGCCGCCGGCCGTGGGACGTGATTCGTGTCGGTGGGTGGCGGATTCAGCCGTCGTCGCGCGGACGACGCAGACGCAATCGGGCCGACCCACGGATCGCCGGGCGGCGGATCTGCGGGATCCGGCTCTGGGCGCGCCGCTGGGCGCGGCGCTCGGCCGGTTTGTGCTGCCAGGTCTCCGGCCGCGCCGCGACCCAGCGCGCCGAGCGCCAGGCGAACGGGATGTGCGCCAGGTAGAGGGCGACCAGGATGAGCAGCAGGACGATCGGGTAGGTCACCAGCAGGGCGGCGGCCAGAGCCGTCAGCACCAGCAGGCCCGCGGCCGCCTGGGGAGCGACCGACACCGACTTCATCGCCAGCGTCGGGATGGTGCTCACGCACAGCAGCGCGGCGAAGATCGTCCAGGCTGCGACGAAGGCGAAGCCGTCCCACCAGCCGTCACCGAACTGCACCTTCAGCGCGATCGGGACCAGCGCGATCAACGCGCCGGCCGGGGCAGGCACGCCGACGAAGTACTCCCGCGCCCAGTTCGGGCGGGAGTCGTCGTCGAGCAGAGTGTTGAACCGGGCCAGGCGCAGCACCAGGCTCACCGCGTACAGCAGGGCCACGATCCAGCCCGCGCTGTAGCCGTCGAGCAGGGTGACGTAGAGGACGAGCGCGGGGGCTACGCCGAAGGAAATCGCGTCCGAGAGCGAGTCCAGTTCGGCACCCATCTTGCTCGTCGCGTCGAGCATCCTGGCCAGGCGGCCGTCGAGGGTGTCGAGCACGGCGGCGGCGCCGACCATGGCCAGCGCCACGTCCAGCTCGCCGTCGAGCCCGAACTTCACCGCGGACAGGCCGGCACACAGCGCGAGGATGGTGACGACACTCGGCAGCAACCGCACCGAGCGCCGGTGCTTTCGGCGTGCGGCCTGTTCGATCATCCCAGCACAGCCAGGACGGTTTCGGCCCCGATCGTGCGCTGGCCGGGGGCGACCAGCAGTTCGGTGCCGACCGGGAAATAGGTGTCGACGCGGGAGCCGAACCGGATCAGGCCGTAGGTGTCGCCGATGGTGACCACATCGCCGGCGCGCGCGTCACAGACGATGCGGCGCGCGATCAGACCGGCGATCTGCACGACGACGACCTGCTTGCCGTCGGCGGTCTCGATGAGCATGCTGTTGCGCTCGTTGGCGTCGCTGGCCTCGGGCAGATCGGCCGAGAGGAACTTGCCCGGCTGATGCAGCACCTCGCGCACGGTCCCGGACACGGGAACGCGCTGCACGTGCACATCGAGGACGGACAGGAAGATGCTGACGCGCGGCAGCGGCTGATCGCCGAGGCCGAGCTCGGCGGGCGGCACCGCGGTATCGACGAGCGCGACCTCACCGTCGGCGGGCGCGACGACGATGCCAGGCCGGTTCGGCGGCACCCGGTGCGGGTGCCGGAAGAAGGCGGCGCAGGCGGCAGCGGCGGACAGACCTGCCCGGCGCACCCATTTGTTCCGGCCGCCGACGACCGCGACCGCCAGCGGCACCGCGACAAACGGCAGGCCGGCGGGGTGCAGCGGAGGTACAGCGGCCCGCACCAGGTCGACCATGTGGCCGACGGCGGTGGTGTCGGGCGTGCCGGGCGGGGTGGGGCGGCGTGCCACGGGCTCCCTCTTTCATGATGTGACGACAACGCAAGCGTTCACACCTTACGGGAACCCCACCGCTTCCACCCGTGGTCAGTGTGCCGCTCTACGTCCTGTGAACAGCTTCACCAGGAACAGCAGGACGCAGGCGCCCGCCAGACAGGTGAAGAAACTGAAGATCCAGCCGGCGCCCTCCACGTCGACTCCGAAGAGGCTGAGCACGAATCCGCCGAGCAGGCCGCCGACGATTCCGACGACGATATTGAGCAGGATGCCCTGCTGCGCGTCGGTCTTCATGAACTTGCTCGCAATCCAACCGGCGAGGCCGCCGATGATGATCCAGCTGATAATCCCGAGTCCGAGCATGCTGTCCTCGTTCCCTCGATGGGTCGGCGAGCAATCGCCGTGACTCCAAGGTACCCGTAACGGTTGTGACATATGACACGACTTCGCGGGCCGCAGCCGTTAATATGAGGACGCCTCATGTCTGCACGTTCACATGTTGTCCATGCGCGGGTCATGGGCGATGAGCGACGGATTTCGATGCTTCGGGTACACCCAGCGGTGCAACCGCAGGTTGACAGGTACAGAGGAGACGCATAATGGCTGCTCGAATCGCCCAGACGACTGGAGCTGAGCACACCGCGATTCTCGGTTTGGGCGTCTATCGCCCCACCCGGGTGGTCACGAACGACGAGGTCGCGGGCCCGATCGACTCGAGTGACGAGTGGATTCGCACCAGATCGGGAATCAAGTCCAGGCGTTTCGCCTCCGCCGAGGAAACCATCCAGAGCATGAGCGTCGCCGCGGGGAAGGACGCACTGGCCGCGTCCGGTGTGGCCGCGGATCAGGTCGACTGCGTCATCGTCGCGACCTCGACACATCTCCTACTCACCCCAGCCATCGGGCCGCGGATCGCCACCGATCTCGGCATGACCGGCGCTGCCGCGTTCGATATCTCCGCCGGCTGCGCCGGTTTTTGTCACGCGCTGGCGATGGCCTCGGATCTCGTGCGCGCAGGCACGTCGAAGAACGTGCTGGTCATCGGGGTCGAGAAGCTCACCAACACCGTCGATTTCACCGACCGCGCGACGGCGTTCCTGTTCGCCGACGGCGCGGGTGCCGTCATCGTCGGCCCGGCCGAGGAGCAGGGCATCGGCCCGACCGTGTGGGGTTCGGACGGTACCCAGCATCACGCCATCCGCCAGAACAAGGACTGGATGGAGTTCTTCGCCGAGATCGAGGAGAAGGGCACCGACGCGGTGCGTCCCTACCTCGCGATGGAGGGCACCGCGGTGTTCCGCTGGGCGGCGCACTCGCTGGAGAAGGTCTGCCGCGACGCGATCGACCGCGCGGGCCTGACCACCGACCAGCTCGACGCGATGATCCCGCACCAGGCCAACGGCCGGATCATCGAGATCATGGCCAGGGTGCTCAAGCTGCCCGAGGACTGCGCGCTGGCCAACGACATCGAGGAGGCCGGCAACACCTCGGCAGCATCGATCCCGCTGGCCATGGAGGCCCTGCTACGCAAGGGCGAGTCGAAGCCGGGCGATGCGGCCCTGCTGATCGCCTTCGGCGCCGGACTGTCCTACGCCGCACAGGTTGTCACGCTGCCCGCCTGGCAATAGCCCCGACCGGCAACTACCGCCCACCGCTCGGCGGTCTGCCTTCCAGCAGGCCACCGAGCGGTGGGCTCGCCGTGTCCACCCTGTCCCACTTGCACCAACCCGGACATGCTGGCAAACTTTTCGCTACCCGCCGTTGCTGATCGACGATGCTCAGCTCCCAGCGTTCCCGTCGTCAACCCGAGGTGATCGGCCGTGAAACTGCGCTCATTCCTGCCACGCAGGCACACCAACGACGTCCCACTGCTGCCCACCATCGAACCGGACGACAGCTTCGCGCTGCGCGCCGCGTTCACCCGCCGTAAACGCGACGAACGCCTCGAACGCCTGCTGACCCCCAGCGAACTCGACCTGGTGCTGCATCACCAGCTCTGACCACGCGGTACCGCGGGTGAGGGGGATACTTCTACGGGTGAGCACTCCAGCGGTAACCAAACCGGCCATTCTGAGCGTCGACGACGACCCCGGGGTCTCCCGGGCGGTGGTGCGCGATCTGCGCCGCCGCTACGGCGCGGACTACCGGATTCTGCGGGCCGAATCGGGGCCGCAGGCGCTCGAGGCGCTGCGGGAGATGAAATTGCGCGACCAGCCGGTCGCGGTGCTGATCGCCGACTACCGGATGCCCGGGATGGACGGCATCGAATTCCTGGAGCAGGCGATGGACCTGCATCCCTACGCCCGCCGGGTCCTGCTGACCGCCTACGCCGACACCAACGCCGCGATCGACGCGATCAATGTCATCGATCTCGACCACTATCTGCTCAAGCCGTGGGATCCACCGGAGGAGAAGCTCTACCCGGTCCTCGACGGTCTGCTCGATGCCTGGCGCAGTGCCGAGCAGCGGCCGGTGCACGAGACGAAGGTCGTCGGCGACCGCTGGTCACCGCGGTCGTCGCAGGTGCGAGAGTTCTTGGCGCGCAACCAGTTGCCGTACCGCTGGTACCCACTCGACGAGCCGGAGGGCGCCCGGCTGCTGGAGGCGGCCGGCGCCGATCCGCTGACCTGTCCGGTGGTGATCACCGCGGGCGGTACGGCGCTGATCCAGCCCAGTGACAGCGAGCTCGCCGAAAACGTCGGGCTCACCGTCGAACCCAGCGGCGACTTCTACGACCTGATCGTCGTCGGCGGCGGACCGGCCGGGCTCGGCGCCGCCGTGTACGGCGCGTCCGAGGGTCTGCGCACGGTGCTTGTCGAGCGCACCGCCACCGGTGGGCAGGCCGGGCAGAGTTCGCGGATCGAGAACTACCTGGGCTTTCCCGACGGGTTGTCCGGTGCGCAGCTGGCCGACCGGGCCCGCAGGCAGGCGGCCAAGTTCGGCGCGGAGATCATCACCACCCGCGATGTCGTCGGGCTCGAGGTCAACGGGTCGGCGCGCACGGTGCGCTTCGCCGACGGCGGCAAGCTGTGCGCGCACACGGTGCTCATCGCGACCGGCGTCGACTACCGGCGTCATCCGGCGCCGGGTGTCGACGAATTCACCGGGCGCGGTGTGTATTACGGCTCGGCGATGACCGAAGCCGCCGAATGCGCCGAGCAGGACGTCTACATCGTCGGCGGCGCCAACTCCGCCGGGCAGGCGGCGGTGTTCCTGTCCCGCAACGCCCGTCGCGTGCACATCGTGGTCCGTGGTGACGCGCTGGAGAAGTCGATGTCGCACTATCTGATCCAGCAGATCGCACAGATCCCGAACATCATGGTGCACACCGAAACCGAGGTGGTCGGCGTCGACGGCGACGATCACCTCGAGCGGATCATCTTGCGCGACAACCGCAACGGCACCGAGGACAAGGTCGACGCGCAGCGGTTGTTCCTGTTCATCGGCGCCGCGCCGCAGACCGGCTGGCTCGACGGCGTCGTCACCAGGGACGAGGCGGGCTACGTGCTCGCCGGTCCCGACCTGATGATCGACGGCGCCCGCCCGCCCGGCTGGGAGCTGCCACGGCCACCGCACCACCTCGAGACCAGCGTGCCCGGCGTGTTCGTCGCCGGCGACGTGCACGCCGAATCCGCCAAGCGGGTGGCCTCCGCGGTCGGCGAGGGCGCGATGGCCGTCATGCTCGTCCACCGGTATCTGGCGTAGGAGCGGGAATGACCTTGATCTGCGATCCGGACGAATTGCGCACGCTGTTCCTGTTCGAGAAACTCGACGACGACCAGCTGGCGCAACTGTGCGCCGTCGGCCGGATCGAGTACATCGACCCGGGCCCGGTGTACCGCGAGGGCGAGCCGGCCACCTGCTTCTACGTGCTGATCGACGGCGAGGTGCGGCTGACGAAACTGTCCGGCGGCACCGAGATCGAGATCAACCGCACCGACCACCGCGGCGTCTACGCGGGCGCGTGGACGGCCTACCTCGGTGACAAGGTGAGCCAGGACTACGCGGGCTCGATGTATGTCCTGCGGCGCTCCCGGTTCCTCGTGCTGGACGCCGCCGACTTCGCGCGCATGGTCACCGACTGGTTCCCGATGGCCGTGCACCTGCTCGAGGGCGCGTTCTTCGGCGGGCAGAAGACGGGTCAGCGGATCGCGGAACGGGAACGGCTGCTGGCGCTTGGTTCGCTGTCGGCCGGGCTGACCCACGAGCTCAACAATCCGGCCGCCGCCGCCGTGCGCGCCACCGCGGGCCTGCGCGAACGCGTCGCGGGCATGCGGCACAAGCTCAAGATGATGGCCGAGGGCAAGTTCACGCCCGAGGCGTTCGTGAAGCTGGTCGAACTGCAGGAGCAGGCCGCCGAGCAGGTCGCCAAGGCGCCCGAGCTGGCCCCGCTGGAGGCGGCCGACCGCGAGGACGGCCTGGCCGACTGGTTCGACGAGCACGGCATCGCCGACGGCTGGAACCTCGCGCCGACCTTCGTGCAGGCCGGTCTCGACATCGACTGGCTCGAAGGCGTGCACGCGACCCTCGAGGCCTGCCAGGCGCAGGTGTTCGAGGGCGCGATCCGCTGGCTGAACTACACCATCGAGACCGAGCTGCTGATGAACGAGGTCGCCGACTCGACGACCCGCATCTCCACCCTGGTCGGCGCGGCCAAGCAGTATTCGCAGATGGACCGCGCGCCCTACCAGGTGGTCGACCTGCACGAGCTGCTCGACTCCACGCTGGTGATGCTCAACCGCAAACTCGGCGACGGCGTGCGGGTGGTCAAGGACTACGACCGGGCGCTGCCGCCGGTCCCCTGCTTCGCGGCCGAACTCAACCAGGTGTGGACCAACCTCATCGACAACGCGGTCTACGCGATGGGCGGCACCGGCACACTGACCGTGCGCACCTACAGGGAGAACGACTGCGCCGCCGTCGAGATCGGCGACACCGGGCCCGGCATCGCGCCCGAGGTCAGGAGCCGGATCTTCGAGCCGTTCTTCACCACCAAACCGGTCGGCGACGGCACCGGGCTCGGTCTC
>NZ_JBSGVD010000055.1:0-30752 GCF_053608285.1 Nocardia sp. NPDC055053 | reverse complement strand
CACTGTCGCGCCGGGCCCCGCTGCCGGGTTGCCGAGATCAGCCGATGCTGAAGGGCTGGCCCCACAGCGTGACGACCGAGTTCACGTTCGCGGTCTCCACCTTCACCTTCACGAAGGCGCGCGCCTGGGCGTAGCCGGCGCAGCCGTTGAGGCCGATGGTGGTGTCGGCCCAGGTCACCGAGCCGCTCTTGCCCTTGAACTTGTTGTTGGTGCCGTGGTCCTCGTTGCCGTAGTCGTCGGCCTTCTCGATGTCGAGAACGTAGAACGACTTGGCCTGGCCGGGGCCGAGGCTCAGTTCGGCGCCACTGCTGGCGCCGACGCTGACATCCTCGCCGTCCCAGCTGCTCTCGCCCTCGACGCCACCTTCGACGCCGCCGCCGTCGATGTTCACCTGGCAGCCGACGACGTAGCCCGGGTAGATCTTGCCGCCCTTGGCGTTCTCACCGGACACCTCGACCTGCGCGCTACCGGAGACCCACGCGTTGCGGTGCACCGGCGTCGAACCCATCGACGGGTTGATGTTGGCCGACTCGCCGACCAGCCGCACGGTGACGGTGGTGCCGTCGGACAGGGTCTTGACGATCTCGCCGCCGGGCAGCGGCACGAAGGTGTCGGCGTTGGCCGCACCGGTGGACAGCAGGCCGAGCGTCACGGCGGCCGCACCGGCCAGACCGGCGAGGCGGGCCGAATTCTTACGGTCGATCATGTATTTCATTCCTCGGATCGATTGCGGTCTCGGCGGTGCGCTCAGCCGATGCTGAACGGGGCACCGTAGAGCGTGGTCTTGGAGTAGTGGTCGCCGATGATCTCCACGACGCTGTACGAGCGGGCCTGCGCGTAGCCGCCGCAGCCCTGGACCTCGATCTCGACGTCCTGGTACTCGACCGAGTAGGTACCGGCCTTCAGGATGTCCTTCTTCTCGATCTGGACGAACTTCACCTCGCCGGGGCCGAGGTCGAGGCCGACCGAGCCGCCGAGGCTGCCGCCGGACAGGTCGATGCCACCGGACAGGCCGGCCGCGATGGCGTCGTCGCCGATCGCCACCTGGCAGCCGATGATGTAGCCGGTGTTGAGCTGCGAGGCGCCGTGAGTGGAGGAGTTGTTCGAGCCGGGCTTGTTCGCCGGGCCGTTGTTGGGGCCGACCTCACCCTCCGGGGTGGCGGTGACATCGGCGGTCACGGTGCCGGAGACCCAGGCGACGCGGCCCGCGCCGTTGGCGGCCAGCGACGGGGAGACCAGGGCGCGCTCGCCGGTCCGCTTCACCGTGACACCCGGCCCGGCCCGCTCGCCATCGGGCAGCGCGACGTTCGCGTCGGCGCCCGCGGTACCGGCCATCAGAGCGCCCAGCGCGAGCACGGCCACACCGGTGCAGGCGGCACGCAGGCCACGGGTACCGCGAATACGGTTGATTCTCATACTTCCCCTCATCAGGTTCGAGCGGTCACACCTCCTCGGCGCAGGCCACCTGTGCGGGGCGCGTCGAAGGCTCAGCCGAGCATCGCGGCTGTCGATGGCGCGATCAGAACCGCGCCACGGCCCCCCGATGAAGGTCCCGAAACGGGAACCTTTCCGGCTCTTTGCGGTGATATGACGACGATCGCAACACGGTCGCAATATTTCGCCGCGGCGCCCTTCACCGAATCCGGACGCGATCAGTGTCGTTGCCGGACAAGAACATCGCCATGCGGTGCCCCTCGTCGGTGACCGCGCGGCGTTCGGCGCTGGTGAGCTCGCGCAGCGGCGCGACGGTGACGATGTCGTCCTCGACGGTCCAGCTCGCGGCGACCCGGCCGTCCACCAGGACAACGCGGGCGCCCGCGACGGACAGGCCGCGGTCGGCGTCGTCGATGATCCGGCTGCGGTCGTGATAGCCGAGGATCGCGTTGTCGAAGGCGGGCAGGAATCGCGGCGGCGCTGGGGTTTCCGGGTCGGGGCGCGGGGCGTCGGGCAGGTCGAGCAGTTCCCTGCCGCGTTCGTCGCGGAAGGTGATCAGTTCGTCGCGGACCGCGGCCACCGCGGCGGGCAGACCGGTCAGGCCGCACCACGCGCGCAGATCGGCCGAGGCGGCGGGACCGAACGCGGCCAGATAGCGCCGGACCAGGTCAGCGCCGACGGGATCGGTACCCGCCGGGGCGAGCGGGTCGACCTCGCGGCCGAGCCACTGACCGACCGGGGCATTGCGCACACCGGCTTTCACCTTCCACAGTCCGCGCGGCGGCAACTGCACCGTCGGCACGAGCGCGGCGATCACCAACTCCCCCAGCGCCCGTGTTCCCGGCGCGGGCCAGCGGTCGGCGAGAGCCCGCGCGATCTCCCCCATCGAGCGCGGTTCGCCGTCGGCGAGCACGGCACGCGCGGCTGCCGCGAGCTCGTCGAGGTCGACGCCGGCGAGCTCCCGCTTGTACGTGGTGAGCACTCGCTGCCGCAGCATCGCGTCGTGTCTGCCCCGCCAGGCGAGCGCGTCGGCGGCGGTGACCAGGTGCACGGTCCGGCGCATGAGATGGGCGCGGACCACCTGCCGCCCGGTGAGCAGGTCGTCGAGGTCGGCCGGATCGAACCCGGCGACCCGCGACCAGAGCCCGAGGAACGGCTCCTGCGGTTCCTGCGCCTGCACCCCGCACAGGTGCGCGACGGCATCGAGCACCGGGATATCGGCGCGATCGAGCAGGAATTGCCGGGCGAGAGTGGCGCGATTGAGCGCCCTGACATCGAGAACAGTTCGCAGACTCATGATGGCGAGCATTCTTCCGAAAGACCTGTGTCAACGAGGGTTTCCAAGTGCGTCGAGTCGATGCGATTCCCGTGTTCCCTGAATGGTTGCTGCGCTAGCGTTTCCCGCATGGACGACATCGAGTTGGATTTGCCGAGCGTCGCTTCTTCGCACACCGCAGGCCGGATTCTGGAAATCGGCGCGGTCGGTCTGCGCAACCCGATCCCGGTGAACGGTGAGCGGACGCAGGCCTACGTGTCCTGCGTGGACGGCACCACCCTGCGACTACCGGATTCCCTGCAGGGCTGGGCGATGCAGACCCTCGCGGCGAACTACGATCTGCGAGCGACAGGACTACCCTCGCTGTTTCCCTGCCGGTTCGAGTTCGGTATCCGCGACGGAGCCGCGTACGCCGTGCCGGTCAGCGACCACCGGTCGCTGCACACCAGGGCGGCGGCCGGGCAACCCGCTGCGTGAATCTCCGGCAGGCGGCGCCGCCGGACGACCAGAGGGAGACCGCATGGCCACCGCGTCCGACGTCGCCGAGTTCGCCATCAAGCACGGGCTCACTGTCGCCGTCGCCGAATCACTGACCGGCGGCAATCTGGCCGCAGCCCTGTCCGCCGCACCGGACTCCGCGCAATGGTTCCGCGGCGGAGTGGTCGCCTACTCCGTCCTGGTCAAACAGACGCTCCTCGGCGTCCCCGACGTCCCCGTGGTGTCGGAAACCGCCGCGATCGCCATGGCGCAGGGTGTGCGGGCGCTGACCGATGCCGACGTCGCCGTCGCGACGACCGGCGTCGGTGGCCCCGGCTCCCAGGACGGCGAACCAGCCGGATCGGTCTGGTGCGCCACCGCCACCCGCGACACCGCGTGGGCCGTCCACCACACCTTCGACGGCGACCCGGCCGCGGTCCTCGACCAGTCGGTGGACTGCGCGCTGGAACTCCTGCACGCAGGCCAGACCCACGTCACCGGCGGTTAGACCGCCCGCGCCCTGCGCAGCCGACTCACGCGATCGGCGGCAGGTGGACGACCTGGCCCGCGTAGGCGAGGCCGGCGCCGAAGCCGAGGAGCAGGGCGGTGTCGCCAGGACTTGCCTCGCCGGAGCGCAGGAGTTGTTCCATGGCCATCGGGATGGAGGCGGCGCTGGTGTTGCCGGTTTCGATGATGTCGCGGGCCACGGCGACGGTGTCGGGCAGGCCAAGGGTGCGCACCAGGGCGTCGGTGATGCGGATATTGGCCTGATGGGGGACGAAGGCGTCGAGATTCTCAGCGGCGATACCAGCCCGGTCCAGCGCGTTGCGGCACGCCTTCTCCAGGAAGGTGACGGCCCAGCGGAACACCTCGGTCCCGTTCATCCGGATGTAGGGCCGCACCGACGTGCCACCGCTCGCCTCGGCGGCGGCGACCTCGGCGAAGTATTCGAGGAAGTCCTTGTCCTGCTTGATCGCCGAGGTGCGGCTGCCGTCCGAACCCCAGGCGACCGGGCCGATCCCCTCCTGCTCCGCGGCGCCGACGACCACCGCGCCCGCGCCGTCGGCGAAGATGAACGCGCAGCTGCGGTCGGTGGTGTCGAGCAGGTCGGAGAGCCGTTCCACGCCGATCACCAGCACATTGCGCGCCTGGCCGGAGCGGACCAGGTTCGCCGCGTCGGCCAGCGCGTAGCAGAAACCGGCGCAACCGGCGGAGATGTCGTAGGCGGCGGTGTCGTCCATGCCGAGTTCGGTGGCGACGACCGCGCCCGCCGACGGGCCGAGGACCATCTGCGACGACGTCGCGAGGACGACCACATCTACCTCCCCGGCGGCCACCCCGGCCGCGGTCAGCGCGTCACGCGCGGCCGCGACGCTCATCCCGACGATCGTCTCGTCGGGCTCGGCCCAGTGCCGGGCGGCGATCCCGGAGCGGGTCTTGATCCACTCGTCGGAGGAGTCGATGGCCTCGACGATCTCGGCATTGGGCACGACCCGGCGCGGGCGATAGACGCCGAGGCCGAGAATTCCCGTATGGGTGACCGGAACTGCGGTGGCGATGGGGGTGGGCATGGCATCCTCTCCATATGAACCGATCGGTTCACGCTGGAATAGGTCTAACATGGACCGATCGGTTCAATCAAGGGTTTGGAGGAGATCGGATGGCAGCCGGACCGCGCACCCGACTGATCGAGCACACCATCAGCACCGTTCAGCAGCACGGCGTGCACGCGGCCGCGCTGAGTGAACTGCTCAAGCGCAGCAACACCTCACGCAACTCGCTGTATCAGCACTTCCCTTCGGGCAAGGGCGAATTGGTGCAGACGGCGGCCCGGATCGTGTCCCGCCTGGTGTACTCGCATGTGAGCGCGATGGCCGACGCCTTGCAGACCGCGCCGTCGGTGCAGCAGTGGCTCACCGATCTGCTCGCTTTCTGGCGCACCCCGCTCGAACAGACCGACTACAGCGCCGGCTCGTTCATGATGGCCGCCGCCCTCGACGAGCTCGACCCGGCCGTCCAGTCGATCGCGGGCCAGGCTTTCGCCGAATGGACCGCCCGCCTCGCCGACGGCATCGTCGCCACCGGCATCGAACGCTCCGCCGCCGTCTCCCTCGCCGGCTTCCTGCTCACCACCATCGAGGGCACCATCGTCCACAGCCGCGCCCTCAAGTCACCCCACCCGTTCGACCAGGCGGTCACCCAGCTGACCATCCTGCTCAACCACCACCTGTCCCAGCGCTAGCCGCGGCGCAGATCGGCGCGCAGGGTCTCGACGATGTGGCGCCGGGCCTGCTGGCCTTCGCGGCTCGGGGTGAGGGGATAGACGTGGACCAGGCCGTGTCCTTCGTGGAAGTCGATGTCGACACCGGCGGCCCTGGCCTTGCCGAGCAGGAGGTTGGCATCGGGGTTGAGGATGTCCTCGGTGCCGGTGAAGACGGTGAGCGGGCCGAGCCCGGCGAAGTCGCCGAACAGCGGGCTCACCATCGGGTCCTTCATCGGCAGCTCCCCGCTCCACATCTCGCCGAAGACGAGTCCGCCCTCGCGACCGAGCCACGGGTCGCGCGGCAGTACGTCCGTGATCAGCGGATTCTCCAGGGTGAGATCGAGTGCGGGCGAGATCAGCACTGTCCGTGGCACTGTCGTGCCGGTGGTGTCGCGCAGATGCAGCGCGGTCGACAGGGCGATCTGGCCACCCGCGGAATCACCGGCGACGAAGGTGGGACCGTAGCGCGCGTTACTGGCCGTGACGATCTCGGCGAAGCGCGGAATCACCTGGGCGGCGGTGCCGAACGGGATCAGCGGATAGATCGGCACCGTGACGGTGAGCCGCAACTGGGCGGCCAGCCGGGCCGCGAGATACCAATGCTGCGGGGCGATTTCGCCGACCCAGCCGCCGCCGTGCGCGTACACGAGCCCGCCGCGCGACGGCCCCGACGCCGGGGTGAGGGTGTAGACCGGCCAGCCGCGGTCCTCGCTCTTCGACACCACGACCCCGCGCAGCCGCTTCGGCGGCGCGTAGGGCAGGGGCGCCGCACCGAGCCGTCGCACGTGTTCGCGCGCGGCCTCGGCGCTGACGTAGTTCCGGTTCGCCCTGGTGATCCGCAGGTAGGCGGGTACGACGATCCGGCTCATCACGCTCGGCACGGCATCCTCCTGATCGACGACTCGACCCGACGGTACGCCAACCGGCCGACAGCGCGGGCCGGATCGACCTCAGGCCTGCCCGAGCCGATGCTCGGTGATCTCCCCGCGCAGACTCGTCCCGTTGAGGTCCAGGTAGAGCACACCCTCGGTGACCGAGAGGGTCGCGGTATTGCGGCGGTCGATCAGCGCGACGGCCGCATCGATGAAGGCACGGTCGACGCTGTAGAGCGGGATGTCCTCGGCCCGGTGGATCTTCTTGCCCGCGTACTGCGCCAGCACCTTCGCCGGATCGCGATGGGTGTAGATCGCGGCGCGGCCCGCGAGCTTGCTGCCCCGGTGCACCCGGTCGGCGTCGGGCGCGCCGACCTCGATCCAGGCGGTGACCCGGCCGGTGAGATCGCGGATCTGCACGGCGGGTTCGTCGGTGGCCGAGATGCCGCCCTCGCTGAAGACGATGCCCTCCTCGTACTGCAGGCAGTACGCGAGGATGCGGGTCAGCATGTATTCGAGGGTTTCGGAGGGGTGGCGGGCGACCCGCAGCTCGAGGTCCTCGTAGACGCCGCGGTCGACGTCGGCGAGCTGGACGGCGAAATGATGCAGAGTTGCGCTGAGTGCCATAGGAGCTCCGAGCCTACCGCCGCGGGCCGGCGCGGCCCTGGCCGCACCGGTTGCGCCGACCGGTCGCGACCGCCAGCATCTCTGCATGCGAATCACTCATGTTTCAGCCATCGCGGCGGCGTTCCTCGCGCTCGGCACGGCAACCGCTGTGGCAGAACCGAATCCGGCCGACACCCCGCGCGAGGCCATCGCCCGCGCCTACATCGACGCCCTGGTCTCCCACGACGCGAGCGCGGTGCCCTTCACCCCCGACGCCACCCGGGTCGAGGTCGGCTTCCAGACCGGCTACTCGGGCCCGCAGCTGACCGCGGATCTGGAGAACGGGCTGCAATACCGGGTGATCCAGGGCGTCCGCGACCTCACCATGTCCGAATCCGGGGACACCGTCACCACCCGCTACCTGCTCGACACCGGCATCGCAGGCGTGCGGCTGACGACCGTCGAGATCGTCGAGACCTTCGTCATCCCCGACAACGCCATCCAGACCATCGAGGCCGACATCACGCCGGTCGGCTGAGCACCGGCCGCCACCGGACCCTCGCTGTCCTGGCCTATCTCAGCCGCCGAATCGCCATTGCGGCGCAGGCCATTGGCGGTCATAGGCCGGGATCGGCATCCTCCAGCAGCGCCCGGGGCGCGGCCAGCCGCCAGGAGTCGGTGACGATGGCTGCCATTTCCTCGCGATCGTCGAGTGCCGCCAGCCGGACGCGCACCCAGGGGTTGCCCGCCTCGTGGCCGGCGATCCAGAACTTGGCAGGCTCCGCCATCACCAGCTCGTCACGGTCGACGATCGGGCAGCGCACTGCCATCGAGGTCTCCTCCTCCGGCAGGGTCAGGAACAGCTTGCCCGCGACCTTGAAAATCGGCATGCCCCAGGCGAATTGCTCCACCGTCTCCGGTAGCGACAGGACAAACGCGCGGACGTCCTCCCCAGTGACCTTCATGGCCCACATCCTGCCAGCCGACCCCGACACGAATCCGGGTCAGGCCGTCGGCCTACCGCTGCGCCAGCAGGGCCTTCCAGCCGGCGCCCACCGGACCTGCGAGGGGACGGACCAACGCCGGAATCCGCGTGACGTGGTCGCGGAACGCCAGCGGTTCGGGCTTCTCCTCGACCTCGAACCAGGACTTGGACGCCGGGCGGTCGAGCAGCACGATCACCGCCACCGACACCACGACCGCGGGCAGGGTGAGAATGCCGAACGCCCCGACCAGGATCACCAGTGCGGCCGCGTACCAGCCGAGGGCATGCGCGTAGCGCGAGCGCACGGTGAAGGCGAGGGTGAACAGCGCGAGCAGCAGCGCCGCGGCCGCGGTGACGTAGGCCGACCCCACGTACCGCAGCAGCGCCGAATCCGTCGGCAGCAGCGCCGCCGCCGGAATCACCGCGACCGCGACACCGGTGCAGTAGATGGCCTGCCACACCGCCAGCTGCTGCGCCCGCCGCACTTCCCGTGGCCGCCCATCGGGCGAATCCAGCGACAGTGCGGCGGTATCGAGTACCCCGAGACCGAACATCGAGCGACGACCTTTCCCGCGCGAGGTGAACACGTTCTAGGTCACATCGTGCGTCGCGGATCGTCGCCCCGCGGCGGATTCGCCGAATTCAGCTCGACACGGCGACCTTCGAGCTCGCCCTGGCACGCGCGGCGCTCACCCGGCGGCCGATGATGCCGTGCCGAGGCGCGAACAGGTAGACCAGCGTGAACGCGATGCCCTGGGTCACCACGACCATGCCGCCCGCGGCGGTGTCGAGGTGGTAGCTGATGTAGAGACCGGTCACCGCGCACACCACCGACACCGTCGGCGCGATGACGAGCATGCGGCTGAAGCGATCGGTGAGCAGATAGGCCGTCGCGCCCGGGATGATCAGCATGGCGACCACCAGCACCACGCCCACCGCCTGCAACGCCACCACCGAGGTGAGCGCGAGCAGACCGAGCAGCGCCGTGCCGAGAATCCGCGGACTCAGCCCGATGGCGTGGGCATGGGTGGCGTCGAAGGCGTAGAGGGTGAAGTCGCGACGCTTGAGCACCAGCGCGGTCAGCACGATCGCGGCCAGGATCATGATCTGGATCATCTCGCCCTGGCTCACGCCGAGCAGATTGCCGAACACGATGTGGTTGAGGTCGGTTTGGCTCGGCGTCACCGACACCAGGACCAGGCCGAACGCGAACAGGGTCGTGAAGACGATGCCGATGGCGGCGTCCTCTTTCACCCGGCTGGTATCGCGGACGACACCGATCAGCGCGACCGCGAGGAAACCGAAGATCACCGCGCCGACCGCGAACGGCCAGCCGACGATGTAGGCCAGCACCACGCCCGGCAGCACCGCGTGCGAGACCGCGTCGCCCATCAGCGACCAGCCGATCAGCACCAGCCAGCACGACAGCACCGCGCACACCACCGCCGCGGTGACGGTCGTCGCGAGCGCGCGGACCATGAACTCGTAGCGCAGCGGGTCGAGGAAGAATTCTTCGAGGCTCATCAGCATTTCCTCACTCGTCCACATCGAGCCCGAAGGCCTTGGCCAGGTTTTCCGGCCGCAACACCACATCCGGGTCGCCGTGCTCGAGCACGCGGCGGTTCAGCAGTACCGCCTCGTCGGCCAGTTGCGGGAGGGCGTGCAGGTCGTGGGTGGAGACCAGAATGGTCGCGCCGTCGGCGGCGAGCTCGCGCAGCAGCGCGGTGATGGTCGCCTCCGACCGCTTGTCGACGCCGGCGAACGGCTCGTCGAGCAGCAGGATCGTCGCCTCCTGGGCGATGCCGCGCGCCACGAAGGTCCGCTTCTTCTGGCCGCCCGAGAGCTGGCCGATCTGGCGATCGGCGAGGTCGGTGAGATCGACGCGGGCCAGCGCGTCGGCGACGGCGGCGCGATCGGCCTTGCTCGCCCGCCGGGTGAAACCCATCTTCCCGTAGCGGCCCGTCATCACGACATCGCGCACCGACAGCGGGAAGCTCCAGTCCACGTCCTCCGATTGCGGCACGTAGCCGAGGCTGCCCGCCTTGCGCGCGGCGGCGGGCGGATTGCCGTTGATGAGTACCCGGCCGCGGTCGGGGGTGACCAGGCCCATGACGGTCTTGAACAGCGTCGACTTGCCAGAGCCGTTCATCCCGATCAGGCCGCAGACCCGGCCGGACTTCAGGGTCAGTTCGACATTGTCGAGCGCCAGCACGTCACCGTAATGGACGGTGACGTCCTGGATCTCGACGACGGGCGCGGTGGTCATTTCGGGGCTCCGGCGAGGGCGGTGGCGATGATGTTCGCATCATGGCGGATCAGCTGCAGATAGGTCGGGACCGGGCCGTCGGCCTCCGAGAGCGAGTCGACGTAGAGGGTGCCGCCGTAGCGTGAGCCGGTGGCTTCGACCACGCGCTGCATCGGCGCGTCGGAGACGGTCGACTCGCAGAACACCGCGGGCACCCCGCGCTGGCGCACGAAGTCGATCGCCGAGCCGATCTGCTGCGGGGTCGCCTGTTGTTCGGCGTTGACCGGCCAGATGTACTTCTCGGTGAGACCGGTGTCGCGGGCGAGGTAGGAGAACGCGCCCTCGCAGGTCACCAGGGCCCGCTGATCGGCGGGCAGGGTGTTCACCGCGGCGACCAGGTCGTCGCGGACGGCGCCGAGCTGGGTCTTGTAGGCGTCGCCGTTGGCGCGGTAGGCCTCGGCGTGCTCGGGATCGAGGTCGGTGAACGCGCGGACCATGTTGTCGACATAGATCTGCGCGTTCACCGGCGACATCCAGGCATGCGGATTGGGCTTGCCCCGGTAGGCGTCCTCACCGATGTCCATCGGGGTGACGCCCTCGCTGACGACCGCGTGCGGCACGTCGAGATCGGCGACGAACTGGGCGAACCAGGCTTCCAGATTGAGCCCGTTGTCCAGGATCAGATCGGCCTTGGCCGCCTTCTTGATATCGCCGGGCGTCGGCTCGTAGCCGTGGATCTCGGCGCCGACCTTGGTGATCGACTCGACCCGCAGATGATCCCCCGTGACATTGCGCGCCATATCCGCGAGCACGGTGAAGGTGGTGAGCACGACCTTCTTCCCGTCGTCCTCGGCCGCGACACCACCGCAGGCGGTGAGCGCGAACGCCATGACACTCAGGACACACGCCGCGACAACCCGTCGCGACGATCCGGGCGACCGGTAAAACCCAACCTTCATTCCAGAATTATATTGTTAGGGCAACCGAACTTTCAAGTTCACCGGCAGGAACAGACGCGGTGACGGTTCAGGATGCCCAGGGCGGAACGAAGGTGGAACCGTCGGGCAGCTCGGCGGAGAAGCCGACCCGGACCGTGACGAGCAGCACCGCGGGCGCCGCGGTCGCATTGGCGAGCGCGATCGTCGAACCGGCGGGCGCGACGGCCGCGTCGCCCGGTTTCATCGGCGCCGGCTCGCCGTCGATCGTCATCGTCACCTCGCCCGAGAGCAGGACGAAGGCCTCCTCCCCCAGGATCCGATGCGGCACGCCCACCGAATCGGGCGCGACCTCGGTCCGCCAGACGCAGAGTTCGGCACTGCCGGTGCCGGGGCGGATGAGCGAGGTGAATCTGGCGTTGTGGATCTCGTGGACCTGAGCGTCCACGGAGTAAATGACCGGCATGTGCGCCTCCTCGGGAAAGTCAATTAGCTTGTCCATATAGTCAAGTAGCTTGACTACCTTGTCAAGTGCCAGAATGGCTGCCGTGCCCGAGAACCCCCCGCCCGCAGGCGATCTACCCCTGTTGCTGCTGGCGGCGGCCGCCGAGGTGAGCCAGGCGATCAACGACGGGGTTGCCGCGGCGGGATTCGCCGATGTGCGCCCGGCCCACGGCTTCGCCTTCGTCCGGATGGCGCCCGACGGCGCAACCGTCGGCGAGATCGCCGAGCATCTCGGCGTCACCAAGCAGGCGGCCAGCCAGCTGGTCGACGAGCTGGTCAGCAAGGGCTACGCCGACCGCAATCCACATCCCCGCGACGCGCGGGCCCGGCTGATCACCCTCACCGAACGCGGCTGGGCCTGCACCAGAGCCGCCGACGCCGCGGCCGCCGCATTCGCCGCACGCTGGACCGACGCGCTCGGCGCCGCGACGTTCAACCAGGTCCGCAATGCCATCGCCCGGGTGGTCACGCCGGGCCGGGTGCGCCCATCCTGGTGATCTTTACCGTCCGATGACGAGTATCCGTTAATTCGAAGTACAGGATTTTCAAAAGAGTGCGCGTAGTGTCGCGACGCGCGGCATACTCGGCTTCGAGCGGTGACGCGCCACCGCGGCATCCGGGCCATCGGCCCGGGAGCTCCTCGTCACGTCAGCCACCGTTTCTCGATCCCGGAGGATCGCCATGTCTTCTCTCGCCACCCTCGCCACGGTCGACACCGTCACCCGGCACAAGTACGAGCGCCTGCAGTACACCGGTTCGGCCGGCGTCATCGCCTCGCTGGAGGACCCGCGCCTGGTCGGCCGCTGGCACACCGACTTCCCCGACTGGCACGGCGAGCACTGGGCATTCGAGGCGGGCACCGCCAGCCCGGGCAGGCTGCGCCCGATCAATGTCGCGGTGCGCCAGGGCTGATCAGGCCGCGCCTGCGGCCGCGCGGTCGACGATGCGCGGGAACGGGCTCGACGCTTCCAGCTGGTAGGCCAGGTCGAGCAGGGTCCGTTCGTCACCGCGGCGCCCGGCGAGCTGGATCGAGCCGGGCAGGCCGTGCGGCAGCAGACCGTGCGGCAGTGACACCGCCGGTCCGCCGCCCACATTGTTGAGCGGCGTGAAACCCACGTAGTCGACCAGTTTCGTGAACAACGCGTCGAACGGCTGGCCCGGCGCCAGCTCGCCGATCCGCGGCGCCGGATGCGAGAGCACCGGGGTGAGCAGCACATCGACGTCGGCGAAATGCTTGTCATAGGTGGCCGTTCCCGACCGCAACCGCCACGCGGACGCGGCCGCGGCGAGCGGATTGCGCGCGGCCAGCCCGATCAGGCCCTTGGTGAACGGGTCGAGCTTGCTCGAGTCGAAATGGTCGCGATGGCCCACCCGGAACGACAGCGTCATCGCCGCGGCCATCACCGCCCAGTACCGCTTGAAGTCCTCGATGAACCGCGGGTCCACGTCAAGGCGCATCTCGACGACCTCATGACCGAGGCCCGCGAGAATCGTTGCGGCCGAGGCCAGCACGGCCGCGTTGTCGGGGTGCACCGGGCGGCCGAGGACATCCTCGGTGATCAGCCCGATCCGTAACCGCCGCGCGCTCGGCCCCTCGACCAGGCCGATCGGCGCCAGCTTCGGATTCGCGCCGAACTGCTCGACGGCGGCCAGGTAGTGCGCGGTATCGCGCACCGACCGGGTCAGCACGCCCTCGGTGACCAGGTGCACCGGCAGCTGACGGGCGCCCGGCTGGTCGAGCAGCCGGTTGCGGGTCGGCTTCAACCCGACCAGGCCGTTGGCCGCGGCCGGAATCCGGATCGAGCCGCCGCCGTCGTTGGCGTGCGCGATCGGCACCACCCCGGCCGCGACCAGCGCCGCCGAGCCACCCGAGGACGCGCCCGCCGAATACTCCGGATTCCACGGATTGCGGGTCGGCGCGCGATCGGTGAACTCGGTGCTGGCGGTGAGCCCGAACTCCGGCAGCGTCGACTTGCCGATCACGACCACGCCCGAATGCAGGAACTGCGCGCCGGGACCGCCGGTCGCGGTGGCGGGGCGCGGCGTGAACGCCGCCGAACCGTGGCAGCTGGGCAGCCCGGCGATATCGGTGTTGTCCTTGACGAACGCGGGCACACCGGCGAACACTCCCGCGGTCTCCGGCGTCGCCGAGGCCCGCTCGAAGCAACTCAGCTGCACCGCGTCCAGGCTCGGGTCGACCCGGCGGGTCCGCGCGACAGCGGCCGCGAGCACCTCGGCCCGGCTCACCTCCCCCGCGCGCAGCGCCGCGGCGACGCCGACGGCGTCCAGCGTGCCGAGTGCGTCGTCGGTGAATCCATGGACGGGAGTGCTCATATCCGCAGCGTAATGCGATCTGATGGCCCTGTGCGGCGCTGCGAGGTTTCCTCGAGAAACCCTTAGAGTCCGGCCGGGGCGGACCTGGCCTTGATGTGGATTCGCTCGCCCTGCCCACCGAAGAGACTGAGCACTTCGACACTGCCGCGACCGGTGGACCCGAACCAGTGCGGGTGCAAGGTGTCGAACTCGGCGACCTCACCCGGCCCGAGGACGACGTCGTAGTCGCCGAGGACCAGACGCAGCCGCCCGCTGAGTACGTAGAGCCATTCGTAGCCGGTGTGCGTGCGCGGGAACGGCTCGGACTCGGTCTCGGGGATGATCAGCTTGTAGGCCTTCGGTTCGCCCTGCGTCTTCGACAGCGGCACGATGACGCGGCCGCCGGTGAGCCGCGGCTTCTGCGGCAGCCGCGGGTCGAGGATGCGGGGCGCGGCCACGATCTCGTCGATCGGCACCGCAAGGGCGGCCGCGATCGGCAGCAGCAACTCCAGACTCGGCTTGCGCTGGCCGGATTCGAGCCGGGACAGGGTGCTCTTGGAGATCTCGGTGAGCCTGCTCAGGTCGGCGAGCGAGAGCCCCTTGCTTTCCCGGAGTCGCCGGATGCGGACGCCGACCTGGCCGAGGGTCGCGTCGATGGCGGGATGGTTCGGCACCGGTCCAGTCAACGTGAGCGTTCCAGTTCCGGCAACGATTCGTTGCCGTTCCGGGGGGCGAAAAGCACGCTGCGAGTTATGAGTTCAACGTCGACATCGCCGCCGCCCAGCCGGGAACGCTTCCTCCCCGCCGGGGTATATCTGCTGGCCTTCAGCCTGTTCGCCATGGGGAGCGCGGAGTTCCTCCTCGCCGGGGTACTGCCCGCGGTCGCCGCCGATATCGAGGTCAGCCTGGCCACCATCGGTGGGCTGATCACCGCGTTCGCGATCGGTGTCGTCCTCGGCGGGCCGCCGTTCGCGGTGGTCAGCCTGCATTGGCCGCGGCGAACCGCGCTGGTGGTGACCCAGTTGGTCTTCGCCGCGTCCATCGCGGTAGGGCTGATCATCGGCAGTTACGGCGCGCTGCTGGTCACCCGCTTCGTGGCGGGCCTGGCCTACGCGGGGTTCTTCGCGGTCGCGGCGGTGACGGCGGTCGGCCTGGTGCCCGGCGACCGTGCGGCCCGCGCGTCGGGCGTGGTGATCAGCGGCCTCAGCCTGGCGATGATTCTCGGCGGACCCGCCGGGACATTCCTCGGTTACCGCACCGGGTGGCAGGGCGGCTTCTGGCTGGTGGTCGTTCTCACCGTTCTGGCCGCGGCCGCTGTCGCGGTGATGATGCCGCCGACCACCGCGGGCGAGGAGCCCCGTCTCGATCGTGAGTTCGCCGCGCTGCGGCAGCCGCGGCTGTGGCTCGTCCTCGCCGCCACGCTGCTCAGTACGGCGGCCTACATGATCACGTTCAACTACCTCGCCGAACTGCTGACCACCGTCACCGGGATTCCCGACGTCTGGCTCGCCCCGATCCTGGTGCTGTTCGGTGTCGGCGCGTACATCGGCTTGGCGATCGGTGGCCGGATCGCCGACCGGCGGCCGTACCTCGCGCTGATCGCGGGGTCGGCCGGGATCGCGCTGTGTTCGACGCTGATCGCGGTGTTCGCCGATCACGTGGTGGCCGTCGTCGCGCTGGTCTTGCTGCTCGGCATTGCCGGGTTCGTGCTCAACCCCGCGATCTACGGTCGCGTGTTCACCATCGCCGCGGGTGCGCCCACGCTGGCAGGCGCGACCACGGTGTCGGCGTTCCAGCTGGGCATCGGTCTCGTTCCCGTCGTCGCCGGTGTCGTACTGAGCTCCGGGGCGCAGATCACCGCGGTGCCGTGGCTCGGGGCCGCCTTGGCCTTGGCGACCATCCCCGTCGTGCTGCGCGAGCGCGCGAGCGCCGATCGGCCGGGCGAGGGCTGACGGCGGCCCGCCCGTCCCGATGTCCACGAGACGGGCGGGCGGTCGCTACCTGATCAGATCATTTCGCCGGGAACGGGGCATTGATCGTGGTGAAGTACTGGATGGCCGCGCCGGCAGCGACCGGCGCCGTCACCAGGATCTGCCCTGCCAGCGTCCCGAGCGCGCCGACGGCGAGGATGCCACCGATGCACCCGACCGCGGCGGCGGGCAGGAACGGGCCGAACAGGCCGACGATCGTGGCCGCGGCCACCGTGGTACCCACGATGCCGCCGAGCACGCAGCCGACCGCCGCGCCGCCGAGACCGCCGACCAGGGTGCCGACCGCGGCGCCGAGGGAGATGGTGCTGGTCATCCGCGACCACGCGGCCTGCTCACGGTCGTACTCCGACTTCCACGGCGCCTTGTCCTCGAACGGCAGCGCGACCGGTTTGTACACCGCTTTGTCCATCGACAGCTGCGGCGTGAGCGTAGCTGTGCGGCCGGTGATCTCGGCCGCGATGGGGAACTGGAAGTCGTCGACGGTGAAGGTCAGCGGGGTGGCGGCCACCACCGCGCCCGCACCGTCGCGCACCTGCAGCGCCCCGTTCTCGACGACCAGCGCTCCCGCGTCGACCTCGATGATCGACGCCGTCTCGGTGGCATGCGCGGTGAAGCCGATCGGCTGATCCACCGGCTCGGCGTGCACCGTCCCCGCGGACACCGTCAGGGCCGCCAGCGAAAACACGGCGGGCACAACAATTTTCCTCATCAACATGCGGTTTTCCTCGTTTGTCTCCGGTCGGGCGAGCGCTCGACTATCGCAACAGTAACGATAATGGTTATCATTAGCACCTTGCTCGAGGCTGGGAGGCTACGTGGGACATCTGCTGATGGTGGAGAGTTGGGTCGGCTCGATGAGCACCCTGCTGCCGACGGGAATCAAGGACACCGGACACAGATTCAGCTTTCTGACCAGGGATCTCGGGCACTACCTGCGGGCCGGAACGCCCTCGCCACACCCGCTGCTCGGCGCGGACAACGTCTTCACCGCGGAGACCAACGACGAGGCAACGCTGCTGCCGTACGTGCGCAGGCTGCACGAGGTCTTCGGCTTCGACGGCGTACTCACCTCGTGCGACTACTACCTGCCGACGGTCGCCGCGATCGCCGCCGACCTCGGCCTGCCCGGCCCAGGTCGCGCCGCGGTCGCCGATGCCTGCGACAAGCACCGGACCAGGGAGATCTGCCGGGCTGCCGGTGTGGCCGGCCCCGCCTTCACCGTCGCCGAGGACTGGGACGAGATCGCCGGCGCCGCAGCCGGACTCGGCTATCCGCTGGTGGTGAAGCCGGTCGATCTGTGCGGCGGGATGTTCGTCCGCCGAGTCGGGAACGAGGCCGAGTTGCGCATCGCGGTGGGCCGGATCGCCGGGTTCCCGGTGAACGCGCGCGGACAGCGCCGCTCACCCCTGGTCCTGCTCGAGGAGTGCGTGGACGGACCGGAATTCAGCGTGGAGACGGTGACCGTCGGCGGGCACACAACGGTGATCGGCGTGACCGACAAGCAGCTCACCGGCGCGCCCTCGTTCATCGAGTCGGGCCACATGTTTCCCGCCGCGCTGTCGGGCACCGACACCGACGCCGTCGCCGAACTCGCGCTGGCGGCCGTCGCGGCCCTGCGCCTGGACGCGACCGTCGCGCACACCGAGATCAAACTGGGCCCGCGGGGCCCGCGGCTGATCGAGGTGAACCCGCGCCCCGCCGGGAACCGGATCACCGAACTCGTCCGGCGCGTCACCGGAATCGATTTGGCCGCAACATATGCCGAGGTCGCCGCGGGCGGCACCCCCGACCTGACACCACGCCGGACCGGCATCGCGAGCGCGGCCGTCGCCTTCGCGGTGCCCACCGAGACCGGTGTGCTCACCAGCGTCGACGGCGCGGCGCACTGGGCCGACGACCCCAGAATCGTGGAGTCCACCCTGTCCGCACCCGGCACTCGGGTGTGTCCGGCGACCGACAACAACAGCTATCTCGGCCATGTCATGGTCGCCGACGTGACGCCAGGCACCGCGGGCGAGCTGGCGCAGAAGCTGATCACGGACCTGCGCTTCGACCTCGTCGCGCCCGGCGGTGCGGCATGACCGTCTCCGCCTGTCCCACCTCGGTCGCCGAGCTCACCGAGTGGGCGCGGTCGGGCCGGCTCGGGCCGGACCCGGCGTCCTTGCGCGCCTCGACCGCGTTCCGCACGATCTACGGCACCCGGCACGCGGGCCGGAACCGGAGCTACCGCAACGAGATACTCAGCATTCGGCTCGGCGCGGCCGTCGGTTCGTGCGGACTCGAACCGGGAACGGCCAGCGACGATCTCGTCGACGACTGTGTCGCCGCCTCGATCGCCGAACTGCTCGAGCATCCGCGTTCGGAGGTCGGGATCGCCGCGCTGGACGCCTACCTGATGCACGTCCGGCCGCATCCGTCCGCGGGCGGAGCGACGGGCGAGCCCGTGGTGATCGAGGGGCCGACCTCGCTGGCGAAGTCACGCCGCCGGGCCGCCGCCGTGGTCGACCTGGTGCCCGCTGGAGTCGGCACCGTGCTGGTCGTCGGAGTGGTCGGCTCGCTGCTCGCCGAACTGCGAGCGCGCGAGATCGAGTACCTGCCCTGTGACCTCGCCGGTGGCGTCACCGAGTGGGGCGAGCAGGTGTACGAGTCCGTCGCGGCGGCACCAGCGGGCTATGACGCCCTGCTTGTCACCGGAATGACCTTGGGCAACGGCAGTTTCGACGCGCTACGCGCCACCGCCACCGCGCACGATGTCCCCCTGGTCCTGTTCGCCCAGACCGGCAGTGCCATCCTGCCGTGGTTCCTCGGCGCCGGCGTGCACGCGATCTCGGCCGAGCCCTACCCGTTCTTCTCCCTCGACGGCGGTCCCAGTACCGTCGTCAGCTACCGAGAGCTGTCATGACCACGCCGCAGCCCGCCCTCCTGCAGTTGATCGGCGGCACCCCTTCGGTGCCGATCTACACCGGAAAGAGCTGGTACACAGCCAAACTCGAAGCCGCGAGCATCGCGGGGATGAAGTCGCGCGCCGCCGTGTCGATGCTGCGCGCCGCCGCGGACAGAGGCGAGCTCGCACCGGGCGCGACGATCATCGAATCCACCAGCGGCACCCTCGGCTTGGGGTTGGCGCTGGCGGGCAAGGCACTCGGGCATCCCGTGCTGCTCGTGGTCGACGACGAGTTGGAACCCGATCTGCGCTCGTTGTTCTCGGCGTTCGACGTCGCGCTCGACGTCGTCACCGAACCGCATCCCACGGGCGGCTGGCAGCGGGCCAGGCTGGATCGGCTCGCCGAACTGCTCACCGCGACGCCGGGTGCGTACTGGCCCGACCAATACGACAACCCCGACAACGCGGGCGGCTATCGCGCGATGGCCGAGGAGATCCTCGACCAGGTCGACGCCGTCGACGTGCTGGTCGCCTCGATCGGATCCGGCGGGCACTGTGCCGGCCTCACCCGCGTGCTGCGCACCCGTTGGCCACGGCTGCGGGTGATCGGTGTCGACGCGGTCGGTTCCCGGATCTTCGGCCAGCCCGACCGGCGCAGGCTCATGCGCGGCCTCGGCAGCAGCATTCTGCCCCGCAATGTGGCCTACGCCGATTTCGACGAGGTGCACTGGGTGGGTGCGACCGAGACGGTCGCGTCCTGTCGGCGGCTGGCGGCCGCGACCGGTATCGCGGGCGGCTGGAGCACGGGCGCTGCCGCGCTGGTCGCGGACTGGGTGGCCGAGCGCGAGCCCAGATCCCGGGTGCTGACGGTGTTCCCGGACGGACCCCACCGCTACCTGCGCACCATCTACGACGACGACTGGTGCCGGGCCAACGAACTGCTCGGCACGCCCGCCACCGCGCCGACCACGATCGCGACCCCGGACAGCGCCGAGGCGCGCGACTGGGCCCGATGTTCGGTCGTGCGCGACCCCGCCGCGGAGGTGACGGCATGACCCGGAGCACAGGGGCGACCGCCGGCGGCGCCCGATGAGCGGCATCGCCACGTTCCGCACGCTGCCGGGAGCCGTGCGGTTGCTACTGGTGAATCACCTTGTCGGCCACATCGGTTTCTACCTGCTGGTGCCGTTTCTGGCCGAGTATCTGCTCGGTGATCTCGCGCTCTCGGCAGCCGTCGTCGGGGTAGTGCTCGGAGTACGCAATCTCAGCCAGCAGGGTCTGTTCCTGGTCGGCGGCTCGGCGGCGGACCGGCTCGGCGCCCGTGGCGTGATCATGATCGGCCTCGCGATCAGGGCGCTCGGCTTCGCGCTGTTCGCCGTCGGCGGGTCGCTGCCGGTGGTGCTGGCGGCCTCGGTGCTCACGGGTTTCGCCGGCGCGCTGTTCAATCCGGCGGTCCGCGCGTTCATCGCCCGCGACAGCGGGGCGCGGTCGGCGCAGGCGTTCGCGCTGTTCAATGTGTTCGGCAATGCGGGGTCGGCGATCGGGCCGGTGGTCGGCACCGTGCTGATCGCGGCCGGGTTCCGGATGTCCGCGGTGGTCGCGGCGACGATCTTCGCGGTACTCGCGGTGGTGCAGTGGTTGTTGCTGCCCGCCCGGCCGGTGCCACGGCACGACGGCGGGGTCGGCGCCGACTTCGCGACAGTGTTCACCGACCGACGGTTCTGGGCGTTCACCCTCGCCCTGATGCCGATGTTCGCGCTGCAGAGCCAGATCTATTTCCTGTTCACCCTGCAGGCGCAGGACAGCGCGGGGCCCGGGCGCGGTCCCGCCGCGGTGGCAGCGCTGTTCGTGGTGGAGACGATCGCGGTGGTGGCGCTGCAGGTGCGGGTCACCACAGTGCTGGCACGCAGGCCGCAACGTGGGCCCGCGATGGCTCTCGGAATGGCGATCATGGGCGTCTCGTTTCTGCTGCCACCAGCAGCGGCGAGCTTCGTCGGTGGGGGAAACGCGATCGGGGGCACGGTGATCCGGGTCTTCCCCGTGGTGGCGGCCGCGGTCCTGCTCGCGATCGGGGTGACCGCGGTCCAGCCGTTCGTCAACGAGGCGATCGGCCGCTTCGCCGGAAACCGCCTGACCGGAACCTACTTCGGCGCCTTCTACCTGGCGTCCGGGGTCTTCACGGTCGCGGCCACCTCGGTCACCGGTGCGGTGCTCGACCGGTCGGGCGGGCCGCTGACGTGGCCCCCCGCGCTGCTCTGCGCCGCGGCGGGGCTGCTGTCCGCGATCGCCCTCCTGCGACTGCACCGAAGACACGTGTTACCCGGCCCCGGCCAGGTCACGGCCGATTCCGGAACCACCTACGCAGAAGGCGATCCCAGGACTCCAGCGGCGCGAGTGCCTGGATCCGCCGGCACCAGCCCCGGTTCGCCGAATGCCGTGACGAAAAGCGTTGATACCGATGACCGCTGAGTTCATGCCGTCCGGAATCGGTGTCGGCCGCGCCTACGGCAGCTGCGGGGAGCTTCTCCAGGGCGTCACCGCCCGCGATCGGCACTTCCTTGTCACTCTGCCGATCCGGCGCGGTTCCGTCGCCGTCTTCGAACCCGGAGGCGACGGCGTCACCATTGTCCCGGAACGGAAGTCGAAGGCGCTACGCCTGGCGCGCGCCATGGTGGCCCGGTCCCGTGTGCTGCGCGGCGGACGGCTGACGCTGCACAGCGAACTGCCCGAAGGCAAGGGACTGGCGAGTTCTACCGCCGATCTCGTCGCCACCGCTCGCGCGGTCGCCGACGCCGAGGGGCGCACCGTGCCCGTCGGGGAACTCGAGGGCGACCTACGCGCCATCGAACCGTCCGACGGTGTCATGTATCCGGGCACCGTCGCCTACTTCCACCGTGAGGTACGGCTACTCGCCCGGCTCGGCACCCTGCCCGCACTGACGATCGTCACCGGCGACGAGGGCGGGTCGGTCGACACTGTCGAGTTCAACCGCACCGGACCGCGTTTCGGCCCTGCGGACAAACGCGAATACGACCGGCTGCTGGGCGAAATCGGTATCGCGATCGCGCGCGGCGATGTCGCCGGGATCGGTGCGGTGGCCACCCGCAGCGCGGTGCTGAGCACGGCGCTGCGGGACCGTCCACATCTGGACGCGACGATCAGCGCGGCACGGTCGATCGGCGCGGTCGGTGTCGTCGTCGCCCACAGCGGCACGACCACCGGCATCCTGCTGGCCGACGACGATCCGCGCCTGCGCGAGCAGATCGTCGCCGCGCGACAGATCAGCGATTCCTTCGCCCGCTCGGTCACGGTGCACCACTCGTGGCGGCCCGAAGTCAACATCGAGCAACGCGTCAACGCCGGCGACCGAATTCACCCGTCGCCGACCACCCGAGCAGAGAGCAATTCGCGATGATCACCGTCGACCAGATCCGTTTCACCTACGACGGCCGAATCACCCTCGACGACATCACCTTTCGGGCCGAACACGGCAGCATGGTCGGGCTGATCGGCCCCAACGGGTCGGGCAAGTCCACGCTGCTGCGGCTGATGTATCGCGCTCTGCGCCCGGCGGGTGGGTCCGTCGTGATCGACCAGACGCCGGTGGATCAGCTGCGCGGGCGTGAGCTCGCGGGCCGGCTTGCCGTCGTCGCTCAGGAAGCCCCGCCGGATACGCCGGTCACCGTGGCCGAGACGGTGCTGCTCGGCAGGTCACCGTGGGTCGGTGCGTTCCAGGGATATTCGCGGGCCGACCGGATCGCCGCCGCGGCCGCGCTCGAACACGTCGGGGCACGCGCACTCGCCGACCGCCGTTTCGCCACGCTGTCCGGCGGTGAACGTCAGCGCGTCCTGATCGCCAGGGCGCTGGCCCAGCAGGCCGACCATCTGCTGCTCGACGAACCGACCAATCATCTCGACATCCGCTACCAGCACGAACTGCTCGGCCTCGTCCGAGGCCTCACCGCGACCACCACCATCGTGGTCCTGCACGAGCTGAACCTGGCCGCCCGCTACTGCGACCGGCTCGTCCTGCTCGACGGTGGCCGGGTCGCCGCCGCGGGCACCGTTGCCGAGGTACTGACGCCGGAAATCCTCGAGCCCGTCTACGCCATTCCGGTCCGGCGGACAACAGCTTTCGGCGCGGTCCAACTGCTCTTCGGCCCGGCAGCCGAACCCGGCGTGCCGACCGCTGACGACCCGGCGGACACGGCAGCACCCGCGGTCCCAGGGACCACGATCCAGGCCGCCGATCGATCAGCGGATGCGCGGCCACCCGGATCCCCTGGCCACGAACCCGACAAACCGAGGGCTTGCTCGCCGTCGTCCGATACGCGAGAGGCGGCCGCGCGATGACCGAGACCCTGACGACAGGACCGATCGTCGACGACCTCGACCATGCCCGGCACCGGGGCCGCGCTGCCCTACTGGCCGGCGGATTCGGCCTCGCGCTCGTGGTGACGCTGCTGGTGGCCGCGGGGCTGGGACCGGTGGCGGTGCCGCCGGGCACCGTCGCGCGGATCATCGGCCATCACACGATCGGGCACCCGGTGACCGCCGACTGGACCGCCGCGCAGGACTCCATCGTCTGGCTGGTGCGGGTGCCGCGGGTACTGCTCGGCGCGCTCGTCGGCGCGGCACTGGCGATCACCGGCGCGGTGCTGCAGACCGTGGTGCGCAATGTGCTCGCCGACCCGCACATCCTCGGCGTCACCTCCGGCGCCTCGACCGGGGCCGCGGTGTACCTCCTGTTCGGCATCACCGCGGCGACCACCGCGACCGCCCTGGCCGCGAGCGCGTTCGCCGGCGCGCTGGCGGCCACCGCGCTGCTGTTCGTCATCGCGCGGATCAACGGCCAGCTCACCTCACTGCGGCTGCTGCTCGGCGGGGTCACCATCGGCTACATCTTCTCCGCGGCCACCAGTTTTCTGATCTTCGCCTCCGATCGCCCTGAAGGCGCACGGACCGTGCTGTTCTGGCTGCTCGGCTCGCTCGCGCCCGCAGCCTGGTCGTCGGTCGCGACGACGGTGGCGGTGGTCGCGACATCGACCGTCGCGGTCCTGCTGATGGCTCCGCGACTGGACGCGCTCGCCGCCGGCGACGACACCGCACGCACGCTCGGCATCGCCCCGAACCGGATTCGGTTGCTGGCCTTGCTGATCGTGGCACTGGCCGTCGGCGCTGTGGTGGCCGTCGCCGGAGCGATCGGATTCGTCGGGCTGATCGTGCCGCATGTCGCCCGGCTCTGCGCGGGCGGTACGCACCGGCAACTGGTGGTGGTCAGCGGACTGCTCGGCGCGCTGTTCCTGGTCGTCGCCGATGTGGCGGCGCGCACCGTGTTCGCGCCGCGCGAGCTGCCCATCGGCATCGTCACCGCGGCCGTCGGCGCGCCACTTCTCCTCGTGCTGATCCGCCGCTTCCACACCACCGCTTCCTGAATACTTCGCTCCACGAAAGGACTACCGATCACCGTGTTCACAGGTGTCATCCCGTCGCGCCGCGCGACACTGCCCGTTCTGGCGCTGCTCACCAGCGCCGTCGTCACCGGATGCGGTACGCCCGCACCAGCCACCGGGCCCGCCGACGGAGGCTTCCCGATGTCGATCTCCAGCTGCGGCCGCGAGGTCACCTTCAACGGTCCCCCGCAGCGCGTCGTCACGGTCGGCTCCATCGCCGCACCGCTGATCGCCGCCGCGGGCGCCGCCGATCGCATCGTCACCCGCACGTTCGAAGCCGCGTCGTTCCCCGGCGAGTACGGCGAGGAGCTGCAGAACATCGAAATCACCGCGCCTACCGCGGAACTCGCGCGCGAGGAGATCATCAGCCGATCCCCCGACCTGGTGGTGAGCGTCGAAGGTCTCTCGGTGACCCCCGACGACCTCGCCCAGGTGAACATTCCGCTGATCGTCACCCGCGGCTACTGTCGCGACGCGGCGGGCACCTTCGAGGACGTGTTCGCCGACATCGCGCTCTACGGAAAGCTCTTCGGCACCGCGAGCGCCGCCGACGCGGAGGTCGCCGCACTGGGGCGACGCGTCGACGCCGTCACCCAGCGGCATCCCGCGGCCGCCACCCGCACCCCCGCCGCGGCGCTGATCATCTCCCGCGACGGCGCCCAGCTGAAGGCCTACGGCGCCAAGAGCACCGTCGACGCGCAGATGAAGATCCTCGGCCTGGACAACATCTACGGCGGGATCGACAAGCGCAACTTCGAAGCCAGCGCCGAGACCCTCATCGCCCGCGATCCGGAGGTGATCATCCTGCTCACCCAGGGCGATCAGACGCCCGAGTCGGTTCGCGCCGCCCTGCGCCAGCGACCCGAATTGGCCGGACTGCGCGCGATCCGCGACAACCGGATCATCGTGGTGCCCTTCGGCTACACCGGTCCGGGACCGGTCGCCGTCGAGGGGCTGGAAGTGCTCGACCGGGAACTGGCGGGGGTGCGATGACCACGGCAACCAGTTCCGGCTACCTCGTCCGGCCCGCTGAACCCGCGGACCTGTCCGGTGCCCGCAGCGTCATGCTCGACACCTTCTATCAGGTGTTCGGCATCGGCTACCTGCCCGAATACCACCAGGACGTGATCGACCCGGACACCGTGTACCTGCGTGACCCGCGCAACCGGCTCTGGGTCGCCGAACACGACGGCGCCATCGTCGCGACCACGGCGATCCGGGCGCAGGGGCCAGCGCACCCACCGCACCCGGCCGAGCTGGCGCAGCGCTATCCCGACGCCACCACCGCGCAGCTTTTCCGGGTGTATGTTCGGCCCGAACACCACCGGCGCGGCCTGGCCAGCCGGCTGGTCGAGGCGGCGGTCGCGCATGTACGTGCCACGCCGTCGTTCGAGCAGCTGTACCTGCACACCGACGCGCGGACACCCGGCGCGCTGGAATTCTGGCTCACCGTCGGGCGGATCGTGCACGACGCGCGCGGTCCCCACGACGGATTCCAGACGGTGCACCTGGAAATCCCACTCGACCGGGAACAACCGCGCTGACGGGGGCGGCTGGCGCTGCGGCGGCGCACACGGCACTATCGAGGCCGTGGAACGATTGCGAATCGGACAAACCACCCAGACCACGGAGGTGGTGGCGTGACCGCGCTGGCTCCCGGCGAGAACCGGCCCGCGCCCGGTGACGAGCTGACCGTCACCGTGGCGAGCTCCGTCTCGGTCGACGTCTCGGCGCTGTTGCTGAACAGCGCCGGAGTCGTGCGCTCCGACGACGACTTCGTGTTCTTCAACCAGCCGACCGGCCCGGGTGTGGTGTATCGCCACGGCAACGGCGGGCCGGACGTGGTCGACGTACGGACCTCGGCGCTACCCGCAGACGTGGACAAGGTCATCGTCACCGCCAGCCTCGACGGCCGCGGGCCCGCCACCTTCGCCTCGGTCGGCCAGCTCACCGCCACCATCGGATCCGGTTCCACCGCACTGACTTTCCAGATCCCGGGGCTCACCACCGAGAGCGGTGTGGTGTGCGTGGAGATCTACCGCCGCAACGGCGCGTGGAAGGTGCGGGCGATCGGTCAGGGCTACGACGACGGGCTGGCGGGCATCGCGTCGGCGTACGGCGTGAACCTCGACGACGAACCCGAAACGCCTGCCGCGCAGAGCGGTGCCGCGCCGACCGCCGTGTACCCGCCGGGCCAACCGACCATGCCCGCCGGTCAGTCCGGCCAATTCGCCCCGCCGCCAAATCAATTCGCTCCGCCACCGGGGCAGCCTGCGGCTCACCCCTACCCGCCCGCAGGCGCCCCCGCCTTCCCGCCGCCCACGGGTCAGCCCGGTTACGGACAGCAGCCCTACCCTTCGTACGCATCCCAGCAAGGAGCCCAGCCCGTGCACAGCGACCTGTTCGATCCCTCGCACGCCGAGGTCAACGGCCTCGGTATCCAGAAACAGGGCGGCAAGATGGTCAAGGTCGGCCTCAACGGTGAGGTGATGGCCCGCGCCGGCTCGATGGTGGCCTACCAGGGTGATCTGCAGTTCCAGGCTCTCGGCTCCGGCGGTATCGGCCGGGCGATCCGCCAGCACCTCACCGGCGAGGGCGTGCCGCTGATGAAGGTGACCGGCCGCGGCGATCTGTTCCTGGCCAACAGCGCCGCCGACGTACACATCATCGATCTCGACGGCACCGACGGCCTCACCATCAACGGCGCCAACGTCCTCGCGTTCGACTCCACCCTGCGCTACGACATCGGCCGCGTCCAGGGCGCCGCCGGCTACGCCTCCAACGCCGGCCTGTTCAACTGCGTGTTCACCGGCCGCGGCCGCATCGCCATCACCACCCACGGCTCCCCGGTGGTGCTCACCGTCGACCAGGCCACCTTCGCCGACCCGAACGCCGCCGTCGCCTGGTCGTCGAGCCTGCAGACCGGCATCAAGCGCAACGACTCCTTCGGCCTCGGCAGGCTGATGGGCCGCAGCACCGGCGAGGCGAGCACGCTGTCGTTCACCGGCCGCGGCTTCGTCATCGTGCAGCCTTCGGAGCTGCCCCCGGGCGGCCTCATCGGCGGCACCGGCGGCGGCCAGCAGGCAGGCACCGGCGGCGGCCTGTTCGGCTGACCCACCGGGCTACGCCGCCGGCTCATGCTCGGAGAGCACGAATCGGCGGCACGGTTCGCCGAGGTCAGGACCCCGCGCGCTCCTTGCGGGCCTGACGGCGGGCCTCCCGCATGGCATTGAGCTCCTGCTCCAGGCTCTCGGCGATACGGAACTGCCCGGTGTCGTACACATTGACCGGTTCGATCGCCTCGTAGCCGAAGTTGGCTTCGGCGAAAGCCTTTTCGACGCGAGCCTCGATGTCGGAGATGGTGCTCTTGCGCGCGGCGGGAACCGAGTCGGTGGACTTCGTGGTCGGCTCGGACTTGACGGGCTCGGCGGCGGGCTCGGGTGCGGCGGACGGCTGCGGCGCTGCCTTCTTGGCCGAGGCCTTCTCCGCCGACAACGCCTTGCCGATGCCGCCGAACCGCTTGCGCTTCTCGGTGGGCTTGCCGTTGCCGATCGGCTCGGTGGGCGTCCACGCGGGTTCCCGGCTGACCGGCGCGGTGACGGCGGCCTGGTCGGCGGCGAACGCCTCGGCGCGGGCCTGACCCGTCATCGGCGGCTGGTAGGTCAGGCGGACGCCCTCGGTGGCCCCGCGGCCGAGCAGGTTCTCGGCCGGGTCGGGCAGGTCCCTGACCTGGCTGGTCGCGCGGGTGATGGCGAGGCCGTAGCGGGCGCTGGCGGCGTCGTGGATGAGCAGCGCGACACCGATCATCACGGGCGCGACCGCGTGCACCGCGGCGTCGTACCAGCGGCCGTCGCGCAGGTAGGGATAGGTGTTGAGGGTGACGGTGAGCCCGAGCAGGGCCATCTCGGCCAGCGCGACCTGGCGCCGGTTGTCGATGACGCCCCACTCGGCGACCTTGTTCGTGCCGACCATGATGATGATCAGGCAGACGCTGATCATCGCCTCGAGCAGGTAGCTGAACCAGAACAGCGGATCACTCGGACCGCCGGGCGCGATGTTCTGCTGCACGTTCACCGCGGACCACAGCATGCCCGCGCCGACGACACCAGCCAGTGCCTTGAGTGACCACGACCGGTGCCGGTACAGCGAAGCCAGCTTCGCGTGCGGACTCGATTCGCGGCGCTGGGAGGCCATCGCCTTTCTGGCGAGCAGCAGATCTCGCATGTCGGCCTTCTCGATTGCTTCGGTGGTGCTCCTGGCCCGGTCGGAGGCCTGCGCCATCGCCTGGGTGTGCTTCCAGCGCTGTTCGCGATCCTGTTCACGGATGCGTTCGGCGAGTTCCCGCTCCGCGCGCAGCTCGTCTTCCGACAGCGCGTCGGTCAGAGCGGGGTCGAATTGGTAGGCGAGGCGCCCACGCGCCCGTTCGACCCGCTGGGCCAGCTGGCTGACGTCGTCTTCGATGGGAGAATCGACGGTCATGCTCGACCACCGCCCCGGCATCGCGAAGGCAGACGGGTGACCACACGTGTGAACGGCACACGCCATTAATAGTCCATACACCCGCCCGTGCGAAACCGATGCTCCGACACGGCTCCCCGTTCTCGGCGCGCCGCGAGCGACACGCGCAGGCGATACCGGCCGGTAGTCCAACTTCGAAAGATAATCCCAGACCGCCTTCCGAGCCAAGGTTTTCACACCATCGGTGCCCAAGAGTTGCCGAACAAGGTTCGCGGGCAACACGAATCGGACACCAACTTCGCGCCCCCGTCAAGACCCGTGGCCTCGACCGCCGGAACCCGGTCCGAGGCCCCGCCCCGAGGCTCCGGAACCCACTATTGCCACCTCGCCAATAGTGGTCCACACTGTGTCTGTAACCACTGGTCACCCCTGGGCCAGTGCTGTGCCGAGCCGTAAGGAGACTCGATGGCCGCCAACCGGTCCAGCTGGATGAACGAGGACCTGGACGCCCTGCGCGACCTCGCCCGCGCCTTCATGGCCAAGGAACTCGCGCCGAACATCGACAAGTACCGCGAGCAGCACCACGTGGACCGCGACCTGTGGAACAAGGCCGGTGAAGTGGGCCTGCTGTGTCTGTCGATCCCGGAGGAGTACGGCGGCGGTGGCGGCACCTTCGCCCACGAGGCCGTGCTCATGGAGGAGCAGGCCCGCGTCGTCGACACCTCGTGGGGCGTCAGCCTGCACAACGGCATCGTGGCGCACTACCTGCTCGCCTACGGCACCGAGGAGCAGAAGCAGCAGTGGCTGCCCAAGATGGCCAGCGGCGAGGTCGTCGGCGCCATCGCGATGACCGAGCCCGGCACCGGCTCGGACCTGCAGGCCGTCAAGGCCAAGGCGATCCGCGACGGTGACGAGTACGTCATCAACGGCTCCAAGACCTTCATCACCAACGGCGCACAGGCCGACCTGATCATCCTGGTCGCCAAGACCGACCCCACCCAGGGCGCCGCCGGTGTGTCGCTGGTGCTGGTCGAGGCCGACCGCGAGGGTTTCCGTCGCGGCCGCGTGCTCGACAAGATCGGCCAGAAGGGCCAGGACACCTCCGAGCTGTTCTTCGAGGACGTGCGTGTCCCGGTGACCAACCTGCTCGGAACCCAGGAGGGCCAGGGCTTCATCCAGCTGATGCAGCAGCTGCCGCAGGAGCGCCTGATCGTCGCGCACGGCGCGGTCGCGGGCATGGAGGTCGCCCTCGAGCACACCCTGCGCTACACCAAGGAGCGCGAGGCGTTCGGGCGCCCGGTGTTCGGTTTCCAGAACACCAAGTTCAAGCTGGCCGAGGTCGCCACCGAGTCGCGCATCGCGCGCGTGTTCATCGACGACTGCATCGAGAAGCACCTCCGCGGCGAGCTCGACATCCCGACCGTCGCCATGGCGAAGTGGTGGACCACCGACAAGGCGATGCAGATCGCCGATACCTGCCTGCAGCTGTTCGGCGGCTACGGCTACATGAACGAGTACCCGATCGCGCGCATGTGGGTCGACAACCGGGTCCAGCTGATCTACGCGGGCACCAACGAGATCATGAAGGAGATCATCGCCCGCAGCCTGTAATACTTCTGCGCACAGGTGATCTCGACCGGCCGCGAACTGCTGTTCGCGGCCGGTTTTCGCTGTTGAGGTGCTATTTCGTGACCTATCCGGAACTCCGGCCGAGACGAATGTCTCTCGGAAGCGGTACATACGGGACGACGAGGGCGGTGCGGCACAGTGGACGCGGACGGCGGTTCATCGGGTGAACCCGGACAGGAACCGGTACTGCCGGACCGTGCGCGGATGATGCAGGCGGTCTGCGGTTTCGCCGGCGACGGCGATCCCGTCCTGCGCGCCGCGCACGAACTGGCCGCCCTGCACGAACGCCGCGAACAGCTCGTTCCTGGCGACACGAGCGAGATCGATTGGGAGCGGGCCCGTCTGGTCTGCGAGATCGACCGCTGGGTGGTCATCCGCTCCCCGCCCGCCTGGCGGCGCGGGAAGATCATCGGCATCTGCTTGAAGG
>NZ_JBSGVD010000054.1:0-30757 GCF_053608285.1 Nocardia sp. NPDC055053 | reverse complement strand
CGTATATCAAGTAGCAAGTACGACGTAGAAGGGCGCCGGTCGATCTCGACCGGCGCCCGTCGTCGTTTCGACACATTCGCCGCGACCCGGTGAACGGGCGGCGAAGATCATGCATCCGACCAGGCCGGACTCCCGCACCCTGTCGTATCGTGGGTCGGGTGACCAGCAGTGCGCGTATCGATCAGGACCCGTCGGCTTCATCGGGTCCGGCCACGGTCGCCGAGGTGATCCGTAGCCGTAGGGAGTCCGGGAACCGCGGTGACGGGAATCGCCTGGCGCTGGTGATCGAGGGTGGCGGCAGCCGCGGTGTGTACTCCAGCGGCATGGTGCAGGCTCTCGAGGAGCTCGGCCTTTCCGCGGTCTTCGACGCCGTCTACGGCACGTCGGCGGGTGCGATCAACGGCGCCTGGCTGCTGTGCGGGCGGGCGGCGACGGGCATGCGGTCGTGGACCGACGCGACGATCATGCGCCGGGTGGTCGATCCCGTGCGGATCCTGCGCGGGCGCCCGGTCTTCGATCTGCGCTACTTGGTGCACCACGTCTACGACGGCATCGAGCCGATGGACTTCCCGGCCATCCTGGCCAACCCCACCACCTTCCACCCGATCGCGACCGACGTCCGCACCGGCCGGTCGGTGGACCTCGGCCCGCACATCGTGGACAAAACCACCCTGATGACCGCGCTGCGGGCCTCCGCGGGCCTGCCCCTGCTCGCCGGTCCCCCGGTCGACCTCGGCGGCCGCAGCTACTTCGACGGCGGCCTGTCGGAGACCGTCCCGATCCGCACCGCCGTCGCGGCGGGCACCACCCACGCCTTGGTCCTGCGCACCCGTCGCTCCGACGAAGTCCGCCCGCCCGCACCCCTGCTGCACCGCATCGTCGGCGGCGGCTACATGCGTGCCATCGCCCCCGGCGCTTTCCGGGCGTGGTCCCAGCGCCCCGGCCAGCAGGCCGTCGAGGACGACTTCCTCGACGGCCTGGGCGACCGCGTCCTCCAGGTCCACCCGCCCGCGGGCGCCCCCGCCATCGACAGCGCCGCCCGCGACACCGACCTGCTCACCCGCGCCCTCGACATCGGCCGCACCGCCGTCCACTCGCTGCTGGGCGCCACCCCCCGCCTCGCCTGACCCGGCGAACGCGAGCAACCCCGCCCTCCGGACAACCCCCGGCCCGCCAATACACTCCTGGCGTGGAACCGATCGAGATCAACGCCGGCGCCTGGTACCTGCGCGCTCTCCGGGCCGACGAGCGCATCGACGACCGGCCTGCCCTGGCCGACGGCGGCATCACCGATCCCGGCTACGTGGCCACCCGCTCGGCTCAGTGGGCCGACGAGTCCCACTTCTCCTGGGCGGTCTGCGTGCCGACGACGGCCGAACTGGTCGCCGAGATCGGCGTGACACCCGGACCGGACAACACCGCGACCGTCACCGGCTGGGCCCGCCCCGGCGAGGACGAGGCGCTGGCTGCCGGCCTGGCCTCCGTCCACCGATTCGTCGCTGGCGCACTGGGTCTGACCGCAGTCCCCGCCTGAGCCGCGGCCGGGCGCGTCAGCCGGCCCGCAGCGTCACCACCGCGATATCGGGCGGTGCGCCCACCCGAACCGGTGGTCCCCACGCACCGACACCGCGGGTCGTGAACATCTGCATCTCGCCTACCCGGCTCTCACCGGCGACAGTGCCGTTGATCCACTTCACCGGGTACATCAGCGGCCACATCTGCCCGCCGTGGGTATGCCCGGACAGCTGCAACCGCACGCCGTGCTCGCTCGCCACCGTCCCCTGCAACGGCTGGTGGGCGAGGAGCACGGTGAACCGGCCCTGCTCCTGCCCGGCCAGCGCGGCCGCGACGTCGGGCGCCGGATCGGTGGCGTCGAAGTCGTAGACCCCGGCGATGTCGATGGACGCGTCCCCGACCGTCACGGCGGCGCGGCTGTTGCGCAGCGAGGTGAGCCCCAACCGGTCGTAGTAGTCGAGCCAGTTGTCGGGCCGGTTCACATACCCTTCGTGATTGCCGGCGACGACGAATTTCCCGTACTTCGACCGCAATCCGGCCAGCGGGTCGATGTCGGGGCCGACGTATTCGACCGCACCGTCGAGCAGATCCCCCGGCAGCACGATGACATCGGGCTGCTGCTCGTTGACCAGCTCGACCACCCGCCGGGTGAAGTCCGCGCCACGTGCCGCGCCGACATGGATGTCGGCCACCACGACGACGCGCAGACCGTCGAACTCACGCGGCAGCTGCGCGAAGGTGAGGTCGGCCTCGACCACCCGCGGCCGGTTCGCCTCGACCACGCCGTAGGCGACCGTGCCGACGGCGGCGACGATCACCACCCCCGACAGCACCCGGATCAGCCGGCGCCGGTCCTGATACTTCAGCAGGCGAGCCACGAGCAGCACCAGCCCGATCACGATCAGCCCGATCCCCAGGTAGAACAGGACCGCGAGCCAGACCTCACCCACCCAGACGATCGGCCGGACCGGCTCCGGCGAGAAGGCGCTTCCCGCGCCGACCGCGACGAACGGCGGGATCCACAGCAGCACGAGCGCGATCGCGGCGGCCCGGCGCGCGGCGACGCCGAGACCGGGGGCGACCGCGAAACGCCGGTACAACAGCCAGTGCACGAGGCCGAGCACGGCCCCGACGAACAACATCTGGAGCATTCGCACATGGTGCCATCACGGCCGGATCCACCCGCTAGCGCATGACCCCCGTGTGCCCGGTGGAGTAGCGCCCCGGCTGCGGCCACACCGTCAACCCGTGCGGCCCGTGGTCGACGGGGATGCGCGCCAGCAGGTTCCAGTTGACGATGTCGACCGCGTATACCTCGTTGTCGTGCCTGCCCGACACCCAGAACACCAGCCCGTCCGCGGAGATGTTGCCCATGTCCGGGCTACCGCCACCGGGCAGGAACCACTTGTGCACCAGCCCGTTGGCGCCGAAGTCCCACACCGAGATGCTGCCCTCGTGCCGGTTGGTGATCAGCATCTGCTCGGAGTCACGCGTCACGTAAAGCCCGTGCGTCCCTTTGCCGGTGGCGATGAATCCGGTGTTGACGAAGGTGTGCGCGTCGAAGGTGTAGATGCCGTCGGCCATCATGTCGGCGACGAAGAAGACGTGCCCGTCGGGCGAGAGTTTCACGTCCTGCGGCATCCCGCCGCGCCCGCCCGGCAGGTCGATCATCTTGATCAGCGTGCGCTGCGCGACGTCGAAAACCGCCATCCGCCCGATGAATTCACAACTGGCGAGGGCGAAGCGCCCGTCCGCGGTGAAGTCCATGTGATCGACGCCCGCGCACTCGGGCACCGCGAGCGCGTGCAGCTTCTGCCAGGTCACCGGGTCGTAGAAGTCCAGCGACTTGTCCGCCTCGGCGACGACCAGCGCGAACTTGCCGTCCGGCGTGTAATACATGTTGTACGGGTCGCGCACCGGAATGGCCGGTCCCGCAGGCGCTCCGGTGCGCGGGTCGATCGGCAGCAGGCTGCCGCCCCCGATCGGCAGATCGTTGGTGGCGTACAGGGTCTGCATGTCGTAGGACGGCACCACGTGCTGGGGTTCGGAACCGCCCGAGGAGAACGTGTCGAGCACCTGGAAGGTGTTCTGGTCGATCACGGTCACCGTGTTGGACTTGCTGTTGGGCACGTAGACCAGCGGCCGGTGATCGGCGACCGACGGGCTGAGTTCCCGGTTGGCCGCGTAGATGTCGGTGGGCGAGAGCGGCGGCGGCATGCCTGGCAGCAGGTCGGTCATGTGCGGCGGCATGGCGGTCGGCGAGGTGGTCGACGTGGGCGCCGCTGTCGGCTGATCGGCCGTCACGGCTTCACTGTTCGAACAGCCGACCGTGACGGCGAGCAGCAAGGTGGTAGCAATTTGCCCGATTCGCTCGATTCGGCGGTTCATGCGCAGCACCGTTCCATGCCGTAAAGACATCCGGATGACATGGATGCGAAGCCTAGAAGCTGCCGCAGCGAAAAGCCAGCTATCCCGCCTCTCCGCGATTTCAGCCAGACTCAGGCGCTACCAAGGCAATACGGGCGGCCGGCGGCAGCAGCCGCCGACGCAGCCCGTACCCGACGAGTTACCCCTGTTCTCGCGAAAGCACGGCATCGAACGCATCGGCGACCTGCCCGAGTTCTTCCTCGGTGACCGTCAGCGGCGGACGGAACCGGATACCTCGCTCCCCGGTCCCCAACACCAGCACGTGCTGGCGCTCCCGCATCGCCGTCACCACCCGATCCCGCAGGTCGTGGCTGGCCAGCGTGATCGCGCACATCAGACCGCGCCCGCGCGGCTCGCTCACCTTGTCCGGATGCGCGGCGGCGAGCTGACCGAGCTGGTCGAGCAGGTAGGCCCCGAGTGCCACCGACTTCTCGATCAGCCGTTCCTGTTCCAGCACCTCGAGAATGCGCCGGGTGCGCACCATGTCGGTGAGGTTGCCGCCCCAGGTGGAGTTCAGGCGGGAGTTCACCCGGAAGACATTGTCGGGCACCTCGTCGACCCGCCCGCCCGCCATGACGCCGCAGACCTGGGTCTTCTTGCCGAACGCCACCACATCGGGCTCCAGCCCCAATTGCTGGTAGGCCCAGGTGGTTCCGGTCATCCCGACGCCGGTCTGCACCTCGTCGAGGATGAACAGCGCGTCGTTGTCGTGACACAGCCGCTGCATCGCGCCGAGGAACTGCGCGCGCAGGTGCCGGTCACCGCCCTCGCCCTGGATCGGCTCGGCGATGAAGCAGGCGATGTCGTGTGGGTAGTCGGCGAAGGCCTGCGCGGCCTGCGCGATGGCCCTGGCTTCGAGCGCTTCGATATCGGTGCCCGCCAGGGTGTGCGGCGTCTCGATGCGCGGCCAATCGAACTTCGGGAAGCGCGCGGTCTTGATCGGGTCGGTGTTGGTCAGCGACATCGTGTAGCCGCTGCGGCCGTGGAAGGCTCCGGTCAGATGCAGCACCTTGGTGCCGAGTTCCGGTGAGCGGCCGTGTGATTCGTTGTGCCTGCTCTTCCAGTCGAACGCGACCTTCAAGGCGTTCTCCACGGCGAGGGCACCACCGTCGATGAAGAACAGATGCGGTAGCCGCGGATCGCCGATCACGCGGACGAAGGTCTCGACGAAGCGAGCCATCTCCACGGTGTACATATCGGAGTTGCTCGGCTTGTTCAGCGCGGCGGTGGCCAGTTCGGCGCGGAAGCGCTCGTCGTCCGCCAGCGCGGGATGGTTCATCCCGAGCGCGTTGGAGGCGAAGAAGCCGAACATGTCGAGGTAGGCCGTGCCGTCACGTTCGTCGATGAGCGTGCGGCCGTGCGACTTGTGCAGATCGAGCACAAGTTCGAAGCCGTCCGCGAGGATGTGCGAGGACAGGATTTCGTGGACCCGGTTGGCGGGGGTGACCGCCGCGCCGGGGCGCTCCAGTTCGATGGTCACAAAACCGAGGGTACGCAAATATTTACGGAACCTCTACGGAATCGCGGAACTATTACGAGGAATCGTTACCTGTCATAGAATGTCTGCAGGATGATGGTGCTGCGCGTCCGCACATTGGCGGTGGCCCTGATCTCCTGCAGCAGCTGTTCCAGGTGCCGCGGCGAGGCGACCCGGACCAGCAGGACGTAGCTCTCCTCGCCCGCCACCGAGTGGCACGCCTCGATGCCGGGGATGTGCTGCAACAGGGCGGGCGCGTCATCGGGCTGGGACGGGTCGAGAGGAGTGATCGCGACGAACGCCGATAACAGGTGGCCGAGCGCTTCGGGATCGACATGCGCCGCGTACCCGCGGATCACCCCCCGCGCTTCGAGCCTGCGCACCCGCGACTGCACTGCCGAGACCGAGAGGCTGGCCTTCTCCGCCAGGTTCGACAACGTGGCGCGACCATCGCTCATCAGTTCTTTGATCAATAGTCGGTCGATATCGTCGAGCTGGGGTCTAGCCGGTGTATCCGCCATCAGCGAAGGCTAACGCAGCACGGGGGTCGCGCGGGGAAAACTTCTTTCTGTTCCCCCACCGAATTCCACCGAACTTTTCCGTGAGCCGTACCAAACAGCAGAAGGTGAGCAGCGATGACCCAGACCGTGACCGAGCACTTCTCCGAGCAGCTGGCGCTGCGCGCCATGGCCCTGCTGCACGGCCTCGGCGCGAGCGTGCCCAAGCCCGGCTCCTTGCTCGCGCGCACGCCGATCTCGGGCGGCACGCTGCTGCCGCTGACCGCTGACACGCCCACCGAGGTCGACGCCGCGATCGGCCGGGCCGCCGTCGCGTTCGACGCGTGGCGCACGGTGCCTGCCCCGGTTCGGGCGGCGCTGGTGCGCAGACTGGCCCAGCTGCTGGTCGCCCATCAGGGTGAACTCGCCGAGCTGGTCACCCTGGAGGCGGGCAAGATCGGACCGGAGGCGCTGGGCGAGGTCCAGGAGATGATCGACGTCTGCGAGTTCGCGATCGGCCTGTCCCGCCAGCTCTACGGCGCGACAATGCCTTCCGAGCGGCCGGGTCACCGGCTCATGGAGACCTGGCATCCGCTCGGCGTCGTCGGCGTGATCTCGGCGTTCAACTTCCCGGTCGCGGTGTGGGCGTGGAATACCGCCATCGCGCTGGTCTGCGGCGACACGGTGGTGTGGAAGCCGTCGGAGACCACGCCGTTGACGGCCCTGGCCTGTCACACGCTGCTGCGTCGCGCCGCCGTCGATGTTGGCGCGGATCCCGAAGTGCACCAGCTGATCCAGGGTGACGCGACGGCAGGCGAGGCGCTCGTCGACGACTCCCGGGTGGCGCTGCTCAGCGCCACCGGTTCGGTGCGGATGGGTGGTGTGGTCGCGCCGCGGGTGGCGGGCCGGTTCGGCCGCTGCCTGCTGGAGCTGGGTGGCAACAATGCCGCGATCGTCGCGCCGAGTGCCGATCTGGAGCTGGCGGTGCGCGGGATCGTCTTCGCCGCGGCGGGGACGGCGGGTCAGCGCTGCACCACGCTGCGCAGGCTGATCGTGCACAGGTCGATCGCCGATCAGCTGGTCGAGCGGCTCGCGGCGGCGTATAGCCAACTGCGCGTAGGCAATCCGCTCGACGACGGGGTGCTGGTCGGGCCGCTGATCAACGAACGCGCGTTCACCTCGATGCAGAAGGCGCTCTCGCGGGCCGTAGACGAGGGCGGCGAGATCGTCTGCGGCGGTGAGCGCATCGAGCTGGTCGGTCCCGACGCCTACTATGTGCGGCCCACGGTGGTGCGGATGCCCGCGCAGACGGAGCTGGTGCGCGAGGAAACCTTCGCGCCGATCCTCTACGTCCTCGCCTACGACGACATCGAGGCCGCCATCGCGCTCAACAACGATGTGCCACAAGGTCTTTCCTCGTCGATCTTCACCCTCGACCAGCGCGAGGCCGAACGATTCCTCGCCGGCTCGGACTGCGGCATCGCCAATGTCAATATCGGGACATCGGGCGCCGAGATCGGCGGCGCGTTCGGCGGCGAGAAGAACACCGGCGGCGGGCGCGAATCCGGGTCCGACTCGTGGAAGGCCTACATGCGCAGGGCCACCAACACCATCAACTACTCGACCGAGCTCCCGCTGGCCCAGGGGATACATTTCGGCTGATCAGAAACCGATTTCGTCATCCGCGCCGCGACGTGTACAGTGGTGTTTACGACGCGGGATGGAGCAGCTCGGTAGCTCGCTGGGCTCATAACCCAGAGGTCGCAGGTTCAAATCCTGTTCCCGCTACTAGACGAAAGCCCCGGAGTTTCGACTCCGGGGCTTTCGCCGTTTCTAACCGAGGCGCAGTGTCCAGTTCCCGCGGTAGTGCAGCCGGGTGACGCTCGCTGGCGGAACATCGATGCGCCAGAACGACTTCGGCGGCGCGTCGAGCACGACGAGCAGCACCGCCCTGATCACCGCCGGATGCGTCACACCCACCGTGTCCAGGCCCGCCGAGGCGATCTCGGCCAGCCAGAACCGCGCCCGGTCGACCAGATCTGTCACCGATTCGCCACCGTGCCCACGGAATTCGGGATCGGTGAGCCACGCGAAGAGCTGATCCTGTGCCAGACTGCCCATCTCGGTCCCCCGCCACGACCCGGAATCGAGATCCCGTAATCGCGCATCCGGCTCACCGACCAGCCCTAGCGCCTCCGCCGTCTCCCGGGCTCGCCGTTCCGGCCCGGTCCGCACGTGGGCACCGGCCAGCACCGCGTCCGCGCGCAGCGCACCGCGCCCCGACTCGTCCAGTGGTTCGTCGACAGGGAATCGCGCCTTCCGTACCGCCTCGGTCAAGCCATGACCGACGAGGTCGACTCTGAGCACCGTTTGCACGAGAGCCCAGAGTAGCGCCGGCCGGAACGACGGTGTGACCGAGGACACCGATCTACCGCATAGCCCTGTGGGTGTGCGGCCGACTCAGGGACTATTCGCGGTAGCTGATCCGCCGACCGTCGTTGTCGTAGGCCGGTCGACCTTCCTTGTCGAACCATGCACCCGTGCTGGGATCGCGGGTCCAGCCCTCGAACTCCGTACCACCCAAGTCATCGGAGAACCGACCGCCGAACCCTGGCGTCGTCCCGGTGGGGGCCGGGCCCAGCGTTCGGCGCTTCTCCTCGAACTCGGCGAACATCCGTTCGCTGCGTGCGATATCCTCCGCAGAAGGTCGCAACCCCTGCTGCTCGGTTTCCTCAGCGGAATAGAAGACCTTGCCACCGAAGTCTTCCGGCATGTGGGTTTCTCCCTACATTTCCGTCATCTTGATCACGGTCCGGCCCGTTGCCGGATCGATGGTCTTGCTGTGGACGAAGAAGTTGGTCCCCGACGAGAACAGCACCTCGTCGGGGGTTCCGTACTCACTGTAGTCACGACCGTTCTTGCTGACGATCAGGAACTCGACCTGCGAGTTCTGCACCGTGAGTTCGTTCACCCCGCTCGGGTTCGTGCTCGCCGAGGTGAATCCTTTCTCGGTGACCGCCTGCCCCGGCTCGTATCGGGCAAGCTGTTCGGGGGTCAGATTGGTATTCCGGGTGACCAGCCCTTCGTGGGCGGGCATCTTTCCGAGCGCTTCGTTGAGCGCATCGATCTGGCGCTGTTGGTCGGGAGTCGGTGTTTCGCCGGTGCGCAGGATGTCGGTCAAGGACCGGCCGCGAAGGTCACTCGGCCCTTGGAGTAGGGCCCGGCGATCATCGTCGCTCAGCCCGGCAGCCTTGGGCGTCCGATCAGAGTCGCCCTTGCCTCCTAGGCGGTTATAGAGGTCTTCGATTTCCTTCTTGGCCTTTGACATCGCGGCAGCGGCATCGTCGGCCAAACCCTTGAGCTGCAACGCTTTGCGCGCGCGCCACGCCGACACCGCTGCCTTGATCTTCACAGACCACCGACGAGCCGACTCGACCGCTTTGGCGCCGGCGATCAGGCCACCGACACCGGTCAGACAGGTGGCGATCACCGTGACCGCTGCATCGATAGCAGCCTCGATGATGATGGCTTCGATGAACTCCTTGATCTCGTTGCGGAGTTCCTGGATCGCGCCCTGGTAGTCGGTGCACGACTTGCTGATCTGTTTACAGGTGTCAAGCAGCGCCGCGATCGACTTCTCGATCTTCTTCAGGTCTTCGCGGACCTGCATCGCATCATTGGAGGTCACGCCATCGAACAGGCCGGCCGCGATCGTGATCTTGTCTTTGGCGTTGGTGTTCTGATAGATCCTGCCGAGACGATCCCACGCGTCCGCCGCTTTCGCGAGGGTGTCGGTATTACCGTCCGGGAGCGGACAATTGATCGCGTCGAGAACATCGATCGCAGTCTCTGCAAGACCTTGCGGAGTCCCACCAGCCGCCGACGCGGGCAGAGCATACGGTCCGAACGTCGCCGTCGATGCCGAATCCGCCGGCCTTTCCGGTTGCGCTGTTCCCTTGATCGCGGCATCGGACTTCGCGTGCTCGAAACCGAGGTCGTTGAGCGCCGTGCCGTAAGCACGCAGCGTCTTATATGTCTGCCCGTAGAACGCGACAGCATCCCGAGCAGACTGGTCGTAGGAAGTCGCCCACGCTCGACCATCTTCGTCCCGGCCGGCCATCATGCCGTAACCGTTGAGTTCACCGAAGATGTAGGTAAAGCTGTCGAACAGCGATGCGGCCGCGTCGAAGCAGTTGGTCGCCGCCTGGTAATAGACCTTGGGATCGACTTCCAGCTTGGTGACCGTCGGCGTCATACGCCCAGGATCTTCAGCGTCGTCGAGGCAGCATCGGTGTAGCTTTGGTGCGCGGTCTTCGCAGCCGCCTCCAGTGCCGCCAAGCCTTCCTGCATATCGGTGACACCGGCGCGCCACTCGGTGTGTGCCTCGGTATAGGCCGCGGCCGCGTCACCGGACCACACCCCCTCGACCTCCTTGGCTTTGGCGTCGAGCGCAGTCAGGACATCGGCGACTGCGGCCAGGTATCCGCGCATGCGCGCGGTCAACTGGTCGAGCTGGTCGAGGTCAACCGAGAACGCGGGAGGTTCGGTAGTCATCAGATGTCCGCTCCGGCTTCAGAGGTTCAGCGTGTAGGTCGCCGCGGCATTCGATTCATCGACCGCAAGCAGGGTTTCTGCAGTGATCCCCAACTTGTCCGCCAGCTCGAACAACGCATCCCACACCTGATCGGCACCCAGATGGAACTCCTCCCACCCCGCGGTGAACACACCAGCATTGTTCCCGGTCCAGGTCTCGATCGTGGCCCGCATATCGGTCGCCAACGACGCGTATCCGGCCTGGCACTCCTTCGCCACCTGGAACGCCAAACGCCCCAGCGCTTTGACTTCCTCAGGCTCGACCGAAAGGGTCGAAGGATCTCCCGTAGCCACCAAAATCCCCATTGAACTGCCCAGGCCGGGCGCGGTCTCCCACAGATCGTTGCCGGAAGACCATCTCCCGGATACAAGGTCGGCCGACAGTGTAACCAGAAGCATTCCGCTATTGCCCTTGGTGGGATTGTCGGTGGGTCGGTGCACACTGAAGGCTATGGATCGGTTCTCTCCCGCTACTGCGCAGTGGTTCGACGGGGCCTTCGCCGGGCCCACGTCCGCGCAGTTGGGGGCGTGGGAGGCGATCGCGGCGGGCGAGAACACGTTGGTTGTTGCGCCGACCGGGTCGGGGAAGACCTTGTCGGCGTTCCTGTGGGCTATCGATCAGCTGGCTACGCGACCCGCACCCGAACCGGGGACGCCGCGCGGGACGTCGGTGCTGTACGTCTCGCCACTCAAGGCGCTGGCCGTGGATGTGGAGCGGAATCTGCGGGCGCCGCTGGTCGGGGTCACGCAGACCGCCAAGCGGCTGGGGCTCGAGCCGCTCGACATCTCCGTCGGCGTGCGCTCCGGCGACACCACACCGGCGCAGCGGCGGGCCATGCAGCGCACGCCGCCGGACATCCTCATCACCACGCCCGAGTCACTGTTCCTGCTGCTCACCTCGGCGGCGCGGGAGACGCTGGCCCAGGTCGACACCGTGATCGTCGACGAGGTACACGCCATCGCTGGCGGCAAGCGCGGTGCACACCTGGCGTTGTCGCTGGCCCGGCTGGATCAGCTGACCGAGCGACCGGCGCAGCGGATCGGGCTGTCGGCGACGGTGCGTCCGCCGGAAGAGGTCGGGCGGTTCCTGGTTGGGTCGGCGCCGATCACCATCGTGCGGCCGCCCGCGCCGAAGACGTTCGATCTGTCGGTGCGGGTTCCGGTGGCCGATATGACCGATCCCGGTGACTCCGACCAGCCGGGCTCGATCTGGCCGCACGTCGACGAGGCCATCGTCGACCTGGTGCTCGAGCATCGGTCTTCCATCGTGTTCGCCAACTCGCGCAGGCTTGCCGAACGGCTCACCGCGCGGCTCAACGAGGCCTACGCCGCCCGGCTCGGCGAACCGGTGGACACCGAGCACGCATCGCCCGCCCAGCTCGGGCCGTCCACCGAGGTGATCCACGGCGCCGACCAGCTGCTGGCACGCGCCCACCACGGGTCGGTCAGCAAGGAGCAGCGGGCGATCATCGAGGACGACCTCAAGAGCGGGCGGCTGCGCTGCGTCGTCGCCACCAGCAGCCTCGAGCTCGGCATCGATATGGGCGCGGTCGACCTGGTGGTGCAAGTGGAGGCGCCGCCGTCGGTGGCCAGCGGATTGCAGCGGGTCGGCCGGGCCGGGCACCAGGTGGGCGAGATCTCGCGGGGGGTGCTGTTTCCCAAGCACCGCACCGACGTCATCCACTGCACCGTCGCCGCCCAGCGCATGCTCGCCGGCGAGATCGAACTACTCCAGATCCCCGCGCACCCGCTCGACATCCTCGCCCAGCAGACCGTCGCCGCCTGCGCACTCGAACCCATCGACGTCGATGCCTGGTTCGACATCGTCCGCGCCACCGGCAGCTACGCGAACCTGCCCCGCTCGGCCTACGAATCCGTCCTCGACCTGCTCGCGGGCCGCTACCCCTCCGACGAGTTCGCCGAACTGCGCCCCCGCGTGGTGTGGGACCGCGACGCGGGCACCCTCACCGGCCGCCCCGGCGCGCAACGCCTCGCCGTCACCTCCGGCGGTGCCATCCCCGACCGCGGCATGTTCGCGGTCTTCATGGTGGGCGAAAAGGCTTCGCGGGTGGGCGAACTCGACGAGGAGATGGTCTACGAGTCGCGCGTCGGCGACGTCTTCGCGCTCGGCGCCACCAGCTGGCGGATCGAGGAGATCACCTTCGACCGGGTGCTGGTGTCGCCCGCCTTCGGCCTGCCCGGCCGACTTCCCTTCTGGCACGGCGACGGCCTCGGCCGTCCAGCCGAATTAGGCACTGCCCTTGGCGAATTCGTGCGCAACGCGGGCCAGGTATCCGCCGACGAACTCACCCGCATCGTCGCGGGCATGGGCCATGGACCCGCCGCTTTCGCCCCGGGGACCACTGCCTCAACAGGGTCCGGCGTCGACGGCGGGAAAACACCGCCTAGCCCGGGTTCGAAATCCAGCGCCCGCGCGAAGCGGACAGATGCGCAGCCTGCCGACGAACTGAGCAAGCCTGCTGCCCGCCTCGACGAACTGGTCCGGAAAGCGGGCCTCGACCAGAACGCCACCGCGAACCTGGTCGGGCTCCTGGCGGAACAGCGCTCCGCGACCGGTCAGCTACCCACCGACCGCACCCTGGTCGTCGAGAGATTCCGCGACGAACTCGGCGACTGGCGCCTGGTCCTGCACTCCCCCTTCGGCACCCCGGTGCACGCACCGTGGGCACTGGCCGTCGGCGCCCGGCTTCAGGAGCGATTCGGCATCGACGCCGCGCCGACCGCCTCCGACGACGGCATCGTGGTGCGCCTGCCCGACACCACCGACGATCCGCCCGGCGCCGAACTGTTCGCCTTCGAACCCGACGAGATCGACGACATCGTCACCGAACAGGTCGGCGGCTCCGCGCTGTTCGCGTCCCGGTTCCGTGAGTGCGCCGCCAGGGCCCTGCTGCTGCCCCGGCGAGACCCCGGCAAGCGTGCACCGCTGTGGCAGCAGCGGCAGCGCTCGGCCCAATTGCTCGATGTGGCACGCAAATTCCCGGATTTCCCGATCCTGCTGGAAACCGTCCGCGAGTGCCTGCGCGACGTCTACGACCTGCCCGCACTGCGTGACCTGCTGACCAAAGTCGCCCGCCGCGAAGTACGCCTGATCGATGTCGAGACCGCGACACCGTCCCCCTTCGCCAATGCCCTGCTGTTCTCCTACATCGGCCAGTTCCTCTACGACGGCGACAGCCCCCTCGCCGAACGCCGCGCCGCCGCACTGGCTCTGGACTCCAGCCTGCTCGCCGAACTACTCGGCCGCGTCGAACTGCGCGAACTCCTCGACCCCGCGGTCATCGCCCTGACCGAACGCGAACTCCAGCGCCTCACCCCCGAACGCTGGGCCCGCGACGCCGAAGGCCTGGCCGACCTCCTGCGCCTGCTCGGCCCCCTCACCCCCACCGAGGCAGCCGCCCGCTGCGTGCGGCGCAGTGGCGGCCAGGCAGCCACTCTCCGCGCTGAACCAGGGGCGGACCTGCGGGCGCCGAACGCGGACACTCCCGACGTCGACGACGCGGCCGAGGACCGGACCGTTGACGACATCCTCGCCGACTCCGATGCCCCCGCCTGGTTCGCGGACCTGCGCGATGCCCGTCGCGCACTGGAGGTTTCGTTCGCGGGCCGGACCTGGTGGGTGGCCGTCGAGGACGCCGCGCGCCTGCGGGACGCACTCGGTGTGCCGTTGCCGATCGGCGTGCCCGCGGCGTTCATCGAACCGGTCCCGGACCCGCTCGGCGACCTCGTCGGACGCTACGCCCGCACCCACGCACCGTTCACCACCGCCCACGTCGCCGCCCGCTTCGGCCTCGGGTCGGCGGTCGCCGCGACCGCCCTGCACCGGCTGCTGGCCGAGAAACGGGTGGTGGAAGGCGAATTCACGCCCGCGACGGCAGGCACCGAATGGTGCGACGCCCAGGTGCTGCGCCGATTGCGCCGCCGGTCGCTGGCCGCGGCCCGGCACGAGGTGGAGCCGGTGTCCACCGCCGCCCTCGGTCGTTTCCTGCCCGCCTGGCAGCACGTCGGTTCCGGCGAGCTGCGCGGCATCGACGGCGTCGCCTCCGTGGTGGAACAGCTTGCGGGCGTACCGATCCCGGCCTCGGCATGGGAATCGCTGATCCTGCCGACGCGCGTGCGCGACTACTCCCCCGCCATGCTGGACGAACTGATGGCCAGCGGCGAGGTCATCTGGTCCGGCCACGGCGCGATCACCGCCCGCGACGGCTGGATCGCCCTGCACCTGGCCGACCAGGCCCCCTTCACCCTGCCACCACCCGACGATATCGATCCCACCGATACCCAGCTCGGCCTCCTGGCAGCCCTCGGCGCCCCACTCGAACCCTGGCCCCCACGCACCGAGCCAACGCCGGCAATCGACCTCGACGGGGGCCGAGGCCAGGACCTCCCTCCGCCAGCCGATCAAGACAACCCGCGACGACTTCCGGCCACCTTGCACGGCGGCGGCGCCTTCTTCTTCCGCCAGCTCTCCGACGCCACCGGCCTCCTCGACGACAAGGCCGTCGGCGACGCACTCTGGCAACTGGTGTGGGCAGGTTACGTCTCCGGCGACACCTTCGCCCCGGTGCGCGCTCTCCTCTCCGGCACCGCGCGCAGCACCACCGCCCACCGCACCCCGCGCCGATCCCCGCGCGGCCGCGCCTACCTCCCGCGCCCGTCCATGCCGACCCGCACCGGCCCACCGACTCTGGCAGGCCGCTGGTCGATCCTGCCGGAACGAGTGCAGGACAACACCCTTCGCGCCCACGCCACCGCCGACCAGCTGCTCGAACGCTACGGCGTCCTCACCCGCGGCTCGGTGCAGAACGAGGGCGTGCCGGGCGGCTTCGCGCTGATGTACCGGGTACTGACCGAGTTCGAGGATCGCGGCCGGTGCCGCCGGGGCTATTTCGTCGACACCCTCGGCGGCGCCCAGTTCTCCACCACCGACACCGTCGACCGGTTGCGCTCGTTCGACACCGACCGCGGCACCGCCGGGCCCGGCGTCGCGCTCGCCCTGGCCTCGTGTGACCCCGCCAACCCGTACGGTGCCGCGCTGCCGTGGCCGAAAGGCGACGCCGAGGGCGGACACCGGCCCGGCCGCAAGGCAGGCGCCCTGGTGGTGCTGGTCGGCGGCGAGCTGGTGCTCTACGTGGAACGCGGCGGCAAGACGCTGCTCAGCTTCACCGAGGACCCCGGCCTGCGCCGGATGGCCGCGACCGCACTGGCCGGTCTCGTGCACGACCGCAGGGTCGACGGGCTGGTGATCGACAAGATCAACGGAGAAACCGTGCACGGCAACACCTTCGCCGACGTCCTCGTCGAGGCGGGCTTCTCGATGACACCGCGCGGGCTGCGACTGCGCAGGCAGGTGTAGCCGAATGCCCGAGGGCGACACCGTGTTCCGCACCGCCGAGCGGCTGCGCACGGCACTGGCCGGTAAGACCCTCACCCGCAGCGACTTCCGGGTCCCCCGATACGCGACGGTCGACCTGGTCGGCGACATGGTGACGGAGGTCGGCAGCTACGGCAAGCACCTGTTCATCCGCACCGACCGGGTGAGCATCCACACCCACCTGAAGATGGAGGGCGTGTGGCGGGTGTTCCACCGCGGCCAGCGGTGGACGAAACCGCCGGTCACCGCGCGGCTTGTGCTCGCCACCGACGAGTTCGAGGCCGTCGGCTTCGAACTCGGCAAGGTACAGGTGCTGCCCCGCGCCGAGGAGCACACCGTCGTCGACCATCTCGGCCCCGACCTGCTCGGCCCGAACTGGGACGCCGCCGAGGCCCTGCGCCGACTCTCCGGATACCCGCGCCGCCCCATCGGCCTTGCCCTGCTCGACCAGCGCAATCTGGCCGGCATCGGCAATATCTACCGCAGCGAGATCTGCTTCCTGCGCCGTGTGCACCCGGCGACCCCGGCCGGTGACATCCCCGACCTGCCCGCGCTGGTCGACGAAGCCCACCGCGTCCTCGGCAAGGCCGCACACCAACCGCCGTGGCGGCCGATGGCCTACGGCCGCACCCGCCGCCCGTGCCCCCGCTGCGGCACCGCGATCGTCTCCCGCCTGCTCGGCGAGGACGACCTGGCCGACCGCATCACCCAGCGCGAACGCGGCATCTACTTCTGCCCCCGCTGCCAGCCGGAGCCAACTAACTAGACCGGTCGTCATACTCGAGCTACGCTGAGCGGGTGACTCCACGCACGGACTCCCGGCAGCGTTTCCTCGACGCCGCCGCCGACCTGTTCCACACCCAGGGCTACCACGCCACCGGCGTCAACCAGCTGGTCAGCGCGGGCGGCGCACCCAAGGGCTCCTTCTACTTCCACTTCCCCGGCGGCAAGGAGCAACTCACCGCCGAGGCCATCGTCCAGTCCGCAGGCACGCTGCGGACCCTGCTCGAAGCAGCGCTCGAATCCGGCGATATCGACGGCGTGTTCGCCGCGCTCGGGGCGATGCTCACCGACTCGAACTTCCAGCGCGGCTGTCCCATCGCCACCATCGCCCTGGACGCGGGCGGCGACAGCGAGCCGATCCGCGAAGCCTGCGTGACCGGTTTCGACACGTGGCGCGCCGCCATCGACGACTTCCTGCGCGCCAAGGGCATTCCCGGCGAGCGCGCCGCGGAGCTGTCCACCGTGGCGCTGGCCATGATCGAGGGCGGGCTGCTGCTCGCCCGCACCCGACGCGACCTCACCCCCTTGCGCGCGGTCGCCGACCATCTGCGCGCCACCCTCGAACAGGAGCTCTCCTGATGCGTATCCACCACATCGACGGCGGCACCATGCGCCCCTTCGGCGGCCGCCTCCTCGACGGCGTCGGCGGCATCACCCGCCGGGCCGAGATGGTCTGCCACTGCGTGCTCATCGAACTCGACGACCGCCTCGTCCTGATCGAGACCGGGATCGGCGAGGGCGCGGTCCGGCGTCCCGACGAGTGGCTCGGCCGCCGCTTCATCCGGATGACCCGCCCCGTCCTCGACCTCGACCGCACCGTGGCGCGCCGCATCGAGGCGCTCGGCTACCGCCGCGAGGACGTCACCGACATCGTGCTCACCCACCTCGACCTCGACCACGCGGGCGGCCTCGCCGAATTCCCGCAGGCCAGGGTGCACGTCTACGGCGAGGAATTGCGCGCCCTGGACGGCAATTTCGGCCCGCGCGAGAAATTCCGTTACCGTGCCGCGCAATTCGCGCACGGCCCGCGCTGGGAGAGCTACGACGAACTCGGCGAACCCTGGTTCGGTTTCGGCGCCGTGCGTCAATTGCGCGGTCTCCCCGCGGAACTGCTGATCATCCCGCTGGCCGGGCACACGCGCGGCCACGCCGGAATCGCGATCGACACCGGCGCGGGCTGGAAGTTCGCGGTCGGCGACGCCTACTTCCATCCCGGCCAGCTCGACCTGGAGCATCCGCATCAGCCGCCCGGCTCCGTGCTGTTCGAGCGTCTCGTGCAAACCGTCGGACCGGCGCGGATCGACAATCAGGAGCGGCTGCGCGAACTGGTGCGCGGCCACGGCGACGAGGTCGAGGTGTTCTGCGCGCACAATGCCGTCGAGCTGCGCGCGCTGCAATCGGCGACCGTCTGACGGGACTGGCGTAGTCGTGCAAAGCGGCCGCCGCCAGTCAGTTTTCTGACTGCACGGCGTCGAATTGCACGATTACGCCGGTCCTCACCGATCTTGCGGCACTGGTTCGAGCAGTTGAGGTCGCGGTTCCGGCGCCGCCGCCCGCAGCGCGTCGGCGGAGATGTCGTCGGGCTGGGTCTGCGATTCGATCTCGGCCCGCACCCGCGCCTGATAGGTGGACACCTCGCGGTCGATCTCGTCGGCGTCCCACCCGAGGACGGGCGCGACCAGATGCGCGACCTGTTCGGCGCAGTGCGCGCCGCGATCGGGGTACTCGATCGAGATGCGGGTGCGCCGGGCCAGGATGTCGTCGAGGTGCAGCGCGCCCTCGGCGGCGGCCGCGTACACCGCTTCGACCTGCAGGTAGGCGGGTGCGTCGGTAATCGGTTGCAGCAGTTCGGGTTTGCCCGTGGCCAGCGACAGCACCTCGTCGACGACCGAGCCGTAGCGGTCGAGCAGGTGCGTCATCCGATACGGGTGCACGCCGTAGTGCTCGGCCAGCTGGACGGTCTGATTCACCAGGGCGAAGTAGCCGTCGGCGCCGAGCAGCGCGACCTTCTCGGTGATCGACGGCGACACCCGTGCCGGAATGTCCTGTGCCGCTTCGTCCATCGCGTCGGCGGCCATGACGCGGTAGGTGGTGTACTTGCCGCCGGCGATGCTCACCAGACCGGGTGCGACGCGGGCAACGGCATGCTCGCGCGACAGCTTGGAGGTCTCGTCGCTCTCCCCGGCGAGCAGCGGGCGCAGCCCCGCGTAGACGCCATCGATGTCGGCCGGGGTGAGCGGGGTGACCAGTACTTCGTTCACCCGCTCGAGCAGGTAATCGATGTCGGCCCTGGTGGCGGCCGGGTGCGCGAGGTCGAGGTTCCAGTCGGTGTCGGTGGTGCCGATGATCCAGTGCGCGCCCCACGGGATGACGAACAGCACCGAGGAGGTGGTGCGCAGGATGATCGCGGCATCGCTGACGATGCGGTCCCGCGGCACCACAATGTGCACGCCCTTGGACGCGCGCACATGGAACCGGCCGCGCTGCCGCGACAGGCCCTGTACCTCGTCGGTCCACACGCCGGTCGCGTTGATCACCACATGCGCGCGCGCCTCGCCGGTGCGCCCGTCCTCGGTGTCGCGCATCTTCACCCCCACCACCCGGTCGGCCTCTCGCAGGAACCCGACGACCTGGGTGGAGGTGCGGATGACCGCGCCGTAATGGGCGGCGGTGCGGGCCACGGTCATGGTGTGGCGGGCATCGTCGACGACGGTGTCGTAATAGGTGACACCGCCGATCATCGAGTCCCTGCGCAGCCCCGGAGCCAGCCGCATCGCGCCGTGCCTGGTCAGATGATGCTGTCCAGGAACAGATTTCGAACCGCCCATGCTGTCGTAGAGGGTCAGGCCCGCGGCCACGTACGGCCGCTCCCACACCCGGTGGGTCAGCGGATACAGGAAGCGCAACGGCTTCACCAGGTGCGGCGCCAGCGTCGACAGCGCCAGCTCGCGTTCCTTCAGCGCCTCCCTGACCAGCCCGAACTCGAACTGTTCGAGGTAGCGCAGGCCACCGTGGAACATCTTCGACGACCGGCTCGAAGTACCGGATGCCAGATCGCGGGCCTCCACGAGCGCGACCGACAGGCCACGGGTGGCCGCGTCGAGCGCGATGCCCGCGCCGACCACGCCACCGCCGACGACCAGGACGTCGAACGGATCCTTGCCGAGGCGTGCCCAGGCGGTGCGCCGCTGGTCCGGTCCGAGCTGACCTGGCCCGAGCCGGTCCCGCTGGCCGCCCGCGATCAGTTCCCCGGGGTGCAGGAACGGAAATTCCGGTGTCTGCGACATGCTCGACTCCTCGCCGCCGACCGCGGAACGGCCGGTCCCAACCGACAGTGGGTCGACGCCGGTGCACGTTCCCGGCGCCGCTGCGTACAAGTTCAACGTAGTGCCACCTCGCCGCTCGTGCTGGATTCGGCGGGGCGCGCCTCCCGCCTTTCGGTAACCTGCACCAATGCGTCGCTATGTGGCCGCCATCGATCAGGGCACGACTTCGAGTCGCTGCATCGTCTTCGACCGGCGGGGCCGGATCGTCGGTACCGCACAGCGGGAACACCGGCAGATCTTCCCGAAACCAGGCTGGGTCGAGCACGATCCGGTGGAGGTATGGCGCAATACCGAATGGGTGCTCGGCGCGGCGCTGGGCAACGGTGGCTGCTCGGCCGGTGATCTGGCCGCGATCGGCATCACCAACCAGCGCGAGACCACCGTCGTCTGGGATCGGGCCACCGGCGAGCCGGTGTACAACGCCATCGTCTGGCAGGACACCCGCACCGGTCAGCTGTGCACCGAACTGGCGGGCGAGCAGGGTCCGCAGCGCTATGCCGAGCGCACCGGGCTGCCGCTGTCGACCTACTTCGCCGGGCCGAAGCTGCGCTGGATCCTCGACAATGTCGATGGCGTCCGTGCCCGCGCCGAGGCCGGTGACCTCTGTTTCGGCACCATGGACAGCTGGGTGCTGTGGAAGCTGACCGGCGAGCACCTCACCGACGTCACCAATGCCTCGCGCACCATGCTGATGGATCTGCGCACGCTGCAATGGGATTCGCAGATCTGCGCCGAGTTCGGCATACCGATGTCACTGCTCCCGCGGATCCGCAGCTCCTCGGAGGTCTACGCCGAGATCACCGCCGGCCCGTTCGCAGGCGCACCGGTGGCGGGCATCCTCGGCGACCAGCAGGCCGCCACCTTCGGCCAGGCCTGCCTGTCCCCCGGCGAAGCCAAGAACACCTATGGCACCGGCAATTTCATGCTCCTCAACACCGGAACCACACCGGTGATCAGCAAGCACGGCCTGCTCACCACCGCCTGCTACCAGCTCGGCGACCAACCCGCCGTGTACGCCCTGGAAGGGTCCATCGCCGTCACCGGTTCCCTGGTCCAGTGGCTGCGGGACAATCTCGGCATCATCGCCTCGGCCGAGGAGGTGGAATCGCTGGCCCGCAGCGTCGACGACAACGGCGGCGCCTACTTCGTCCCCGCCTTCTCCGGCCTGTTCGCCCCGCGCTGGCGCCCCGACGCCCGCGGCGTCATCGCGGGCCTCACCCGCTTCGTCACCAAGGCCCACTTGGCAAGGGCCGCACTGGAATCCACCGCGTTCCAGACCCGCGAGGTCGTCGACGCCATGCGCGCCGACGCCGCCGCCCAGCAGCTCGACCTGGAACTGACCACCCTCAAGGTCGACGGCGGCATGACCGGCAACGACCTGCTCATGCAATTCCAATCCGACATCCTCGACGTCCCCGTCGTCCGCCCGGTGGTCCGCGAGACCACCGCCCTCGGCGCCGCCTACGCCGCGGGTCTCGCCGTCGGCTACTGGTCCGGCCTCGACGACCTCCGCGCCAACTGGACCGCCGACCACACCTGGTCCCCCACCATGCCCGAAGACGAACGCACCGCGCGCTATTCCGAATGGAACAAGGCCGTCGAGCGCACCTACGGCTGGGTCTGAGCGGTCAACACCTCCGCAAACTCAATCGGTGATTGAACTACCGATTGAAACGTGTTTCACTCGCGGTGTCGAGATGGCGCCGCCCGTGCGGGGCGGCAAGTTGCGAGGAGTAACCATGAGTGGACGGCTGGCCGGTCGGGTCGCGCTGATCAGTGGAGCGGCATCGGGCATGGGCGCCGCGCACGCGCGGGCCTTCGTGGCCGAGGGCGCGTCTGTGATGATCGCCGATATCGCCGACTCGGCCGGCGAGCAGCTGGCCGCGGCACTCGGCGATCAGGCGGCGTTCGTGCATCTGGACGTCACCCGCAGCGCGGAGTGGGACGCGGCCGTCGCGGCGACGGTGGATCGTTTCGGCAAGCTCAACGTGCTGGTGAACAATGCGGGCATCCTCGACGCGGGGCCCATCGGGACCTACACCGAGAAACAGTGGCAGAATATGCTTTCCATCAATCTCACCGGCCCGTTTCTCGGCTTGACCGCCGCTCGCGACGCGCTCGTCGCCGCCCGCCCCGCGGCGGTGGTCAACATTTCCTCGGCCGCCGGGATCCAGGGAGTGCCGGGCGCGCACGGCTACACGGCATCAAAGTTCGGACTGCGCGGGCTGACCAAGTCGGCCGCGCTGGAACTGGCTCCGCTGGGTGTGCGGGTGAATTCGGTTCACCCCGGCGGCGTTCTGACACCGATGCTGGGCGCGGGCGAGGACGTCACCCTCGACCGGGGTGAGAATCCACTGGCCCGGTTGGGCCTGCCCGCGGAGATCACGCCGATGGTGGTCTTCCTCGCCAGCGAGGAGTCCAGCTACTGCAACGGCGCGGAATTCGTCGTCGACGGCGGCATGACCGCGGGCAGAGCGTGAGCGTCGAACGCGAGATCAGCACACCGGTCGAGCTGTGCCGGCCGGACGGCCTGCTCGACCCCGCCGCCGTCGGGTGGACCAGATATCGCACTGTCGAACGACGCCTCGGGAACCGCGATCGAGGCAGGCGCGGCGGGCGGGCGACTGTCGGCCCGGATTCCGGTGCTGCCCGGTCACGAATCCCTGGGCGTGGTGGTTGCTGATCACCAGCGGCCGCGGGACGCGATGCTCAGTTCCGGACAGGCAGATCGGGACCGGCCAGCACGCAGGTTGTGCGGCTGAAGATCGAGGGCATGCACTTGTTGCAGTGCGTACACAGCGATGGCGCTTGCTCGTTCTCCTGAATCCGCAGCAGCAGATCGGGCTGGCGCAGCAGGGCGCGGCCCATCGCGACGAACTCGAACCCTTCGCCCATCGCCAGCCGCAGCGACTCGGCCGAGGTGATGCCGCCGAGCAGGACCAGCGGCATCTTCAGCTCGTACCGGAACTGTCGGGCCAGGTCCAGCATATACGCCTCGCGGTAGGGGTATTCGCGCAGGAAGAAGCGCCCGCCCAGCCGCATTCCCCAGCGCATCGGTCCGCTGAACGCCTTGGCGAAGGCAGCGCGCGGCGCGTCGCCGTGGAACAGGTACATCGGGTTGAGCAGGGAGCTGCCGATGGTCAGCTCCAGCGCATCGAGCGTGCCATCTTCCTCGAGCCAGCGCCCGATCTGCAGGCTCTCCTCCAGACGCAGGCCGCCGACCACGCCGTCGTCCATGTTCAGTTTCGCCAGCACCGCGATCCGACCGCCGACCGCATCGCGCACCGCCTGTGCGACCTCACGAGCCAGGCGAGCGCGGTTGGCCAAGCTGCCGCCGTAGCCGTCACGGCGACGGTTCAGCAGCGGGCTGAAGAACGAGCTGATCAGATAGTTGTGCCCGAAATGCAGTTCGACAGCATCGAATCCGGCCGCTTCGGCGGTCAGCGCAGCGTCGGCGAAGGTCCGGATGACACGCCGCAACTCGGCGGCGTCGGGCCGGACGGTCCACGCGGTGCCCAGCGGGCTGAACAACCGGCTCGGCGCCAGCGCGGGCAACCGGTTCGACGCGGCATTGGCGACCGGTCCCGCATGCCCGATCTGCGCGCTCGCGGCGGCGCCCTGCGCGTGAATGGCTTCGGTGAGCCGCCGCAGCCCCGGTACCGCCTCCGGGCGCATCCAGATCTGGTGGCGGTCGGTGCGCCCCTCCGGGGCGACGGCGCAGTAGGCCACCGTCGTCATCCCGACCCCGCCCACGGCATGGGCCCGGTGAAACTCGATCAGGTCATCGGTGACGAGCGCGTCGGGCGTGCGACCTTCGAAGGTCGCGGCCTTGATCACCCGGTTACGCAGCGTCACCGGCCCGAGCCGGGCTGGGGTGAATACCTTGTTCATCATGACTCCAAGCCCGCGGTGACGAACGTGCGCAGTGTGGTGACCGTGCGCGCGGACAGAACGCGGTCATCGGCGTGCGGAGCACCGAACTGACCGAGAATGAGATCGAATGCCAGCATCCAGCGCGTGCGCGCCTCGCGGTCAGGCAGCTCGGGATGCTGTCGACGCAGCAACTCGACAAAGGGGTCGAGCGAAAACCAGCGGGCGGTCCAGCCGATATCCTGACGGCCGAGCACCATGCGCGACAGCAGCCTGATATGCAGCCGACCGATCGGATCCCCGGCCAGCACCACCAGCGGATCGATGACCGCGGACACGCATTCCGCGACGGTCGCGCCACGCCCGTCGAGACCATCCATGGACGTCTCCCACAGCGGACCGAGCCGACTCTGTAGAAGCGCGGCAACCAGCGCTTCCTTCGACCCGAAGTGGTAGTGCACCGCGGCCGGGTTCACCTCGGCAGCGGCACAGACCGCACGGATCGAGACGCGCTCGTAGCCCGACTCGAGGAGCAGGCCCTCAGCCGCTGTCAGCAGCCGTTCCCTGGTCTTGTACTCAGCTTGTCGCACCCAGTCAGTAGAACACGTTTCAATCACTGATTCAATCAGTGATCGGAACCGGCATTCACCGCGCGGCCGAGGCGAGCCTGCCGATCGCTGCGGCCAGCACGGCCTCGTCGGAGGTGGTGAAGCACAGCCGCATGGAGTTGCGGTAGGCGTCCGAGACGGCGAAGGCGGCGCCGGGCACATAGGCGACGCCGGCTTCGAGGGCCTTGGGCAGGAGGGCGGAGGTGTCGGTGCCGTCGGTGAAGTCGGCCCAGACGAACATGCCGCCCGCGGCGTCGGTGCAGCGAACGCGGTCGGCGAAGGTGGCGCGGACGGCGTCGACCAGCGCGTTGGCGCGGGTGCGGTAGGCGTGGCGGACCGAATCGACGTGGGCGGCAAGCCAATCGGTGTCGGTCAGCAGGTCGGTGGCGATCTGGTGGGTGAGGGCGGAACCGCACAGGTCGGCGCCCTGTTTGAGGAGTTCGACTGCGCGACAGACGCGATCGGGGGCGACCATCCAGCCGACGCGCAGGGCGGGGGCCAGGATCTTGGAGACGCTGGAGAGGCGGATCACCTGGGGTGAGTAGGTGGCGACCGGGTCGGGGGCGGGCTGGTCGAACCAGAGTTCGCCGTACGGATCGTCCTCGATGACCCAGAAGCCGTGCGCCTCAGCGAGTTCCGCGAGCCGGCGGCGACGTTCGGGGGCGAGGGTGACGCCACCGGGGTTGTGGAAATTGGAGACCGTGTGCACGACGGCGGGGCGTTCACCCGCGGCCAGCAGGTCCTCCAGGACGTCGACGCGCATGCCGTCGGAGTCCAGCGGCACGGCGACGATGCGCGCACCCGCGGCCCGGAACACTTGCAGCGCACCGACATACGCGGGATCTTCGACGATCACCAGCGCACCGGGATCGAGCAGGACCTCGGCGAGCAGCGACAGCGCCTGCTGGGAACCGTGGGTGATGAACACCTCGTCCACCGGCACGTCGCGGCCGATCCTGGCGGTCTCCCTGGCCGCGATCACCGCGCGCAGCGCGGGCAGGCCGGGCGACTCGGTGTACTGCAGGACCGCGGCGTCGGCCAGCGCGGACTCCGCGGCGGCGGCGATCCGCTCACTCGGCATCAGCGCCGCGTCGGGCAGCCCGCCCGCCAGGCTGATGACGTCGGCGCGCGCGGTGAGTTTGAGCAGGTCCCTGATCGCCGAGCTCTGCAGGCCCGCGAGCTTGCCCGCCAATGGAGTGGTCAGCGACATGGAAACCTCCGGGGTACACCAAGGGAAGCAATCATCCTACGATTGCATATCGCTCACCAGAATATGAAACTGTAGTCCCGAATAGTGAGACGCTATCGAGTGGCGATAGAGCTGACCCGCCACTTTCCGTCGGTGTACGTGGTCGTGATCACCTGCGGATAGGTGATCAGGTTGCCGTTGGGATGCCATTCCCGCAGTTCCACGTCGAACTGGCCAGGGCTGGTCTCCCGCATCTTCACGCAGTGTTTGGAGCCGACGGGGATCTGGGCATCGATCGCTCCCTGGATGGTCTCGGCCGGCGCGATGACCCCATCGGGCGCCGCGTACTCGCGCACCTTCGTACCGGAGCGGTCGACATAGAACGCGTATTGGAAGCCGAGAATCGCCTTGGCTCCCGTCGAGGTGTCGCCGGGACCGTTGCCGACTGTCACCGCCTGCTCCGACATCGGTGTGCAGCTGAAGCCTGGGATCGCGGCCGAGGTGGTCGGCGCCGCGGTGGGGCCCGGGTCATCCCCACCACCGCGCTTGACCAGCGCGATCGTGAGCACCAGCGCGACAACGAGCAGCACCGCGGCCGCGGCGCCACCGATGATCCAGCGCATCCGCTGGTCGGTTTCCTGCTTCTCGCTGACCGGCGCGACCGGGGTCTTCGGCGCGAGCCTGCGGGCGATCGGGTCATCGGCCCAGGACAGGCCTGCATCGGGCGGCTTGGGCACCCCGCCACTCTCGTCGGGGCTGTTCCACCAGGCCTTGTCCTCGGCCTTGGCTTCCTCGGCGATCGGCGCGCGGGTGGTCTCGGGCGCGGGCTGGCGCACCATCTCCGGCGTGGACATGCGCACGGTCTCGGGGGCGGGCTCGGCGGGAGCTTCCGCGCGCGGTCCCGGCTTGCCGCGCCGGATCACCTCGGTGAGTTCGCGACCCGAGGTCACCGGAACCGAGTCACCGAAGGGCGAACTGTCCCGGCGCTGCGGTGGCTCACCGGTGAATCGGACGGTCTGATCCTCCGACGGCGCGCCGACCCGCGGGTCGGGGGCACCGAACGGCGAGGCGTCGCCCGCGGGACGTGGCGGGCTCTGTGGCGGAACAGGCGGCGGCGTGGCCACCGCGTCGCCGAAGACAGACGTCGGCGCGGATTGGTTGCGCGGCGGCTGGACCGGAGCGCGGGGCGGCATGGTCGGCGGACCCGGCGGTGGCGCCACCGGAGGCGTCCCGGCGACCGGCGCGCCGAACGGACTCGCGGCAGGCGGCGGACCCGACGCGGGCGGGCCGGCGGGACGCCAGCCCATCTCCGGTATCGAACCCGGCGGGGCGGGCGGCGGCGCCGCGGCGAGCGGCCCACCGAAACCGGTTGGCTCGTCGTCGACCGGCGGCCCGAAATCGCCTACGGGAGGACCGAATCCGGCCGCCGGCCGTTGATTGCCGCGCCCGTTGTCGTCACCGTCGGTGCCCAAGTCCAATCCTTTCCCCAGGACACACGTGTGGGGCGGTCGCACCCGACCGCCCCACACGACGTACTGCGTGTCAGTACTGGAGCGAGCCACCCCACTGGGTGGTGACACCTGCGACGTTCACCGTCTGAAGCAGCTCCCCCGGCACCGGAAGTGTAGCCTTCGCGGCGGCTTCCATCGCGGCAACGCCACCCGGCTGCGCCTTGATCCAGTTCTCGACCGCCGCCTTGGCCAGGTTGGCCTGGGTGGTGTCGAGGACGGTCACGGTGGTGTTGTCGGCACGGCCGTCGCCACCGTTGTAGGTGGTGACCTTGACCGAGTTCTCGCCGATGTACTCGACCGAGACGCCCGCGTCACCGTAGCCGGTCGGCGTGCGGTAGCCGACGGTGCCGACGTAGCCCGAGGCGTTGTTGTAGTGGTGGGTGTTCACCACACCGGGCAGCACGCCGCCGCCGTCGACGGAGAGGCCGAGCTCCTGACGCGGGCCTTCCATCTCGACCACCGGCGCCGCGGGGGCGTCGGCGAAGTGCGGGGCCTGCCACGTCGGCGTCTGGACGAGCTGGTCGGAACCCTCGTCCTCGACATCGGCGCCTGCGCCCTGGCCGGACGGCACGGTCGGCTGCGCCTGCGACGGCTGCGCGGGCTGGCCCTGCGACTGCTGGCCCGGGGTCGCGGTGCCCGGCTGACCGGGGGTGGTCTCCTGCTCGGGCGTTGTGCCCGCGCGCTCCGGCGACACGGCGGGCTGCGCCTGGCTGCCCTGGCCGGTCTGACCCGGCACCGGCAGCGGCGCGACACGCGGGGTGGTGACACCCGGCTGGCTCGGGGTCGGCTTGGCAGGCGTGGCCTGGCCCGGCTGACCCGGCGCGGGGCTGGTGACACCCGGCTGGGCCGGGGTCGGCTTGGTCTCGCCCGGCTTCACATTCTCCGGCGTCTCCGGCTGTGTCTGCTCGGGGGTGCCGGTCTCCGGCGCCTCGCTCGAAGGCTGCTCGGTGCCCGGCTGCGCAGGAGCCGGTGTGGCCGGCGTCGTCGGCTGGTCGCTGGGGACCGCGCCGGCGGGAGCCGCAAGAAGGGTTGCCACGGCGGCTGCAGCAGCCAGGGGCAACGACGTGCTTGCCATCGCTCGCTGCGCCCGACTCGGCTTACGATGCTTCACTTTTCGCTTATCCCTTTCCCGGAGGGAATCCCCCACTGCTCCACCACGCGATCACAACTTGATCGCGCCTCGGCCGTGAGTCAACCACATGAGCGCGGGACAGGCAACGCAGCAGTAAGATTCGCGCCGCCTGGGCAAACGCCCGTGGAGATCACCACCGGGGAACGACGACGAACGTTGTCGAACAAGACAATTCGAAACCTACCGCGCCGGTGATCCGCCTCACATTCCAGCGTGGACCGCTCAGTCCAGGTCGTCGTGGCGCATCAGCAAACGACCAGCTTCGGTGACCGAACCGGTCAGCGACGGATACACCGAGAACGTCTGCGCCAGATCGGTGACGGTGAGGTTGTTCTGCACCGCCAGCGCGATCGGCAGGATCAGCTCCGAGGCGATCGGCGCGACCACGACACCGCCGATCACCACGCCGGTCGCCGGGCGGCAGAAGATCTTCACGAAGCCGCGCCGCAGCCCCGACATCTTCGCGCGCGGGTTGGTGTTCAACGGCAGCATCACCGTGCGCGCAGGCACCTCGCCGTTGTCGATGGCGGTCTGGCTGACACCGACCGTCGCGATCTCCGGCCGGGTGAACACCGCCGAGGCCACCGTCTTCAACCTGATCGGGCTCACGCCCTCACCCAGCGCGTGATACATCGCGATCCGGCCCTGCATGGCGGCCACCGAGGCCAGCGGCAGCAGACCCGTACAGTCGCCCGCGGCGTAGATGCCGGGCACCGAGGTGCGCGAAACCCGGTCGACGCGAAGGTATCCGCCGCGATCGAGTTCGATGCCGACCCGGTCGAGGCCCAGGTTCTGGGTGTTCGGGGTGGAACCGACGGTCATCAGCGCATGCGAGCCCGTCACGGTGCGCCCGTCGGACAGCTTCACCACGATGCCCTCCGCGGTGCGCTCCACCGCGTCGGCGCGGGCGTGCTTGACCAGTTCGACGCCGCGCTCGGCGAGCGCCTCCTCGAGCACGAGCGCCGCGTCGGCGTCCTCACCCGGCAGCACGCGGTCGCGGCTGGAGACCAGCTTCACCCGCACACCCATCTCGGTGTACGCCGAGACGAACTCGGCGCCGGTGACACCGGAACCGACCACCACCAGGGTCTCCGGCAGTTCGTGCAGGTCGTAGAGCTGACGCCAGTTCAGGATGCGCTCACCGTCCGGCTCGGCGCCGGGCAGCACGCGCGGGCTGGCGCCGGTCGCGATCAGCACGACCTCGGCCTCGAACTCCTCGGTGCCGCCGTCGGCCAGTGTCGCGCGGACGCGGTGCGCCAGACCGGGGGCCGGACCGACCAATTCGCCCTGGCCGGACAGCAGTTGCACGCCCGCGGCCTGCAGCTTCGCCCGGATATCGGCGGACTGCGCCAGCGCGAGGGCCTTCACGCGGCCGTTCACCTCGGGCAGGTGCACCTTGGCCTGGTCGGCGTCGAGGGTGATGCCCAGGTCACGCGCGCGGCGCAGATCGGTGCGCAGACCGGTCGAAGCGATGAAGGTCTTGGACGGCACGCAATCCCACAGCACACAGGCGCCACCGACACCGTCGGCGTCCACCAGGGTTACCGACGCCCCGTGCTGGGCCGCTACCAGCGCCGCCTCGTATCCCGCCGGTCCGCCACCGATGATCGCAATCCGTGCCACAGCCACGCTCCCTGTGTTTGTTGGCGGCGCGGGCGCCGCGAGTCGCGGCCCCCTTGGGGCCCGCTGGTGGGCCGGGCCGCGAAGGCTCGTCGGGCTCGCCCTGTGGGACTCGCCTCGGGTGTCGATGTCCATCATTTCAGGTGAGCCGTGTCGGCATCGCGTCGGATCGGTGAACATGTTCGGCGTGTTCGGCCACGCCACGACTGTGACCGTCAGCCGATCTGGGTGGGAGACAGGAATTCCGCTGCTGTTATTGGCTACAGTTCGTGAGGTGCCGATCTATGCCGCTTACGGGTCCAACATGGACTCGACGCAGATGCTGGAACGCTGCCCGCATTCGCCCATGTCCGGGACCGGGTGGCTGGAAGGTTGGCGCCTGACCTTCGCCGGTGACGACATCGGCTGGGAAGGGCCGTTGGCCACCGTCGTCGAAGATCCGGGCTCCCGGGTGTTCGTCGTCCTCTACGACGTCTCCCCGGAGGACGAGGAGCGCCTCGACCGATGGGAGGGCTCCGACTTCGGGATCCACAAGAAGATCCGGCTCCGCGTCACCGGCACCCAGGGCGAGTCCCGGCTGGCCTGGCTGTACGTGCTGGACGCCTACGAGGGTGGGCTGCCCTCGGCGCGCTACATCGGTGTCATCGCCGATGCCGCCGAAAAGGCAGGCGCCCCTGAGGATTACGTGCACGCCCTGCGCACCCGCAACAGCAAGAACGTAGGCCCCGGCGCTTAGGCTCCCCCGCCTCTCCGCGTATTTTGGCCAGACTCGCCAGCCGCCGACGATTCGTCGGCGGCTGGCGGTCATGAGGTG
>NZ_JBSGVD010000053.1:0-31514 GCF_053608285.1 Nocardia sp. NPDC055053 | reverse complement strand
GCTCCTTCGTCGCCTACGCAACGGCGCCTGACCGGCGGGACGGCCGCGACGGCCGACTGCGTCGGCCTGCCCCTCCTCGAGGTCGGGGCGTGCGGTGGTCGGTAGTGCGGTGAAGGTTCGATCAGCGCTGGGCGCGGGACAGATTGCGGGGAAGTAGATCCCACACGTGGCCGTTCTCGTTGATGGTGGCGGCGGTGCGGGTGCCGGTGCGGGAGTAGAGGATCCGCGTCACCGAGCAGTAGTCGATGGGGAAGGTCAGCGGGCGGCTGAGGCCGAGGATGTCGGCCAGCAGGACGTTGACGACGCCGCCGTGGGCGAAGGCAACCACCGTGTCGGTCGGCGCTGCCTCGGCGACCAGGGCATCGATCGCGGTCAGCACGCGGGCGGTGAAAGCGGGACCGTCGATCTGCTCGGGGAGATACCCGGCCTTGATCCGGTTGTAGGCCTCGGCGAAGTCGGTCTTGGCGTCTTCGATGGGGATATAGGCGGGCAGGTCGCGGTCGTACTCGGCCAGATCGTCGATCACCTCGACGGGGAGTTCGCGCGTAGCGGCGGTGGGTGCCGCGGTATCGCGAGCCCGCCGCTGGGGGCTGCTGACGATCCGGGCGATCTCATGGGCCGCCAGGGCCGCGGGAACGCGCTCGGCCTGCTGCAGGCCGATGCCGGTGAGTCCGGGGTCGGCCGCGGTGGTTGCGCCGACGACGCGTTCCGGCTGGGCATGACGCACGAGAATGAGCTGCACGCTCACACACTCTGCCGTATCGGCCCTGAGGACTCGCGGGATACCTCGCCATCGCGGCGATGACACCGCCGCGAGTCCCTCAGTTCAGGTCAGGGCTGGCCGTAGGGCGGCTGACCGTACGGCGGCTGACCACCCTGCGGACCACCGTACGGCGGCTGGGCGGGCGGCTGACCGCCGTCCTTCTTCTTGTTCTTGAGCAGGTAGATGCCACCGACGATGAGCACAACGATGATCAGGCAGCAGATGCCGCCGATGATCAGGCCGGTGTTGCTCTTCTTCTTTTTCTTCGCCAGGAGGTCCGCGGCGGTGTTGACCGCGTCCGAGCTCGCCAAGGTGTCGAAGCTGCTCGTGAGCATGTGCGGATCGACTAGAGCGGCCGTGGTCAGCAGGTCCAGATACATGTAATCCCATCCCGATGTGTTGTGTGGCCCGACATCCTCCCGGTGCCGGAACTCCGAGACTAGCGCTGTCGGTGCGACTTTCGGTAAGAAAGCCTCGCCAAGACACGGAGCAGTGGTTGATCGCGGCGGCGCCGGATTTCGTTTACACCACGGTCCGTATACCCGGTTTCAGCGTGGTTTCACCAACGGGAACGGCAGCGTCTCGCGGATGCTGCGCCCGGTGATCAACATGACCACCCGGTCGACGCCCATGCCGAGACCACCGGTGGGCGGCATGGCGTGCTCGAGCGCCTGCAGGAAGTCCTCGTCGAGTTCCATCGCCTCCGGGTCACCGCCCGCGGCCAGCATCGACTGCTCGGTGAGCCTGCGCCGCTGTTCGACCGGGTCGGTGAGTTCGCTGTAGGCGGTGCCCAGTTCGACTCCCCAGGCCACGAGATCCCAGCGCTCGGTGACGCCGTCGATGCTGCGGTGCGAGCGGGTCAGCGGCGAGACCGAGGTGGGGAAGTCGAGGTAGAACGTCGGGTAGGTGGTCTGCGACTCCACCAGATGCTCGTACATCTCCAGCACCACCGCGCCCTCGTCCCAGCCGTGCTGGTAGGCGATGCCGGCCTCGTCGCACAGCGCGCGCAGGCGCGAGAGCTCGGTGCGGGGGGTGATCTCGGTGCCGATCGCCTCCGAGACAGCCCCGTGCACCGTCTTGACCCGCCATTCGCCGGAGATGTCGACCTCGTCGAAACCGCCGTCGTCGTTCGGGCGCAACGCCACCTCGGCGCCGTTGGCCGCCATCGCCGCGTCCTGGATCAGCCTGCGGCACAGGTGCATCATCCGCAGGTAATCACTGTGCGCCTCATAGGCTTCCAGGATCGTGAACTCGGGATTGTGGCTGAAGTCGACGCCCTCGTTGCGGAAGGTCCGGCCGAGTTCGAACACCTTCTCCATGCCGCCGACGCACAGCCGCTTGAGGTAGAGCTCGGGGGCGATGCGCAGGTAGAGGTCCAGGTCGTAGGCGTTGATGTGGGTGCGGAACGGTGTCGCGTTGGCGCCGCCGTGTACCTGCTGCAGGATCGGTGTCTCGACCTCGAGGAAGCCCCAGGTGAACAGCGAGTCGCGCAGCGAATGCAGGACCGCGCTGCGCTTGCCCATCACCTCGCGGGTCTCCGGGTTGATCGCCATGTCGACGTAGCGCTGCCTGACCTTGGCCTCGGAATCGGCGAGGCCGCGCCACTTGTCGGGCAGCGGGTGCAGGCATTTGCCGTTCATCCGCCAGTCCTGGGCGAGCAGCGACAGCTCACCGCTGCGGCTGGTCCCGAGCTGGCCGCTGACCTCGATGAGATCGCCCAGGTCGAAGAATTCGGTGAATTCGGCGCTGCGGTCGGCGCCGACCCGTTCGCGGTCGACGACGAGCTGGATCTCGCCGGTCCAATCACGGACGACGGCGAAGATCACGCCGCCGAAGTCGCGGATGCGCAAGATCCTGCCCGCGATCCGGACCGTCGTGCCCTTGGGACAGTCCCTGGCCGCGGCGACGGTGTGCGTCGGCGGATAGGCGACGGGGTAGGAGTCGACGCCGGCGGAGGTGAGCCGGTTCAGTTTGTCCATGCGCACCCGGACCTGCTCCGGCCTGCGCGGACCCTGCTCGGCCGCTTCGCCTTCCGGCGCCTCCGGCGGGCTGCCGTCGGCGTGCAGACCCGCGATGCCCACGGGCACGGCCGGGTGGGTTCCGGTGTGCACGGCCGCGTCGGGTTCCTTGCCGAGGCGCGGCAGGAAGCCCTCGGCCAGGCCGCTGGCCGTCGCCACCCGTGGCAGCTGCCTGCGCTCCTCATACAGGAAGAACCGCGGCACCCAGCGCGGGTGGTACTTCACGTTCGACCGGTACAGCGCCTCGAGCTGCCACCAGCGCGAGAAGAACAGCAGCACACCGCGCCACGCCCGCAGGATCGGGCCGGCGCCGATCCGGCCGCCCTCCTCGAACACCGAACGGAACACCGCGAAGTTCAGCGAGACCTTGGTGATGCCGTACTGATCGGAGTTCAGCGCGAGCTGCGAGATCATCAGCTCCATCACGCCGTTGGGGCTCTGTGGGTCGCGGCGCATCAGTTCCAGCGAGACGCCGCTGCGTCCCCACGGGACGAGCGAGAGCATGGCGTGCACGCGGTCGTCGTGATCGACGGCTTCGACCAGCAGGCAGTCGCCGTCGAGCGGGTCGCCGAGGCGGCCGAGCGCCATCGAGAAGCCGCGTTCGGTCTCGGTGTCGCGCCAGGCGTCGGCGCGGGCGACGACATCGGCGAACTCGGCGGCGGGGATATCGCGGTGCCTGCGCACGCGCACGCCGAAACCGTTTTTGCGCAGCCGGTTCGCGGCCTGGCGCACCTGTTTCATCTCCGGCCCGGCCAGTGAGAATGTGCGGGTGTCGAGGATCGCCTCGTCGCCGAGGCGCAGCGCCGAGAGCCCGGCATTGCGGTAGGCGGTCGCGCCGAGCTCGCTCGCGCCCATCACCGCGGGCGCCCAGCCGAACCGGTCGGCCTGCTCGAGCCACGCCTTGATCGCCTGCGGCCACGCCTGTTTCGGCCCGATCGGATCGCCGCTGGCCAGGCAGACGCCCAGCTCGACGCGATAGGTGATGGCCGCCTTGCCGTTCGGCGCGAACACGACGGCCTTGTCCCGGCGGGTGGCGAAGTAGCCGAGCGAGTCCTCGACATCGCTCGCGGCGAGCAGCCCGCGGATCGCCGACTCGTCCAGGCCGGTCATCGCGTTGTCGGCGCGCTGGGAGCGCAACAGCACCGCCACCGCGGCCAGCAGCGCGATCGCGCCGAACAGGCCGAGCAGGAAGTTCACCCACGAAGGCGGATGCCCGTCGAAGTGCTCGTTGTCGACCAGCACCGCCGCGGTGACCCGGTAGACCGCCCACAGCGGCCGCTGCGCGCCGGCGGGCAGCGAGCCGGGCGCGAGCTCGACCAGCCCCCAGCCGAGCAGGCAGCCCAGTGCCAGGCCCCCGACCAGCACACCGAGCGCCTTCCACAGCGCACCCGGCCGCACCCGCGTGTAGAACTCCAACCGCGCCGCGACCAGGATCCCGAGCACGACGACGTGCACCACGAAGGCGACCAGCGCGTCGATATCGTCCGCGGAGACGAAATCCAGGATGTTGGTCACCGCGAAGAGCAGCAGGTACACGATGAGCAGCCACCACGCGACACGTTTGCGCGCGGCGAGCGCCGCGGCCAGCAGGCCGACGACCAGTGCCCACACCAGGCTGGTGTCCGGTGCGTCGAAGTAGTAGGTGTCGACGTAGTGCCGCGGCGCCTGCGTCAGATGGCGCAGCGCGGGCGAGAGACTCCACAGAAAGCACAGGACCGCGAAGACGCCGAGGACCAGCCCGGTGATGTGCGGTACCTCGGCCAATCTGCCCCGCCCGCGATGCGGGACGGCGGCGCGGTCCGGCGGGGCCTCGACGGTGGGGTTCTGCTCGGCCTGCGTGAGGGTCACCAATCCAGTGTGCGTCCATCCGCGCCGGATCGGTGTCGCGGTCGCTGCGGCGTGTTCGTCACCGGGGCCGTTGCGGGGCCGGTGACGACCCGAATTTGCTGGGCGGGTAATAATTTGCCCATGTCGGAACCAGTCGATGTGCCGATCGATGACGATGTCATCAAGCTCGGTCAATTCCTGAAACTGGCCAACCTGATCGATTCGGGTTCCGAGGCCAAGACGGTGATCGCCCAGGGCCTGGTCCGGGTCAACGACGAGGTGGAGCTGCGCCGCGGCAGGCAGCTACAGATCGGCGATGTCGTAGTACTGGCCGGGCACAAGGTGCGAGTGTCCGGGAGCTGAAATCCTGGAGCGCTGGCGCGCTCGAGTCGCGGCCCCTCCTGTCCCGCCGATCAGGCACCGTTGCTTGCTCCTTCGTCGCCTACGCAACGGCACCTGATCGGCGGGACGGCCGCGACCGCCGCTGCGCGGCGGACCCTCCTCGAGGTCGGGTCGTCGTGGCCGGGCTGGTCGGGAAGCTCAGTCCTCCGCGCGGACCACTACACCGTCGTGGTCGCTGTAGAGCATTTCTCCCGGCACGAAGGTGACGCCGCCGAACTCGATGGTGACGTCCTTCTCGCCGCTGCCGGTCTGGGTGCTCTTGCGCGGGTTGGTGCCAAGCGCCTTCACCCCGATGTCGAGGGTGCTCAGGATCGCCGAGTCGCGCACCGCGCCGTTGACGACCACGCCCGCCCAGCCGTTGTCGACGCCGCGGCCCGCGATGATGTCGCCGACCAGGGCGGTGTGCACGCTCGCGCCGCCGTCGACGACGAGGACCTTGCCCTCGCCCGGCTCGCTCAGGGTCTGCTTGACCAGCAGGTTGTCCTGGAAGCAACGGATCGTGGTGATCCGTCCGGCGAACGCGGACCGGCCACCGAACTGGATGAACTGGGTGTCGCAGCTGCGGATCTCGGGGCCGATCTCATCGGCCAGATCGGCGGTGGCCACAACATTCGCTGATTCGGTCATGGCCAGCATTCTGTCAGGCGCCCTCGAGATGCGCCTTGGCGATCTCCCTGACCAGGCTGTCTGTGGTGTGCTTCACCGCGATCTTGACGAACGGCTCGATCGTCTTACCCAGTACCTTGCCCGCGATGCCACCAGGCACGAAGTACTCGATGGTCGCGTCGACGGTGCACAGCGCCTCGCCCTTGGGATAGAAGTGGAACGTCGAGATGATCTCGAATCCCTTGATCGACTTGATGCCGATCACGCGCCCCTTCTCCCACTTCACGACCTCGACCCTGGACTTGAGCGCCGCGGGGCCGAGCTTCATGTGGCCGTCGAAGGTCGCGCCGAGCCCGTCGGTCTGGTCGGTGACCGGGACGAAGGATTCGATGCCGTACAGGAAATGCGGCAGATTGCGGTAGTCGTTGACGTACTCGAACGCCGTGTCGGCGGATGCGGCGCAGTCTTCGACAATCCTCACTTCGGTCATATCGGCCACTTTAATGGGCCTGCGCGACCGATCCGACTACGCGGTGACCGATCTGGCTACGCGGTGACCGCCAGCGTCGCCGCCAGGCCGAGCGCGACGCCCATCACCGTCACCTCGATCGCGGCATTGCGCAGCGAGATATCGGCGGTGACCCGATGCTCGCCCGCCCGGCGCACCCAGCTGCGCCGCCACCACCAGCCCAGGCCGGTCAGCGCGCACAGGATGGTGAATTTCGCCAGCATGATCCGCCCGTATCCGCTCGTCCACAGCGGCTCCAGCCCGCCGATGCGGACCAGCCCGTCGATCAGGCCGGTCACCGCGATCACGAGCACCAGCGGCGCGGCCAGAGCCGAATAACGCGGCAGCGTTGCCGCCCAGTCGCCCCTGGTGCGCAGGACCAGCGCCATCGCCAGCAGCAGCCCGAACCAGCACGCGGCGGCCAGCGCGTGCGCGGCGGCGAGCACCGAACCGAGCATCTGCTGTGACATGTGCCCGGTGATCGGGCGAAGGGCCAGCGCGACCGCCGCGAACACCAGCACCAGATCGGCCGACGCCGCATCGGGCCTGCGGAAGGCCAGCGCCGCGTAGCAGGCGATCGCGCCGGTGCAGAACAGGATCGCGATGCCGATCTGGCCGCCGCTGAGCTTGCCGAGGAACGTGGCGAACTCGGCCGCGCCGAGCTCGGTCACCGGCACGCCGACGACCTCGGCCGCCTCACACACCAGCACGGTGAACTCGGCGGCGAACCAGGCGCCCGCCAGCGCGGCCAGCGGCCGCCACGCGACGTGCAGCCGCTCGTTGAGCCGGGGGAGTGCCGCCAGCCCGAAGACCGCGGCGCCCGCACCGTCGGCGACGACGCGCGCGCACGCCGCGCCGGGGAAACCACCCTCGCGGCGCAATACCCACGCCAGCGCCACCCCAGCCAGGGCGGCCACCACGACCGGCACCAGGACCCGCCACTGCCGCAGCGTCGTACCGGGTACCCGGCGACCGGTCGTCATGGATGGCTACTTCTTGCGGCCGGCGCGGCCACCGAGCAGCGCCACCGCGAGGCCGGCGCCGAACAGCACGACGCCACCGGCGATGAACACCCACACCGGCACCCCGCCGGAGTCGCCGCCGCCGTCGGCCTTGTCCTCACCGGGGCGCGGGCCCGGCGTACCGGTGCCCGCCTTGCTCAGCGTGAAATGCCGTGTCCCGCTGACGGGATGGCCGTCCGCGGAGGTCACCCGGAACGCGAGGGTGTACTCGCCGACCGGACCGAGTTCGCCCAATTCCACACTGACGGTGCGGCCTTCGACGAGCGCCTTGCCCTTCGACCACAGCCTGCCGTCCGGGCCGACCACGGTCAGCGACGGAAAGTTCTGCTGCAGTTCCTCGTTGAAGGTGATACTGGCGCGCGCCGGCCCGACCTCGATGGTCGATCCGTCCTCGGGCACGCTGCTCACGGCACCGGAGTGCGCGCTCGCCACACCGGCCGCCGCGAACACGGCGAGCAATCCGGCGATCAGGACGGCGAGCACCCGGCGCGCCATGCGCAGGCGCGACGACCTGTTGATGTCGGCGACCAGTCGATCGTTCGGAGCATCGCCGCGCGGCGTATCCGAGGACAGCGCGGGCCCGGCGGAGTTGATGATCGTGTTCGCCTGTCGGCAGTGATCGACGCGCATCACGACCGCCGCGAACGGAAGACGAGACCAAGTCCGAGCGCGGCCGCGAACAGACCGAGCGCGAGCCCGATGCCGCCCATCCACCGGGCCACCGAATCGGTGCCGGCCTCGTCGGTTTCGGCGGAAGCGACCTGGTGATCGCCGCCCTCGGCGCCGCCCTTGGCGCTCAGGGTGAGCGAGGGGGCCGGGTGTTCGGGTTCGGCGCCGCCGGTGCTCGGCTGATCCCAGGCGACGACCTTGCCGTCGCTGTAGGTCTGCTGCGCGGGGAAGTTCAGCGTGTCCTGGGCCGGCAGCGGGCCGAGCGAGAGCACGAAGCGCTGGAACTGGCCCGGGCCGACACCCTTGTTGCCCGGGTCGGCGGTCCAGGCGACGGCGACCGTCTCGCCCTTGTCGTTGCGCTCGACCTTCGAGGTCCAGCCCAGCATCGGTTCGGTGCGAATGCTTTTCAGGTTCGGCACGGTGACGCGCAGCCCGGTGGTGGACGCGGTCTCGGATTCGGTCGGCACCTTGAACGTGGCGACGGTGTACTTGCCCTGCGCGGCGCCGGGAGCGTCGACGGTCACGTGCGCGGCCGCCGAACCGCAGGCGGCGAGCACCAGCCCGGCCGCGAGTGCGGCGGTGCCGGTACCGCGGGTGATGAAGTTCTGCATGGAATTGCCTTCTGTCCGAAGAGTTCTTGGGTCGTCTGGATCAGGCGAACAGCGGCGGTGCGCGCGGACAGCGCACCCCCTTCGGACGGTCGCCACGGGCGATGGCGACGGTGGCAGACCAGCGGATCGCGCGCTGCGGGATCGCGAGCGAGGGCGCGGTGAGCACCGCCCGAACCACGCTCGAGGCAACGAGATATAGCCGCTCGGCGACGAGAATCAGTGCGGCACAGGCAAAGGCCGCGACGAAGTGTGCGGTGATCATCGGGGCGCTGGGCAGATGCAGCACATCCGCAGCGCCATCGTGATGATCAAGAGTGCCGGTGAGGGCGAAATGGCCGGCCCATTGGCCGCCGAGTAGGGCCGATGCCGCGCGAAACGCTGGGACAGTCGCGAAAGTTCGTGCGGTACGAGTAGCCCGCTCGTGCCGTGCGCCCGCTAGCACCAGGCTTTGGCGGAGGGACGTACCAGGTTGCGCCGCAGCACGTTCGGTGCTGTGGCCACTGGCGAATGTCCCAGCAGCCAGCGAAACCACCAGCAGCAGCGCGATTTCCGCGGATCGCGGCACCCCACCACCACCGAGTCCGTGCGCGGCGACCGCCAGCGCACCGACGAGTACGCCGCAGCCACCACCGCGTAGGCGGGCGGTGAGCTGCGGCGTGGTCACGGCACGGTTCAGCGCACGCCAAGGCGGGCGAGCGCGTCGGTCTCGAGCACGGAGAGCTCGGCCGAGATGGAGGCGTGCACGGCCTTGCGGCGCGCGGCAGGCATCTGCTCGGCGGTGTTCACCGCGACGGTCAGGTCGGTCAGCCGGGACCTGGCCGCGTCGACGAACTTCTTGGTGTCGGCGTCGCCTGGGGCGTCGGCCGCGATCTTGTCGAGCGCGGTCTCGGTGTTGTTGACGCGGGCCTGCAGGCGGGCGCCGTGGCCGCTGAACTCGCCGAGCTGGTCGAGGCCGATGCCGAGCTGCTGCGCCTTGCGGGCGTCGAGCTGGCCGCGCAGGTAGGTCGCGCCGCGGTAGGCCAGCGGCGTGAGCACCGGGACGAGCACGCGGGCGACGCCGAGGTACTTGCGGATCTGGCTCGCGCTGAACAGTTCGCGGTCGGCCTTCGCCGCCAGCTTCTCGGCGGCCTTCTCCTCGGCCTGCAGGGTCGCGATCTGCGCCTTGGCCACCTTGGCCTCGGTCTTGGCCTGTGCTTTGTTCGCGCGCCGGGTGGTGCGCTCGCTCGCCTTGGCGGCCTTGCGCTCGTTCTTGGCGCCCAGCTTCGCCTCCACCGCGGCTTTGTGCTTGAGCGCCTTCGCCTCAGCGCGTCGGCTCGGGCGCCGCTTGCGCTTGCTGAACAACCCCATGAGATCAGGCCCTCCGTCATGCTCGCCAAGTCATGAGGCAGTGCCGGGGTAGCGGCCTGCCGTACTTCGTAGCGTAGTGGGAGGAGGGTAGCGATTGGGCATTGTGTCGGGGGGAGGGACCATACTGGGCGCGTGCGTGCAGCCGAGGACGACTTCGACGGTGGGCCGGGCCTTCGCCCGGTCCCCGCTTCCGCTGCGCTCGATCGAGGTGCCGATTCCACCGTTTCACGGATCGCTTTCCTGGACGCGCGCTCGCTGATCGGCTGCAGGCATCGCCTGCACCTGGACGCCGAGCATCCCGGGGTCATCGCCGAGGTCAGGGAAGATCCCGGGGTACAGCAGCGCAGGGAGGCCGCGACCGCGCATCGCACCAGGGTGCGCGACGAACTCGTCGCCGCCGCCCCCGCCGACTGGGTGGTGATCGACCCGGCGCTGCGCGCGGGGGAGAAGGCGGCGGCGACCATGGCCGCGATGGAGGCGGGTGCCCCGCGGATCTGGGGTGGCCTGCTGCCCCAGGAGGCCGATACCGGCCGTCGCGGCGGCGCCGAGTTCCTGCTGCGTGACGACGACCGCGGCGGCTACATCCCGATCATCGTTGTCAACCACAAGGTCACCGACCCACGCCGTCCCGACCCGGCCGATTTCCACCCATTGACCTCGGATCTGTTCCGCTGGCAGCCGCGCCGCGACAAGCACGTGAAGCTGCGCCCGCAGCCGCGCGACCAGCAGCGCCTCGCGCATCTGTACCGGATGCTGCAGCGCCACGGCATGGCCAGCCCCGCCCTGGTCGGCGGCGCGATCGGCCTCGCCTTCGACCGCATCCTCGTGCACGACCTGACCAATGTCCTGGCCGACTACGACCAGCGCTACGGCGACCGCATCGCGGTGGTGCGCGGCGAGCTGCCGACCCAGCCGTCGAAGGTGCCCGAGTGCAGGCAGTGCCCGTGGTGGGTGCGCGGGCCCGGCGGTAATCCCAGTTGTGAGGGGCAGCTGGCGCTGATGCGTGACGTCAGCCTGGTCGCGCCGGGTTCGCGGGCCGAGGTGCTGCGCGTGCACGGCGTCCAGACGGTCGACGAGCTGGCCGCGTGGGAGGGCGAGGAACCCGACGACTGGCAGCACGGTCCCTTCTCCGAGACGGTGGTCACCGCCCGCGCCTGGATCGCGGGCGCCCCGCTGGTCCGCCGCTTCGACACGGTGAGCGTGCGCCGCGCCGACGTCGAGGTCGACGTCGACCTGGAGAGCTACCAGGAGGACGGCGCCTACCTGTGGGGCACCCTGCTCGACGGCGTCTACCGCCCGTTCGTCACCTGGGACCCGCTGCCCACCGAGGACGAGGGCCGCTCCTTCGGCGAGTTCTGGACCTGGCTGATGCGGGTGCGGGCCGATGCCCACGCCGCGGGCAAGACCTTCGCCGCCTACTGCTATTCCCGCACCGCCGAGGACAAGTGGCTCTACGAGTCGGCCCGCCGCTTCGCGGGCAAGCCCGGCGTGCCGACCACCGAGCAGGTTCGCGCCTTCGTCGATTCACCCGAATGGGTCGACATGTTCCAGGCCGTCACCGATCAGTTCATCTGCCCGAACGGCAAGGGCCTCAAGAAGATCGCCCCGGTCGCCGGCTTCGGCTGGCGCGACCCGGAGGCGGGCGGCGAGGCATCGATGGGCTGGTACCGCCGCGCCGTCGGCTACGACGCCGACCCGGACCTGTCCCAGCGCACCCGCCTGTTCGAATACAACGAGGACGACGTCCGGGCCACCCAGGTACTGCGCGAGTGGATGACGCAACGGGCCGTCGACGAGGTTCCCTCGCTTGCCGACTTCGGTCGGTAATACGATCAGTCGTGTGACTCAGCACGTCGAAACTCTCGAGTTCCAGGCCGAAACACACCAGCTCCTGGAGCTGATGATCCACTCGGTCTACTCCAACAAAGACACGTTCCTGCGGGAGCTGATCTCGAACGCTTCCGACGCACTGGACAAGCTGAAGCTGGCTGCGTTCCAGGACAAGGATCTGGTCGCCGACACCTCCGACCTGCACATCGAGCTGGAGGTCGACGGGGACAAGCGTGTCCTGACCGTCCGCGACAACGGCATCGGCATGTCCCGCGCCGAGGTGATCGACCTGATCGGCACCCTCGCCAAGTCCGGCACCGCCGAACTGCGCCGCAAGCTGATCGAGGTCAAGTCCGATGCCGCCGCCGAGGAGCTGATCGGCCAGTTCGGCATCGGTTTCTACTCGACCTTCATGGTCGCCGACCGCGTCGTCCTGACCACCCGCAAGGCGGGCGAGACCGAGGGCACCCGGTGGGAGGCCGCGGCGGGCAGCTCCAGCTACACGATCGACACCGTCGCCGACGCGCCGCAGGGCACCGCGGTGACCCTCGAGCTCAAGCCTGCCGACGAGGACGATCACCTCTTCGATTACACGCAGGAATGGAAGCTGCGCGAGATCGTCCGCAAGTACTCCGACTTCATCGCCTGGCCGATCCGCATGCAGGTCGAGCGCACCGTGATGGAGGGCGAGGGCGAGGACAAGGTCGAGAAGACCGTCGTCGAGGACCAGACCCTCAACTCGCAGAAGGCGCTGTGGACGCGCCCCCGCAGCGAGGTCTCCGATGAGGAGTACAAGGAGTTCTACCACCACGTCAGCCATGCCTGGGACGAGCCGCTCGAGATCATCCCGATGAAGGCCGAGGGCACCTTCGAGTACCAGGCGCTGCTGTTCATCCCGTCGATCGCGCCGTTCGACCTGTTCACCCGTGAGCACAAGCGCGGCGTGCAGCTCTACGTGCGCCGGGTGTTCATCATGGACAACTGCGAAGAGCTGATGCCGGAGTACCTGCGCTTCGTCAAGGGTGTGGTGGACGCGCAGGATCTCTCGCTCAATGTCTCCCGTGAGATCCTGCAGCAGGACCGTCAGATCCAGATGATCCGCAAGCGCCTGGTCAAGAAGGTGCTGTCCACGGTCAAGGACATGCAGGGCGCCGAGGATCAGACCAGGTACCAGACCTTCTGGGCGCAGTTCGGCCGGGTCATCAAGGAGGGTCTGCTCTCCGACACCGACAACCGCGAAACCCTGCTCACCGTCTCGTCTTTCGCCTCGACTGCCTCGGACTCCGAGCTCACCACGCTCGCCCAGTACGTGGAGCGGATGCAGGACGGGCAGGACGCGATCTACTACATGACCGGCGAAAGCCGTGCGCAGGTGGAGAACTCGCCGCATCTGGAGGCGTTCAAGGCCAAGGGCCGCGAGGTGCTGGTGCTGACCGATCCGGTCGACGAGATGTGGGTCGGCTCGGTGCCGGAGTTCGACGGCAAGAAGTTCCAGTCCATCGCCAAGGGCGAGGTCGATCTGGAGACCGAGGACGAGAAGAAGGAGACCGAGGCGCTGCGCGAGCAGCAGGACAAGGACTTCGCCGATCTGCTCACCTGGCTCGGCAAGACCCTCGACGAGGTCGCCAAGGAGGTGCGCCTGACCAACCGGCTCACCACCTCCCCGGCCTGCCTGGTCGGTGACGTCTTCGACTTCACCCCGATGCTCGAGCGCATGTACCGCGCCTCGGGCCAGGCGCTGCCGGAATCCAAGCGCATCCTCGAGCTCAACCCGACCCACCCGCTGGTCACCGGCCTGCGCGACGCCTACGACGCGCGCAAGTCCGATGCCGACGAAGGCAAGGTGCCCGAGCTCGCCGAGACGGCCGAACTGCTCTACGGCACCGCGGTTCTCGCCGAGGGCGGCGAGCTGAAGGACCCGGCGCGGTTCGCACAGCTCCTCACCGAGCGGTTGACCCGCACCGTCTAGCTGTTCCGCCTCCCCGCGACTTCTGCCGGTCGTGGGGAGGCGGTCGGGTTTCTGCCCGGGCCGGCGGCCGGTCTGTGGGTGCCGTGTTGGGCGTGCCCGATGAGTTACCCATGTTCGAGCGAGATCAGTTGTTCGGATGCCGACTGGCTCGACAGGCCGCACTATGGAGGTATGGCTGCGGGGCACGAGATCCGGCGGGCACGTCCCGACGACTACGACGATCTGATCGCCGTGGTCGACAACTGGTGGGGCAGAACAGTGGTGCACAATCTGCCCCGGCTGTTCCTCGACCACTTCCACCGCACCAGCCTGATCGCCTCCGACGAGGACGGAATCTCGGGGTTCCTGGTGGGTTTCGGTTCACCGTCGGATGCCGACGCGGCCTACATCCACTTCGTCGCCGTCCGCCCCGACGCGCGCAAGGTCGGTCTCGGCCGCACCCTCTACGACGAGTTCTTCGAGATAGTCAGGGCCGACGGCCGAAAAGTGGTCACCGCCATCACCTCCCCGGCCAATTTCACCTCGATCGATTTCCACCGCAGCCTCGGCTTCACCGTCGCCGGCCCGGTCGCCGACTACAACGGCCCCGGCCGCGCGCTGATCACCTTCGAACGGACGCTCTGACCCCACTCGGCGCGAATTCCGTAGTCTGGTCACGATATTGACGGCTTGGTGAGAGGAACGACCGCGTATGTCGGAGGGGACGCCGGTCACGGCACAACCGTGGGATCTGGTGGCCGAGGGCTACGCCGAAGCGGGGGCGACGGTCCTCGGCCCCTTCGCGGCGCACGCACTCGAATACGTCGGTCTCGAAAAGGATTCCGAGATCGTCGACGTCGCCGCGGGCACCGGCCTACTCAGCCTCGCCGCCGCCGAACAGGGTGCGCGAGTACACGCCATCGATCTGTCCGCGCCGATGATCGAACACCTCACGGCAGCAGCCGAACTCGCCGGGCGCACCACGATCACCGCGCAGGTGGGCGACGGCCAGGACCTGCCCTACGAAGACGCGCGATTCGACGCCGGATTCTCCCTGTTCGGCCTCATGTTCTTCCCCGACCGCCCGAAAGGCTTCGCCGAACTCCGGCGCGTACTGCGCCCGGGCGCCACAGCGGTGGTCACCGCTTGGGCGCCCGCTGTCGACTCCTCGCTCATGCGCGCGCTCTTCGGTGCGCTGACCGCAGGCGACCCGAACGCCGCACTGCCGCAACCGGATGCGCGCAGCCTGGAGAACCCCGCTGTCTTCAAAGCCGAGATGTGCGCCGCGGGGTTCGACGAGGTGACGATCCGCAGCCACACGGCCGAGGTGTGTTTTCCGAGCGCGGAAGTCCTGTGGGACACCATGACCCGCAGCAGCGCCCCACTGACCGTGCTCAGACATGAAGTGGGCGAGGAGGAATGGCAGCGCCGCACCGACGCGGCCGTCGAACGCCTCACCGTCACCTACCGCCCGAACACCCCACTGCACACCACCGCCCTGTTCGGCGTCGGCACTGTTCCGCCTCTCCGCGACTCTTGCCGGTCGTGAGTACGTGGTCGGCCGACTGACCGGGCCGGCGGTTGTCCGTTGGGTGGCGTGCCCGGCGAGTTACCCATGTGCGTGCGAAATCAGTCGTCCTGCGAGACTGCCCGCCACCGGGGTCGGTAGCGGGCAGTCTTGTTCAGATCGGGTACCGGCTTATTACCGCGGCGCCATGCGCAAAGCGCCGTCCATGCGGATGGTCTCGCCGTTGAGGTAGTCGTGGCTCGCGATGTACTCGACCAGCTGCGCGTACTCGTCCGGGCGGCCCAGGCGCGACGGGAAGGGCACACCGGCCTCGAGGCCCTTGCGGTACTCCTCGGTGACGCCGGCCAGCATCGGGGTGTCGATGATGCCGGGGGCGATGGTGTTCACGCGGATGCCGAACTGCGCCAGGTCGCGCGCGGCCGGAACGGTCATGCCGTGCACGCCACCCTTGGACGCCGAGTAGGCGATCTGGCCGATCTGGCCCTCGAAGGCGGCGACGGAGGCGGTGTTGATGACAACGCCGCGCTGGCCGTACTCGTCGACCGGCTCGGTCTTGGCGATGGCGTCGGCGGCCAGGCGCATCACGTTGAACGTGCCGAGCAGGTTCACGGTGATGACGGTGCGGAACAGCTCCAGGTCGTGCGGGCCGTTCTTGGACAGGATGCGACCCGCCCAGCCGACACCGGCGCAGTTGACCACGATGCGCAGCGGCGCCGGGCCCTCGGTGATCTGGGCGATGGCGGCCGCGACCTCGTCGTTGCTGGTCACATCGGCCGCGATCAGGGTGACCCCGGCCGGGACGTTGTCGCCGGCGCGCTCGATGGACGCCGGGACGTCAAGGCCGAAGACGGTGGCGCCCGCGTCGGCGAGACGCTTGGCGGTGGCGGCACCGAGGCCGGATGCGCCTCCGGTGACGATGGCGGCGGAACCCGAAATCTCCACGATGGTCCTCTCGTTCGTGACAGCCAGTTGGCACTTCGTCAATTGCACCCTAGCGGGTTCCGGTGAGGTGCACATCACCCCTACCGCCGCGTTCGGATGCGCTGCGAAAATACCAGCGAACACCCATGTTTTCCGGTGGTAACGTGCCTTCATGAGATCGTTCTCCGGTCCATCGGTGGCCGGACGCAAGGTCCTGATCACCGGGGCCGCTCGCGGGATCGGCGCCGCATTGGCCAGGAGGCTTGCCGCGCGGGGCGCCCATGTGGCCCTGCTCGGCCTCGAGCCGGAACTGCTTGCCGAGGTGGCCGCCGAATGCGGTGACGCCCCGTGGCGCTACTGCGATGTCGCCGACCGCGCCCAGGTCGACCGGGTGGTCGAGGCGCTGGTCGCCGAACTCGGCGGGCTCGATGTGCTCGTCGCCAACGCGGGCATCGCCAAGCAGATGGCGATGATCGGCGGCGATCCCTCGGTCCTGGAGGAGACCCTCGCCGTCAACGTGCTCGGTGTCGCCTACGCCGTGCAGGCCGCGGGTCCGCATCTTGCCCGCCCAGGTGGGTATGTCCTGATGATGTCGTCGATCTCCACGGCCGTGCAGTTGCCGCTGGCCGGCGCGTACAGCGCGTCGGCGGCGGCCGTCGAGTCGCTGGCAGGCACCCTGCGCTGTGAGCTGCGCCAGACCGGCGCGCGGGTCGGCATCAGCTACTTCGCCGAGATCGACACGGACATGACCAGCCGCGGCTTCGGCACCGCCGCCGCGCACACCGGTCTCGGCGAGACCAGCCTGACCGGCGTGTCCCCGATCGGTCCCGCCGTCGAAGCGCTGGAACGAGCGATCGCGCGCAGGCGCAAAACTGTCGTCTCACCCTGGTGGGTCTCCCTCGTCCTGCCGGTGCGACCCTTGGCGCAGCTGCTGGTGCAGTGGTTGCTCGGCAAGCGGGTCGCCCGCGCGATCGAGATCGCGCGCGCCGAGGACGTCCCTTTCACCACCATCCAGCCTGCCCGACCACGGAGAATGGAACGGCAAGCCTGACCTGATTCTCGAGGCATCAGGGCCGAGAATCCGCAGCACCAGCCGCCAACAACACGGAGTTCGACGATGAGCGATTCGGCATCCACCCTGCGCCAGCTCCCGCGCGGACGACACCATCTCTCGCGCGAAGAAGTGGTGGCTTCCCAGCGGGAACGCATCCTCGTCGCGATGGGGGAGGCGATGACCGAGGGCGGCTACGTCGGAACGCCCGTGGCCGCCGTGCTCAAACGGGCAGGGGTGTCGCGTGAGACCTTCTACGAGCTGTTCCGCTCCAAGGAGGACTGCTTCGCCGCCGCCTTCGACCGGGTCTCGGCCCTGCTGGCCGAGCGGCTACAGGGCGTGATCGCCGAGACCGCCGATGCCGACGCGTTCACCAGGATGGACAGCATCCTCACCGCCTACTTCGACCACATGATCGACGACCCGGCCTCGGCCCGGCTGTTCCTGGTCGAGGTGTACGCGGTCGGGCCGTCGGCGATCGAGGCGCGGATGGAATTGCAGAGCCGGTTCGTCGCGGTGGTGGCGGCGATGCTCGGTGCCAAGACCACCGAGCAGCAGTTCGCCTGCGCGACCCTGGCCGCCGCGATCGGCGCCATGGTGACCGGCAAGATCGCCGGCGACGATCTGGACGGCCTGCGCGCGCTGAAGGAACCGCTGATCGACCTGGCCCGCCGCTCGGGTCCGGTCTACGGCACCGCGTTCGCCGGCTGATCCGGCGCCGCGACTTCCCTGCGCGGTCGGTAGAACCGCCACGCGCCGATACCGAGCCCGGCCACGACCGGGACGAGCAGCGCCAGGCCGGTCGAACCCCAGCCGCCGAGGCCGGCGACGAACGCGTCGAGCACCGTCTTCGTCGCGAAGAACAGGAACAGCAGGCCGGAAGCGAAGGCGATGCCGCGTTCGGGCAGGTGCTTACCCGCCAGCTTGCCGACCAGGATCGCCAGGCCACCGGCGGCGACCATGCCGATAGTCGAACCGATCCAGACCGCGAGCCAGCCGTTCTTCGAGGCCAGCGCGGCGGCGGCGAACATGGTGCGGTCGCCGAGTTCGGCGAGCATGAAGGCGGAGATCACGACGAGGAAGGCGTTGCGGGTGCTCGGTGGCGGCGCGTCCTCGGCGTCCTCGGCGGAGCCGAGCGCGTCGCGCAGCGTCCACAGGCCGACGACCAGCAGCGTGAGCGCGGTGACGACGGCGATGGCGTTCGCGGGCAGCGCGGTACCGAGGAAATGGCCGACACCGGCGGCGATGAGGTTGACCGCAACGCTGGCGACACTGATCCCGGCCAGCACCACCCACCAGCGATAGCGCAGCGAGAACGTCAGCGCCATCAGCTGCGATTTGTCGCCGAGCTCGGCGAGGAACAGAACGCCGAAGCTCAGCAGGATCGTGGCGATCATGAAAGTCAGCTCCCAGGTGGACACTCCGGCCTGTGGCTGAAGAAACGGGTGCGCCTCCAGCCACACCGGTCAACGGATCGGTTCGTGGCCGAAGGTCTCGCCCACCGGTGGTGACCGGTTCGCGCAGCCGGACCGCGCCGAATGTGGCGCCGATCAGTATGTCGACTGGGCGATTGCGGGCTACTCCCCTTCGCTGCTGTCCACCCTAGCCCGATTGCTACCGATACGCCAACTGTGTGTAATCGAAATCGCAATGGGCGCAATAAGTTTGGCGATGCGGCCGCGATAGTTCGGTTTCCCTGATTCGCGTGCGCCGGACGGCCGTTGCCGGGAATTCGCCAGGCCTGGCCGGTGAAAGTCTCAGGCCGCCAGCAACATTGCCAGAACGGCGGTATCGGGATCGCTGATCAGATCCATCCCGACCCGGCTCACCAGCGAGGTGACGGTCCCGTCGAGCTCGGCCTCGGCCCACGCCGCGCGATGCTCGAGACCCAGATGCGGCACGCCGGGCAGCAGCACGCAGCCCGAGGCCACGCCCACGCATTCGGGCAGCGACGGCCGGGTCTCCGACGGCGGATGCAGCATCAGCAGGGCGGGCGGCACGTGATCGGCGAACCGGCCCGGCTCGACCGCTTCCTCGCCAAGCACCGGCCCCTCCGCCAGCACCAGGCCGACGGTGCCCGGCTCCGGATCGTCGGGCAGCTCTTCGCGCACGCCGAAGACGGTCGAGGTGACCAGCAGACCGGGCATCGATGCCACCCGGACCGCGAGCACAAGCACCTGCGCCCACTCCTTGGTGGTATCCGGCCACCGGCCCGACACGACGAATCCCTGCAGATGACCGCGCGCCTGAAACGGCGTGATCCCGATCGGACCGTGCGTCGTCATGATGGCCTCCCGATATCCGGGGGCTTCGCTGCCCTGTACTTCAAGGAATAGCCCGGAAACCATCTGGCACACAAGTACCAATGAGTGCTAACCGGACAAAACGACAACGGGCTCGGACGCGGTGAAACCGCGTCCGAGCCCGTCGCAGGGTTTCTTAACCGAAGATCAAGCCCTTGCCCTGGGTCACGGCGCGGGCGAAGCGCTCCTGCACGTCGGCCCAGTTGACGACGTTCCAGAAAGCGGTCACGTAGTCGGCCTTGACGTTCTTGTACTGCAGGTAGAAGGCGTGCTCCCACATGTCGACCTGCAGCAGCGGGATGATGCCGATCGGCACATTGGCCTGCTGGTCGTACAGCTGGAAGGTCAGCAGCTTCTGGCCGAGGGTGTCGTAACCCAGGACGGCCCAGCCGGAGCCCTGCAGGCCGTTCGCGGCAGCGGTGAACTGCGCGCGGAACTTGTCGAACGAACCGAACTGGTCGTCGAGCGCGGCGGCCAGGTCACCGACCGGCTTGTCGCCACCGTTGGGCGAGAGGTTCTTCCACCAGATGGAGTGGTTGGTGTGGCCACCCAGGTGGAACGCCAGGTTCTTCTCGTTCAGGAAGATGGCGGCGTGGTCGCCGGCCTCACGGGCGGCTTCCAGCTTCTCCAGTGCCGCGTTGGCGCCGGCGACGTAGGCGGCGTGGTGCTTGGTGAAGTGGATCTCGTTGATCTGTCCGGAGATGTGCGGCTCCAGCGCGCTGAAGTCCCAATCGAGTTCGGGCAGTGTGTAGACGGCCACGATGTCCCTTTCCGTGTGTCGGGCTGTGTGCGCCCATTCGGTCGAGCACACCAACCATCATTCGTACACCCGCTCGCTGCAACCGCAGGCGTGTGGTCCCTCATTCCCGGGACAGAGCGGGTGGTGCCGAATCGGCCCGGATTACAGCGGAGGGGCGACGTCGGCCTTGGATGCCCTGGTGTCGCCGGAATCGTGTGCGGCCCACCAGCGGCGACCGCCATCGACGAACTCCGCCATGGGGATTTCCTTGCCACCGAGGTCGGTGACGGCGATCTTGTCGAACCAGACGCGGACATCGAGTTCCCGCGGATCGATGCCCTCTTCCTGGGAGAACTCGATGACGTGCGCGGCGATGCGCTGATCGAGCACCGTGTCGAAGCTGAGCAGCTCGCTCCACAGTGTCCAGCCGCTGTCGTCGAGATCGATGAATTCCCAGCCGTGCAGCCCGCCGCCGCCGAAACTCTCGATCGCTTCGTCGAGTTGGTCGAGGGTCAACGGGAGAACCCTGGCCTCGATGTCGTCCCAGCGCTGGATGCGCAGGGAAGCGGCGACCCGGGTGACTCCGGTGAAGGTGAGCAGGACTTTCGCCTCGGTCGGCGCCGGTCCATCGGCGGGTAGCGTCAGCACCTCGAGAGCGAGTTGCAGCCGCCCCGCCGTGGCGTCCACCTCTACTCCGAGACAGGTTGATTCGGACAAAGCGGTATTCAGGCCGTTGATGTCGAAACTGTCGAGTAGCCCCCTGCTCACGTTCATGCGCTCAGGCTACCGATCTGGCCGCCCAGATCCCAGGATTTAGGATTTTCTCTAGTGATGTCGTTTTTATGGAACCGAAACGGCCCGGCTCGCGTCCAAGTAGATGTCGGGACCGATGTGATCGCGGAATCCCGACGTCAGCGGCGAGCGGCCGCTCCGGGATGACATGGAGGGGAGTCTCGGATCGGCCGTTTCGCCGACTGGCTTCCCCGGCTCCACGTCGGTTGATAGCCCACGCCTCACGATTGTGTGCTGACCGATAGCTGAGGCCTGTGGATCAAGTTGTGGATTCTGTGGATAACCCCCATCCATCCACAGACCGCGCACAGCCTCGCCCCCCGTCGCTGCCGACATGGCAGGATCGAGGCGTGACGAGCTCCGATGTTCCCACGGTGCCGGTGGGTGCGGTACCCGCCGCGTTCGACGACGCCGAGCCGGTGGCCGGCGCCCAGCTGCTCGACGTGCGCGAACCCGACGAGTGGGAGCTCGGCCACGCGCCGGGCGCGATCCACATCCCGATGGTCGACGTGCCGGCCAGGATCGACGAGATCGACATCGACGCCGAGGTGTACGTCGTGTGCAGGCAGGGCGGGCGCTCGATCGAGGTGGTCAAGTACCTGGCCCACATCGGGTACGAGGCAGTGAACGTCGCGGGGGGAATGGTGGCCTGGCAGCAGACCGGGCGCCCGGTGGTCGCCGACGGCGAGCACGAAGCCAAGATCTACTAGTCCGGAACGGGGTGCGCGGGTGAGTTCGGTGGTGCAACCATGTGCACGCTGTGGCGCGCGGTGGGCCGTGCAGGGCGCACCGATGCACTGGTGCCCCCGCTGCCGTGGCGTGCTGCTCTCGCCGGGCAAGGTCGACGCGCCCGCCTCCCAGCGCAACTACCGCTGGGTCGCGCGCAGGCCGGATCACCGCATCCGCAAGGCCGGGGCGTCGACCACGTCCGCACCGCTCGGCCCGACCCCGCGCTATACCGAGATTCCGCGCTGGGGCCTGCTCGATCCGCCACCGGCGCCCGGTCGCGTGCCGGAGCGACCGCTGCGTGGCATCGCGGCCAACCGCGATCTGCTGCTCGTCGTCACCGCGCTGGCCTTCCTGGTCGCGGCCTGCGCCGAATACGGCCGGTACCTGATCCTGCTGCGCAACCGGACCACCCTCATCCCCAGCTGGCTGCTGTGGATCTCCGATATGTCCGTGTGGGTGTTCGGCGTCATCGCGCCGCTGTGTGCCCTCGCCGCCGCGCTCGCGCTGGTCGGGTGGCTGATCGAAGCGCGTCGCGCGAGCTTCGCCGCGCAGGGCAGGCGCGATCCGCGGCGCCGGTGGGCGCTGATCCTCGGCTGCCTCGTGCCCGGCGTGAACCTGATCTGGCCCGCCGTCTTCCTCATCGAGCTGCTCGGGCCCGCGGCCGATCCGCGTGCCCTGCGGGCCGTGCGGGTCTGGTGGGCGGCCTGGGTGCTCAGCGGCCTGATCCTCCTCGGCGCGACGCTGTGGCGCGACGCGTCGACCTTGCAGGCCGAGGCCGACGGTGTCTCGTTCACCGCGTTCAGCGATCTGTGCGCGGCCGGTTTCGCGGTGCTCACGCTGTGGACGGTCCGTCAGCTCGAAGGCCGCGACCTGCGTGGCGCGCCGCGCACAGCGCATCGCTGGGTGATGGCCGCCGATCCCGCCGAGGTCGTCATCGCCCCGGTCCAGCCCGGTGTGCCAGCGACCGGGCAGGATGAGTTCGAACGCGCGAATCCCGCCGAAACACGCGAGAATACGCAGGAGGAGGTTGTGGCCAAGTGAGCCAGGGCAATCGCGCGCCATTCGTTGTCGCGCACCGTGGTGCGTCTGCGGCGCGCCCCGAGCACACCCTCGCCGCCTACGAGCTGGCGCTCGAACAGGGTGCCGACGGTGTCGAGTGCGACGTCCGGCTGACTCGCGACGGGCACCTGGTCTGCGTGCACGATCGCACCGTCGACCGCACCTCCGACGCCACCGGCCTGGTCAGCGAACTGACCCTGGACGAACTACGCGACATGAACTTCGGCACCGACGACGCGCCGTCCGGTGTCCTCGCCCTCAGCGACCTGATCGGCCTCGTGCTCGACTGGCGCAGCAGGCCGACCAAGCTGTTCATCGAGACCAAGCACCCCGTGCGCTACGGCGCGCTGGTGGAGAACAAGGTGCTCGCCGAACTCCAGCGTTTCGGGATCGCGACGCCCGCCTCGGCCGACCACTCCCGTGCGGTGGTGATGTCGTTCGCCGCGACCGCGGTCTGGCGGATCCGCCGCGCCGCCCCGCTGTTGCCGACCGTACTGCTCGGCGAATCGTCGCGTTTCCTCGGCGGCGGTGCGGCGACCACTGTCGGCGCGACGGCCGTCGGCCCTTCGGTGAAGACGCTGCGCGAGCATCCCGAACTCGTCGACAAGGCCGCCGCCGCGGGCCGCGCCACCTACTGCTGGACCGTCGACGATCCCGACGACGTGAAATTGTGCGCGGACCTCGGCGTCAGCTGGGTCGCCACCAATCACCCCGGCCGCACCAAGGCAATGCTCACCGGCGTGTGAGTTTCCGCCGGGTCGCGCGCACCGACATCGCCACCCGGCCATAAACTCTCGCCGTGGGTAAAAGCAAGCGGAACAGTCCGAAGCCCGACAGTAATCGGGCTCAGCGTCTCGCCGAGCGGCGTGCGGCGCAGGAGCAGGCATCTGCGGCCCCGACACGGCCGTTCGAGGGACTTGCTGCCGAATGTGACCTGGTGGCGCTGCGGGAGTTCGTGCCGTCGGCGACCGCGACCTTGAAACTGGTGCCCGGTGTCGCCGCCGAGCGCACGGTGACGCTGGCGACGGTGCTGCCCGGTGCGGTGGCCGCGCTGGTCCGCGCCGGCGACGAGCCGGTCGGCTTCGTCGGCACGCAGATGCAGCACCAGGGCACCGACCCGTCGGCCGATATCGCCGCGGCGATCCTGTGGACCCAGTCCGCCGAGCCCGGCGAGTCGCTGAACTCGGCCGAGTCCGTCGACGGCGGTCCGCGCCTTGCCGACGTCATCGATCCTGGCGCCGACCTCGAGCTCACCGTGCACCAGGACTTCGACTGGTGGGTGCCCGAGGGCGTGACCCCCGATCCGCAGGTGTCGGCGACGATCGAGCAGGCCAAGCAGGCCATCATGCCGTCGGCGCGACTGAACCTGGGCGGCGACGGTGTCGGCGCGGCGTGGTGGGTCGACGCGGGCGAGAAGGCGCATGTGCGCTGGGTGCGTCCCGAGGACGAGGACAAGCTGATGCTGGCGCTGGCTCGCGTGCACGCCGGGGGCGGCCTGCACATGGGCGAGGGCTCGCGCTTCGCCGGTTCGTTCCGTACGCACGGCCTGCTGGTGCCGGTGTTCGACCTCGATCCCGAGCGGCACCCCACCGAGTGGGAGGGCCCCGCCCGCGAGTTCGGTGCGCGGCTGGCCGAGGCGCTGGCCTCGGACGCCCCGATGACGGGCGAGGAGCGCCGTTCGCGCGACGGCCTGCGTTCGCGTCAGGTCACCCTGCGCTGAATCACATGAAATAGAAACGCGGAACGGATTCGGCTCGCTGCGCGCGAGCCGAATCCGGACGAACGTCTCTCAGAGGTGGCCGCCCGCGGCGGACGGGGCACCGGACGCGTCGGACGGCGTCGACATCTCCCGTGCGATGAAGTTCTCCAGGTCGAACAGGTTCGAACCGGCCCGGTCGGCGATGTTGAGCAGCGTGTTCATGCGCGCGACTTCCTCGACCTGCTCCTTGAGGAACCACTGCATGAACTGCTCGCCGAGGTAGTCGCCTTCCTCGCGGGCGGTGCTGGCCAGTTGGATGATCTGGTCGGTGACCGTCTTCTCCTGGGCCAATGCCAGCGCGATCGGCTCGCGGGCGTCCTCGAAATGCGACTTGGCCGCATCGATGCCAGCGATGTCGATGTTGACATCGCGGTCGAGGAAGTATTGAACGATCATCATCGCGTGGTTACGTTCTTCCACGGACTGCGCGTAGAACCGCTTGGCCAGCTGCGGCAGATCGGCATTGTCGAACCACACCGCAATGGCGATGTACTGGTGTTCGGCATTGAACTCATGTCGGATCTGGTCTTGAAGCAGGCTGTGGAATTTGCTGCGCGGGTTTTCCGAATGACTCGACATGTCGGCCACATTAGCGCTGGTCACAGGCCTTGTCATCCAAGTGCAACCTTATTGAGGGAAGTATTTCCTAACCAAGTATTCCCTAACTAAACCTGCCCTGCCCCAGCCATTTTCGGCGCTGTGTTGTCCGCCGGGACCTTGCCCGTCAGCTCGCGCCGAATGAATTCCTCCACGTCGAAGAGATTTTGCTGCCGGTCCAGCACGGTGAGCAGTGTGCCCATCTCCGCGACGTCGGCCACCTGCTCTTTGAGGAACCACTGCACGAATTGTTCGCCGAGATAATCCTGGGCGGTCCGCGCCGCCGCGGCGAGTCCGCTGATCTGCGCGGTGGCCGCCCGCTCACGGTCGAGCAGGAAAGCGATCGCGGCGCGCGGCGAATCGAACTCGGAGCGCACTTCGTCGAGGCCCCCGATTGTCACCGAGATGTCACGGTCGAGCAGATACTGGACCATTCGCATCGCATGACCGCGGCTCTGCGCCGACCGGGCATAGGTCTGCGCGGCCAGCTCGGGTAGTCGCTGCGTGTCGAAGTACACGGCGGCGGCCAGATACTGTTGCGCGGCGGTCAGCCCGTGCCGGATCTGGTCTCGCAGCAGCTCGATGAACGAACGGTCCTCGGCCATACCGTCGACGTTACCGCGTCAGCAGGTCCTCGGGAATCTGTTGGTCGTTGGCCAGTGCCTCGAAGAAGCCGGGCGCCTTCGATTTGTCCCACAGCAGCACGTTGCCCACGTCGGTGTCGTCGAAGCCGCCGATCGGCACGCTGGTGGTGACGGTGTCGCCGCGCATCGCCCAGCCGAGGGCGGCCAGGTTCCAGATGTGGTCGCCGTCATCGACTTTCAGCGAACCGGCAACGCCGGTGGCCATCGGCCACAGCGCGAACGGGTTGGCCAGCGTGCCCATGCTCGTCGCCTTCTTCAGCAGCGCCGACATGAACAGCCGCTGATGGTTCATCCGGTCGACATCGGCGCGCGGGGTGGCCCTGGTGCGCACGAAACCGAGCGCTTCCGGGCCGGTCAGCTCCTGGCAGCCCGCGGGCAGGTCGAGCCCGGCGAGCGGGTCGACGATCGGCTCCTCCAGGCACATCTCGATCCCGCCGAGCGCGTCGACCACGCCGGCGAAACCGCCGAAGCCGATCTGGGCGTAGTGGTCGATCCGCAGGCCGGTCGCGATCTCGACCGTCTGCACCAGCAGCGGCGCACCGCCGAGGGCGAACGACGCGTTGAGCTTGTCCTTGCCGTGGCCGGGAATGCTGACGTAGGAGTCGCGCGGCAGGCTGACCATCGTGGTCGGCCCGGACGACGGGATGTGCACCAGCATGATCGTGTCGGTGCGTTCGGGACCGGTGTCGCCGCCGGTCGCCAGCTCCTGCTCCTGCTCGGTCGACAGGTCACCGCGGCCGTCGGAACCGACCAGCAGCCAGTTCGTGCCCGGTGTATCGCCGATCCGGTCGCTGTAGGAGGTGAGCGCGGGGATCCGGGTGAGCGAGTTGTCGAGGTGGATGACCGCGGCGATCAGCCCGACGATCAGCGCCACCACGATCAGCGTCAGCCACCGGAACGGATGCCGTCTGCGCGGCCGTCGCGGCGGCCTGGCCTGCCTGCCCACCTCGGGCGGGGGCGGGGTGCGCCGGGGCGGGACGCCGTCGTGATGGGGGACCGGGCGCTGGGTCGGCGCGTGCCGGACCGGCTCGCGATGCGGCACCGGGCGTTGCGTCGGCGCGTGCCTGCGCGGCTGCTCGGTCGGCATCTGCGAGTAGGCCAGCGGCTCCCCGCCGCGGCCGTCACGGTGCAGGACCTGGGTCGGCTCGATATGCGAGGCGGGAGGTTCCCGGCGCGGCGCGGGGTTGTAGCGGACCGTCGGACCGTCGCCGGGCGGTGGCATGCGGCCCGGCTGGGGGGTGCCGCGCCGGACCGTCGGCTCGTTGCCGGGCAGCGGACGGCCCTGATGTGGACCGTTGCCGCGCCCAGGTGGCGGCAGCGGAGGACCACCGGGGCGGCCTGCTTGCGGCGGCACCCGGCGCCTACGCGGGTCATCGCGGGGATCGTCGCCGTTCATCACTGGGGCACTCTACTGATCGTCGGGTGCGCGGGTCGGTTGTGCGCGCTCGGTCACTACTGGGATACCCCGCTCGGGTGCCCGTGTTAGCGCGAAACGCGAGGATGTGGCCGGACTCGCCGTGACACGCCGCTCACGGCAGCCAACCGACACGACCGCGCAGCACGGTGTAGCCGAGGTAGGCGACCGCGTCGATGGTCGCGTGCGCCAGGATCAGCGGCCACAGCCGGTTCGTGCGCTGCCAGTACCGGCCGAAGAGCAGGCCCATCACGATGTTGCCGAGGCCGCCGCCGATCCCCTGGTAGAGGTGGTAGCTGCCGCGCAGCAGTGCCGAGGCGAGCAGCGAGCGGTTGTCCGACCAGCCGAGCTGACGCAGCCGGGTGATCAGATAGCCGACCACCAGCACTTCCTCGGCCACCGAGTTCGCACAGGCCGACAGGATCAGCACCGGCAGCCGCCACCAGTGCTCCGACAGCGAACTCGGCACGATGGTGACGCTGAATCCCAGCGCGTGCGCGAGCAGATACAGCCCGAGCCCTGGCAGCCCGATCACCGCGGCCAGCACCAGACCCGGCACCACATCGGCGCGCCCGATCCTGGCCAGGCCGATCAGCCGCGGCCCGATTCCGCTGCGCCACAACAGGTACAGGCCGAGCGCGGCCCAGGCCAGCAGCCGGGTGACGCTGACGAGCTGGAACAGCAGGTCGAGCAACGAGTTGTCCGACCTGGAGGCGTTGAGCGCCACCGTGCGCCCGCCGACGCCACCGGGCGAGAGCGCCGAATCCAGCAGTGCCAGACCGGCACTGATCCCGCTCAGCCCGAAGGTCACCAGCAATACGATGGCGATCTCCATCCGGAGACCGAACCGTTCCCGCTCGCTCAGCTGGGTGTCCGGAGGATCGACGCGCATGTCGCGCAGTGTAGGCAGCCCGCGGTGCGAGGGCCCGGGAGCGGGTTCAGATGCGGCGCAGGCCGTTCAGGTAGGGGCAGCCCGCCAGGATGCGTACCGCTTTGCTCAGCGATTGGACGTCGTCGGCGGGGGTGGCGAACGGCAGGCGCACGTCGTGGTCGCCCTCGGTGCTCTCCACGCGCAGGGTCAGGCCGTAGCGGTCGATGGCCAGCGGATGCACCATCCCGCCGCGCAGCCGGGTCGGCAGGTGCCGGGCCAGCTGGGCGACGATGTCGGCGTGGTCCTCGGCCATGTGCTGCAGCCAGGCGCTCTCGAGTTCGCAGAACGGGTCGGGCGAGGCGGCGCGCAGGTCGGAGTGGTCGACCGATTCGGCGCCGGAGGTGTCGGCCAGCACCGCCGAATTCACCACAACACGCAGCAGGGTGACCCCGTGCCCGACATCGAGCAGCCCCGGATGCGGGAACTCCTTGGCGATCTCGATCGCGAGCGCGCGCTGCGCCTGCTCGGGCACCTGCCGCACCCAGCCGCGCAACCACACCAGTGCCCGGACCGGCTCGCGCAGCGGCAGCGGCGCGTGATCGGTGAGTTCGAGTACCGCGGAGGTCTCGTTCGCCGTCGCGGCCAGCGCCGCGGCGAGGGAACTCGCGGGCACCGCGATCACCGCGTCACCGCACCGGCGCAGGTGATGCAGCGTGGTCGGCACCGGATCGATGCCGGGGAGCGCGAGCATCGCCGACTCCGCGTGCGCGCACGCGCTGCGAACGCGCTCGGCGGTCGTCGGCGCGAGGATCGTGGTGGGGCTCGACATTGACAACCTCCGCGAACTGTTGTTTAGGTAAACCTAAGCTAAGTTACCGCGGTCATTCGCGCAAGAGGGACACCCCGGAGAATCGCCGGGAATTCCGCATCTACGGTGGTCTGATGACGCACGATGACCACGCGACTCCCGCCGAACCCGTCCTGGTCACCTTGTCGACGCCAGCCCGCCGCAGCCTGGTGGCCGGTCTGGTCCGGCCGCAGGGCAGCGCGCCAGACACCGCGGAAGTCGTCGACGTCGACATTCCCGATGCCGAACTGGCGGCGTTCCTGGTCCGGATCGCCCATGCCGACCACGGCTTCGTCGCCCGTACCGCCAGCGGCACCCGTGCTGTCGCGATCGTCGCCGGTACGGTCGCCGCCCTGTGCGGCGAGGACATCCCGACCGCCCTCGCGAATCCCGATCTCGAATTCCTGACCTCGCTCAAGCCGCCGGCTATCGAAGCGACCCGTACGGTTCTGCTCGCCGTCGAAACCGACGATGAGCAGGCGATCACGGATGCTCTCCGCGTACTGGATTCCTGAGCCGGGCCGACTTCGGACAACGATCCAGCTAATCTTTCTGTGTGCCGCGTATTGCGTATTTCGGGCCGTCCGGGACGTTCACCGAGATGGCTCTGGCGAAGTTCGAGAACTCGGGGGCCTTCGACGGCCCGGTCGAGCGAGTAGCCGCGCCGAGTCAGGGTGCGGCGCTCGATCTGATCCGGTCTGGCGATGTCGACGGCGCGGTGGTGCCGATCGAGAGTTCCGTCGAAGGGTCGATTCCGGCGACGCTGGATTCGCTGGCCATCGGGCCGCGGCTGCAGATCATCGCCGAGACCGAGCTCGAGGTGGCCTTCACGATCGTCGCGCGCCACGGCATCACGCTCGACCAGGTGCGCACGCTGGCGGCCTACCCGGTGGCGGCCGCGCAGGTCAGACAGTGGGTGGCGCGGAACATGCCGGACGCGCGGCCGTTCACGTCGGCCTCCAACGCGGCGGCCGCCGAGGACGTCGCCGCGGGAACCGCCGACGCCGCGGTGTCGACGGCACTGGCGGCCGAACGGCTCGGACTGGCGACGCTGGCCGCCGGGGTTGCCGACCACGACCAGGCGATCACCAGGTTCGTCCTGGTGACCAGGCCGGGCGTCGCGCCGCACGCGACCGGCGCCGATCGCACCTCGATCGTGCTCGAACTGCCGAACGAGCCCGGCTCACTGATGCGCGCGTTCGCCGAGTTCGCCACCCGCGGCGTCGATCTGACCAGAATCGAGTCGCGGCCCACCCGTACCTCGATGGGTACCTACCGCTTCTACCTGGACTGTGTCGGGCACCTCGACGATCCGGCGGTCGCGGAGACGTTGAAGGCATTGCATCGCACGGCGCAGGTCCGGTTCCTCGGATCGTGGCCCGCGTACTCGGCGGTCGGTACGCCGCCCCCGTCGGACGAACCTGCCGCAGAATGGTTGACGCAATTGCGAAAGGGGGTCGCTGACCTATGACTACACGCGCGAAGCTGGTGCTGGTGCGGCACGGCGAGACCGAGGGCAACGTCGCGAAGATCCTCGATACCCAGGTGCCCGGTCTCCCGCTGACCGAACGTGGTGTGGCGCAGGCGAAAGCGTTCGGCGCGAGCCTGATGCGCGCGCCGCAGGTGCTGGTGTCGTCGGAGGCGCTGCGTGCCCGGCAGACGGCGAGCTACATCGAGGCGGCCACCGGCTCACCCGCCCATATTCTCGACGGACTGTTCGAGGTGCAGGTCGGCGAGCTGCACGGGCGCTCGGACCAGGAGGCGCACGACTTCTTCCAGCAGATCTACCGCGGCTGGCACCACGGTGAACTCGATACCAGGGCACCCGGCGGCGAATCAGGTCACGAGGTGCTCGACCGGATCGTGCCGGTACTCGAAGGGCTGCGCACGGAGTTCCTCACCGGCGACGCCGACGGTGACGTGGTGGTCGTCAACCACGGCGCCGCCATGCGGCTGGTCGCCAAGACGCTGGCCGGGGTGGCGCCGCCGTTCACGACGAACAACCACCTCGACAACACCGAGACGATCGAACTGCTGCCCACCGAGGACGGCGGCTGGGAGTGCCTGCGCTGGGGCAGGTTCACGCCGCCGTTCACGGTCAAGGCCGAGCCGACGGCCGACGACCCGATGGGGTGATCACCCCAGGTTGTCGGCCTTCGCGGCCGGGAATTCGGTACGGATCGGCAGTGATTCGATGAGATCGGCCACCGCTGTCCGCAGGCGCGCGTTCGTGCCGGAGGCGATGGACGACCACTTCACGCCGTCGTCGGCGACGCTGGCGGTGATGATGAATCTGCCCGCGCGCGTGTTGAACACGGCGATGTGGTTGTCCTGGATGTCGCGGGTGCCGTCACCGTAGGCGACGCCGACGATCTCGGCGTAGGAATGGATCTCCACCAGCGCCGAGGCGAGCGCGGGCGCGTCGCCGGCCGGTTTGCCGATCTTGCTCAGCCGCTCCGTGGTGGCCGCGACGTCACCGGTGTCACCGAAGATCGGCGCGAGTTCCTCGGTGGGGGCGTTCATCCCGTACAGCTCGAGCGCCTCGGACTGCCCGAGCGCCTGCAGTACCGCGCCGGGCAGGTCGAGGCCGGCGTCGTCGATGACGTAGGACTCCGGCCCGCGCAGGGCGACGACCCCCCCCGGGGGGCCCCCCGCCCCCCCCCCCCCCGCCCCCCGGCCCCCCCCCCCCCCCCCCCCCCCCCCCGCCCC
>NZ_JBSGVD010000052.1:0-34161 GCF_053608285.1 Nocardia sp. NPDC055053 | reverse complement strand
CCTGCGGTCAGGTGCCGGGCTCGCGGCGATCGGTGGGGCTCAGCGGCGGCGGATGGCGCGCTGCATGCCCTTCATCTTGGCGCCGGGGGGCATCGGGCCCTTCGGCATGGCCGGGCCGCTGCGCGAGCTGAGGGCCGTCAGCCTGCCTTCGATCTGGTCGATCCGCTTGACGTCGATATTGCGCGGCAGCTTGGTGAGGAACTTCTGCAGATCCTTGAGCGGGGTCTGGCCCTCGTCGTTGCCGACGATCACTTCGTAGATGGGGGTGTCACCGACCAGGCGGGCGGTGCGCTTCTTCTCCTGCGCGATGAGCGACTTCACCCGCTGCGGCGAGCCCTCGGCGACGAAGATCACGCCGGGCAGGCCGATGACGCGGTGCACGGCGTCGAGCTGGGTGGTGGCCGCGACGCCGTTGGCGACCCGCCACTTGCCCTGCAGGTTCTCCAGCACCCACGCGGCGGCACCCGCCTGGCCCTCGGCCTTGCGGTAGACGTTCTTCTGCACGCGACGTCCGAAGATGATGAACGCGAACAGCACACCGAGCAGCAGACCAAGCGGCAGCAGGAACCACTGCATGTCGAAGATCAGACCGATGAGGAAGAAGACCACCGTGGTGCCGACGAGTGCGCCGATCATCAGCGGCAGCAGCGCCTTGTCTTCCTTGCGCTGCATGTTGAACGCCTGCCACAACTGCTGACGCCGTTCGCGTGATGCCTGCTTGCGGGCCGCTTTAGCCGCGGCCCTGGCTTCCTTCGACGGCTTGCCGCCCTTGCCTCCTGCCATGTCTCTCAGCTTAGATGCCCCTCCCCCGGCCCGTCGGACCGCATGACGCTCCGACACGAATACGGCGATTCGGACGCCTTCGGCGGCGAACGGGCCGAGCACGGGCAAGAATGCCTAGGATGCGCCCGATCACCGAGAACCCGGCAAGCTCCCCTGTCACCGACGGCGTCGACGACGAGGTCGCCGAACGCTTGGCCGCGGCCCTGCGGTGCGTGACGGTCTCGACCGAGGATCCCGCGCACACCGCCGACGCGGAGTTCGCCCGGCTGGCCGAGCACCTCGAGGCCTCGTTCCCGCGGGTGCACGCCGAACTGACCGTGACCACCTTCGGCCGCAGCAGGCTCTACCGCTGGGACGGCGCCGAGCCAGGGCACGCCTCGGCGATCCTGCTGGCCCACCAGGACGTGGTCCCGGTCGACGATCCGCAGCGCTGGACCCATCCCCCGTTCGCCGGTGTCGTCGACGCGGAGTTCATCTGGGGCCGGGGCGCGATCGACGACAAGAGCCGGGTGCTCGCCGTGCTGGAGGCGGTCGAGTGGGCGCTCGGCACGGGAATCCGTCCGCGGCGCACCGTCTATCTGGCCTTCGGCCACGACGAGGAGGTCTTCGGTGACGGCGGCGCGGTCCGGATGGCCGAGCATCTGCGCGCCGAGGGGGTGCGCGCCGATCTGCTGCTCGACGAGGGCGGGGTGATCACCGACGGCGTCGCCGACGGGGTGGACCGGCCGGTGGCCAGCATCATGCTCGGCGAGAAAGGCTATGCGACGGTGCGGCTTTCGGTCACCGAGACCGGCGGGCACTCGTCGATGCCCGGCAAGCAGACCGCGGTCGGGCGGATCGCGCGCGCCGTCGCGCGGGTGCAGGACCATCCGATGCCGTTGCGGCTGACCCCGGTGATCACCGACATGCTCGCCCGGATGCGGGTCGCCCTGCCCGAACCGCGGCGCAGGCTGCTCGAATTCACCGAGACGCGGGGACTGTCCACGCTCGCCGGGCCGCTCATCGCGCGGATCCTGGCGGCGGGCCCGACCACGGAGGCCCTGGTCCGCACGACGACCGCGCCGACGGTGATCCGGGGCGGCGTGAAGGCCAATGTGCTGCCGCAGAGCGCCGAGGCGCTGGTGAATTTCCGGATCCTGCCCGGTGATTCGGTGTCGGCGGTGCTCGCACACTGCCGCCGGGTGATCCGCGACATCGGTGTTGCGATCGACCTGGTCGGGCCCGCGTCGGAACCCTCGCAGGTCACCGGCCCCGGTCCCGCGTTCGAGCTGATCGCCGAGCTCGCCACCGGCGTTGTCCCCGGCATCGTGACGACCACCGGGATCGTGCCCGGCGCCACCGACTCCCGGCACTACGACGGCCTGGCACAGACCCGCTGCAACTTCGCGCCGATCGTGCTGACCGCGGCCGACCTGGAACGCATCCACGGAACCGACGAGCGGATCTCCAGGCTCAACTACGCTCGACTGATCGAGTTCAACCGGCGCCTGCTCGAGCGGCTCGCGGTGGTGCCAGGCCCCGAAGAAGGAGCGCAGCGATGACGACGGACACAGGCGAATTCACCGGCAACGGCGGCCGGATCGTCTGGCGCGCTTGGCAACCCGAGGCCGCGCCGCAGGGCGTGGTCGTCCTGGTGCACGGGATCGCCGAGCACTCGGGGCGCTACGAGTATGTGGGCGACAAGCTCGCCGCGGCCGGATTCGCGGTGTACGCGCTCGACCACATCGGGCACGGCCTGTCGGAGGGCGCCGCGGCCAATATCGGGTCGATGCACGCCGCCGCCGACAATGTCGCGACGCTGCTCGATGTCGCGGGCACGGCCCACCCCGGGGTGCCGCGCTTCCTGCTCGGACATTCGATGGGCAGCCTGGTGGTGCTGCATCTGGCCACTCGCGGGCCGGTCGACGTGGCCGGGATCGTGCTGTCGGCACCCCCGCTCGACATCCCGCTGGGCAATCCGGTGCAGCGCCTTGCCGCCCCGCTGCTGACCAGGTTCGCCCCGAATCTCGGTGTGCTGACCCTGGATTCGTCGACGATCAGCCGCGATCCCGAGGTGGTGCGCGCCTACGACGACGACCCGCTGGTGTTCCGTGGCAAGCTGCCGGCCCGCACCGCGGTGGAGATCCTGCAGCACACCGCGCTGGTGAAGCAGCGACTCGGCGCGCTCACTGCGCCGCTGCTGGTGCTGCACGGCACCGCCGACACCATCGCCGCGCCGTCGGGGTCGGACCTGATCGAACGCGACAACGGCTCGGCCGACGTGACGGTGCTGCGCTATCCGGGGCTGTTCCACGAGGTGTTCAACGAACCCGAGCGCGATCAGGTCATCGGTGATGTCACCGACTGGCTGTCCCGGCATATTACCGACGAGTAACTTAGAACCTAGTAGACTCCGCCCATGGGAACCACGTCTACCGGCGCCGTCGCCTTCATCCGCGCCAGCTGGCACAGCTCCATCGTCACCAAGGCTCACGAGGGCTTCCTCGCCGAATACGCCGGCCTGGGGTTCGACCCCGCCGTTGTCGAGGTGTTCGACGTCCCCGGCGCCTTCGAGATCCCGCTACACGCCCAGCGCCTGGCCCGCACCGGCCGTTACGAGGCGATCGTGGCCGCGGCGCTGGTCGTCGACGGCGGCATCTACCGCCACGACTTCGTCGCCACCGCGGTGATCGATGGCCTGATGCGTGTGCAGCTCGACAACGACGTGCCGGTGTTCTCGGTGGTGCTCACCCCGCACCACTTCCACGAGCACAGCGAGCACGTCGACTACTACACCAACCACTTCGTGACAAAGGGAGCCGAGGCCGCCCGCGCGGTGGCGAACACCCTCAGCTCCCTGCGGTCACTGCCCGCGGCGCGCTGACTACTTGAACTGGTTCAGGCAGGCCTGTTCGCCGTCGAGGACGCCGGTGCGGAACGCCTCGAGGCGCTGATAGCCGCTCGGCACCACCTTGCCGTTGACGTCGGCGGCCGCGAGGCCGTCGGCGAGCAGGCCGGACACGGCCTCGTCGAGGTCGCCTGCCGACAGGCGCGGATCACTGCTCGGCTCACTGAGTTTCGTGGTCAGCGCACCGGACAGGCACGCGGTGCGCAGACCCGCCGACTCGGCGCCGGTCAGTGACAGCTTGCGATCCTGCTGCACCGCGAGGGCGTAGCGGGACACGAAGACCACCGCGGCGTTGTAGTCGCCGGTGACCACCGCGGACAGCGGCTCCTCCTTGCCACTGGCACCCTCGCCCGCGCGCTTGGCCATGGCGGGCAGGTCGGTGCCGATGGTGTTGCTGCCCGGGCAGTACGACACCGGTTCGGTCGTGGTGGTCGAGGAGCAGTTGCGGGTGACGCCCGCGTAGTCGAACTTCGGCGCGTTCTGCACCGGCATCGACTTGCCCAGCTGGGTGGCCAGCGTGCTCAGGGTCTCCTGGTTCACCGGCAGCTGCTCATCGCGCTCGCCGTCCTCGAAGGTGACCGGCAGGCCGCCGCGGCGCTTCTCGATCTCCTCCTTGTTGATGCCCTTGCAGGACTTGGCGCCCTCGGTGTACCCCATCTGCACCGCGGTGACCCGCTCGAACGCCGAACCGTGCACGGCGTCGGGATCATTGGGGTCGCGGTCGCGCACGGCGACGGTCGCGCCGAGCACGCCGTTGAGGCCGTCGGTGGTGTTGAGGGTGAAGTGCTTGGAGTTGCCCTCGGCGACATGGCGCAGGAAGACACCGGCCAGGCAGTCGGCCTGCTGTTCCTTCACCAGGGCGTCGGTGAGGAAGCCGCGCAGCAGGTCGGCCTGGGACTGGATGGCGTGGCCGTACTCGTGGGCCAGCACCATCACCACCGACATCTCCTTGTACTTGTCGACCAGCAGCGGCAGCAGGACCGAACGGTCCCAGCCGATGGTGTGGTCGAGCGGGCAGTACGCGGCGTTGACCAGCTTGTAGGTGCTGCTCTTGCAGAACTGCACCGATTCCGCCTCCGGCGCCTTGGCCGACCACGAGATGTACTTCGAGGCGGGCTTGAAATTGCCGCGGAAGGTCTTGGAATACTCGGTCTGCCAATACTCTTCGATATCGGCGATGGCGTTGAGCGCGAGCTTGTCGATCTTGCCGTTGTCGCCGTTCTCGGCCTTCTTGTCGGTGTCGGGCACCCCGGGGCGTGATCCGCTCGGCCCGCTGTTCGACGTCGCGCCCGCCACCTCCCACGGGTTGTCCATGGCCGGCACCGCCTGGTCACTGGCGACCGTTGTCGCCGTGCAACCGGATACGAGCATGCCGACGCTCACCAGTGCCGCGGACACGGCAATTCCCCATCGATGTCTGATCATCGGCTGTTCCTCCCCGGGAATGACGCGGACGCCTGGCGGTCCGCTGTCGAGCGCTCACATGGTAAACGAGATCGGTCAGCTGTCCATCCGCACCGAAGCCAGCACCGCGCGGTGATCGGTGCCGGGGATGGTGAGCGTGCGAACCTGTTGCGCCACTCCACCTGCGACGAGAACGTGATCGATGCCGATCACCGGTCCCCACCGCCGATCCGCGGGAAAGGTGAGCAGGATGCCGTCGCCGGTCTGGTCGGCGGCCGACGCGAACGGACCGTCGAGCAGGGCCCGGTAGGCCGAATGATCTTGGGTGGCATTGAAATCCGCGCCGACGATCGCGGGCGCGCTGGTGGCGGCGAGGATCTCGTCGACCCGGCGCATCTCCGCCGACCACGCGGCGAAGTCGAGGTTCGGCGGGATCGGGTGGAAGGCGAAGACCGAGATCGGGCCGCGCTGCGGATGGTCCATCGTCGCGGAGATATTGCTCATGATGAAACCGTCGTATTTCTCGGTGTCGCGCAACGGGTATCGGCTGTAGATGCCGGTGCCACCGCCGCCGGACTTGGCCGGTTCCAGATAGACGTAAGGCAGCAAGCTATCCAGTCCCGCCGTACGCAAGCGCGTGATCGCGTCGACGGTCAGTTCCTCGATGGTGAGCACGTCGACGTTGTTGTCCCGCACCGCAGCGACCACTGCGGCTGGGTCTGCCTGGCCGAAGAGGATATTCGACTGCAACACAACCAGTTCCGGCCCCGCGGCCGCGCGGCTCTCCGGAATGTAGGACGGCACAACCAGCCACAGCGCGCCGACCAGCACCACCACCCCGGCGACCGAGCTGCGCCAGCTCCGCGCGACCAGCAGCAAGATCAACCCGACGACCGCGCCGAGCATCAGCCACATCGCCCCCGAGGCCAGCAACACCATCGACCGCTGCGACCAGTTCCCGACATGCAACACGATCCCGGCCACCGCCGTGATCACTGCGCCCCACCCCAGGACGAGCAAGGCTCGTTCCATCCATTCACGCATCATGCGCCTCACCCTATGCAGGCGACATTGCGGCCCACTTATGGCGGCCTTGAGAGATTTCTGTGGGGCATACACTGGCGCGGAAGGAGGCGGCATGTACATCGAGGAATTCACGGCGGCCGGCCCGCTCACCGAGGACGCGGTCGAGGAGCTGATGACGGTCGCGGGGCGCTACACCTCCGCGCTCACCCTGACCGTCGACGACCGCACCATCCAGCTGCCGGTGCTCCCCGTGTGCTGGACCGAACTCCCGCTCCGCAAGGGCACAGCGGTCACGGTCGAAGCCGCCCGTGGCTACCGCCCGGTCGACACCGAGGACCGCACCGCGCTGCGTGACTTCGTCACCACGTTCCAACGCGCGACCGCTACGCCCTAGAGCGGCAGCCCTGCCTCGATCCAGTTGTAGGCCTGGATCTTTCGGGAGGCCGGGTCGTTGACGACCTGGTTGATGAGGTCGTTGATCTGGTCGGTGGACAGGGGGTAGCCGTAGTGTTCGGCGGCGCCCGCCGAAGCCCAGAGGGACGCGAACAGGCCGGGGCCGCCGAGGAGGTGGGCCAGGGCGGTGGCGACGTCCTCGACCACCTCGATGACGCCGTGGACCAGGGCGATCGCGATGTCCTCGTCGCCGGGGGCGGCGCCGGGGGCCAGTGCGCCGGATTCGACGGCGCGCCGGGCCAGCCAATCGCGGGGCACCAGCGGGGCTGGGCCGATGGCGTCGCCGAGGTAGTAGCGCCACTCCCCCGGATTGCCCTGGTCGAAGGCGTGGATGTAGAAGGTGCGGGTCAGCGCCCACAGGGCGATGTAGCGCAGGGCGACCTGCTCGGGTTCCAGTGCCGCGTCGGGGCTTTCGGCCCGGTCGCGCTCGAGCTGGTTCCAGGCGAAGCGGAACCAGACCTGCTCGGAGTTGCCGACCCAGGTGGCGGGCAGGCGGTCGGCCAGTGCGGCGACGTCGGCGGCGGGGCCGTAGAGGCCGGTGTCACCGGAGGCCTCGACGCGCAGGTTGTCGACATAGCCGCGCAGGGCGTCGACGGAGGTGAACACCGCGTAACCGAGCTGGGCGAGCCGGGTGAGGTCGGCGTTGGCCGGCTCGAGCACCAGCACCACCGGCATGCCGACGCCGGGCTGCAAGCCGTCGGGCCAGAAGGCTTCGGCGACAGCGAGTTCGCGGCCGGTCACCGGGTCGGAGACCTCGCTGTCGAGCAGCGGGAAACCGAAACCGTCGGCGATGAGATCGTCGACGAGCGCGTTCACCTGGTCCACCGCCGGATCGCCGATGGTCACCCCGGCGACGCCGACGGACAGCAGCGTCGGCCGGTGCAGGGTGCCGGTGCGCAACTGCTCGAGGAAGGCGTCGGCGGCCGCGGACAGCAACTTGCGGCGGGCACGGAGGAATTCGCGGTAGTTCTCGACCCGCCACAGCGCCGGATCGGTCGGAATCCATTGTGAGGCGAGCACTCCCGGATGCCTGCGCTCCATCTCGGCGAGGTAGTCGGCGGGCTCGCGTTCGCCGAGCTCCGCTTCCGAGCCGGGGCTGAGGAAGCAGAAGTTGGCGATCGCGTTGATCTCGTTGCGCTCGTATCCGGCATCGCGCAGCGTGGTCTTCGGGAACAGGTAGTGCACCTGCACCGGCGAGCGCTCGCCGAACTGCTCGATGCCGAGCTCGGATCCGGTGCCCAGGTCGCGCGAACCGTCGACGCGGGTCAGCAGGTACAGCAGCGGATAGAACCGCGAGCCCCTGGTGGCGCCGGCGAAATCGTCGGCGCACAGGTCGAGCGAGCCGCCGCGCAGCCGCTCCAGCGAGGCGATGAGCCCGTTGATGCCGCCGCGTTCGAGGGTGTCGTAGTCCTGCTGCAGGAAGGTCTCGGTGGAGCCGCTGAAGCGGCCCCACAGCGCGGAGTGGATGTACCAGTACAGGACCCGGTCGCGGTGCAGGTCGTCGTCGAAGCGGCCGCCGTTGAGGAACAGCAGCCTGGTCACCACGGGAATCGCGTAGCGCCCCATGAGGACTCGGTCGTGGTCGAGGCCGAGGCGACCGGCCACGGTGTCGAGGAAGGTGTCCACCTGGGTGGACGTCGCGGTCAGCGCCTGCTCGAACTCCGCGGGCGAGAGATCGCCGAGGGCGTCGAAGTGCGCGCGGCCGTTGCCGACGGCGATCACGTTGCGCAGCAACCAGTCCAGGGTGAAGGTGTAGCCGTCCTTGTCCCAGCGGATCAGGTGGTCGCGCAGGTTGCCGCGGGCCTGCGGCCACTGTGCGCACAGCGTCGCCAGCGCCAGGTCGCCCTTGGACAGTTTGGTGCCACCGGAGTTGACCCGGTTGAAGATGTCGACGACCTCGTCGACGGTGCGATCGGAGCCGGTGATGGTCTCGACGTTGAACTCGCGGTGGGTGATCTCGCGCAGCTTGTTCAACCGGTCGAGATAGGCGGCGAGGGTTTCCTGCGCGACGTCGGTGAACCGGGGCAGGTAGTGCACCGGGCCGTGCGCGAACAGCTCGGTGACATCGATCCAGGTCGGCGCGGTGTCGCGGCCGGGGATCTGGAACTCGAAAACCTCACGGTCGACGTCGAAATGGAGTCCGGTGAAGGCGACGGCGTCGCCCTCGAAGAACGACGGCGCGCGGCCGCGCAGGATGCCGTAGAGCGTGGTGATGCGCTGCTGACCGTCGAGCAGCAGCTGCCGCAGTCCCGACCCGCCCGCCCCGCCGCGCACGGCGATGTCCTCGGAGCCGGTTTCCCACACCAGGAGTCCGCCGACCGGATACCCGAGATACAGCGACCGCATGAGCCCGCGCACCTGGTCCCTGTTCCACACATAACCGCGCTGGAATTCCGGCAGCAGCACCGCTCCGGAGTCGATCTGGTCGAGCAGGGAGGACAGACGTGTCACGGCAGCCTTTCGATCGCGATCCGGTAGCGCAGGCGCTCCATCCTTACACGGATCGTACCGACAAACACCGACGCGCCAGCGGCCGAACAGGACTCGCGGGTTGACGCTTCGCGCTAGCGCGTATCCGCCACCGCGGCACGGAACGCGTCGGAGGCGTAGAACGGCGCCAGCCTGCGCCGGACCACGGTGTCGAGATAGCCACGCTCGTCGAGCTTTCCGAGCACCGAGGGGCCGAAACGCAAGGCCTCCTCGATCATGTCCTCACGCCCGATGCCGAGCTCGGCGAGCAGTTCGGCCAGTGGGGTGTCGCCGTATTTGTCGAAGACGTGATCGATGCCCTCGTCCAGCAGCGCGTGGAAGTAGTCGGTGTCGCGGAAGGTGCGCCAGAACTCGAAGGTGAGGACGACGGCGTCTTCCACATCGTTGGCCGAGACCAGGTCGCGGAAGCCGCCGACCGCGTCGCCGGTGTGCTTGCGCCAGGTCTCACGAGCGGCGTCGAGCAGGACGTCGTCGGCGTCGTCGCGGTTGCCGCGCAACACGAATCGCGCCCCGGTGCGGGTGAGGCGGCCGACGCCGTTCTCGATCGCGGGCAGCGCGGGCTCGGCCAGCCGGGCGAGCGCGACGCGCAGCGACTGCGCCAGTCCGCCGCCGTCGGCGTGCCTGCCCTCGTCGACCGCGGTGACGACGGCGCGCTGCACGGCTTCGACGCAGGCGTCGACGGTGACCGGGCTGTTGAGTACCAGCCGCACCAGCCGGTGGGAGACCTCCATGTCGGCCACGGCCGAGACCAGCTCGTCGAAGCGGCGGTTGTCCACGACGTCGCCGACCGGGGTCTCGTCCTGGGCGCGGTGGTTGTACAGCCGGGCGGCGATCTCGCCGACTAGTTCGGGGATCGCGCCCTCGACCGGGATCTGCACCGCGTACTTGTGCGCGACGTCCTTGATCTGGTCGCGTGTGACGGCCTCGGCCAGCGTCAGTTCCTGCGCCTCGGCGAGCAGACCGTCCACCTCGTCGACGACGAGTTCGCGGAAACCCGCGGGCTGCAGCAGCTGGTCCTTGGTGAATGCGACGTGCGCGTCGAGCACCCGCAAGGCCAGGTCGACGTGTCCGGAGCGCTCATCGTTCGTCTCACCCATGTCGCCCAGATTGGCATACCGAGCGCCGAGATGTGACCTCGGCGCTCGCCGCCGCGATCCGCGGCCCCGACACGCCGTGTGTCGCCGCAGACTCCGCCCAGATCATTGTGTGATCAAGCCCAACGCGCAGTTTGTCGGTGAGTATGGCATACTAGGTTGCTGAGACTGGGCTGATCACAGAGATCGCCATGGCTCATCTACGGAAAAGACTTTTAAACACCATGACTCAAGGCACTGTTAAGTGGTTCAACGGCGAGAAGGGCTTCGGCTTTATCGCCCAAGACGGAGGCGGCCCCGACGTCTTCGTGCATTACTCCGCCATCGGCGGCTCGGGCTTCAAGTCCCTCGAAGAGGGTCAGCGGGTGGAGTTCGAGGTCGGCCAGGGCCAGAAGGGCCCGCAGGCCCAGGACGTCCGCGCGATCTGATTTCAGCGTGAGCTAGAAAGGCCCCGCACCATTGGTGCGGGGCCTTTCTCATGCCCTCATCCCCCGAAGACCCGCTCCACCACCGCTTTCGCGCGACGGGTGATGCGCATGTAGTTGTCGAGGAACTCGCTGCCGTCGTCGGTGGGCCAGCCCGCCACCCGCGCGACCGCCGATAGTAGACGGCCCGGGCCGGGGAGCTGATCGGTCGGCTTGCCCTTGACCAGGACGAGCGCGTTGCGGGCCGCGGTGGCGGTGATCCACGATTCACGCAGCAGCGCAACGTCTTCGGGCTCGAGGATGCCTTCGACCTCGATGACGTCGAGCGATTGCAGCGTCGAAGTGTTGTGCAGGGCGGGCACCTCGTGGGCGTGGCGCAACTGCAGCAGTTGCACGGTCCATTCGATGTCGGCGAGCCCACCACGACCCAGCTTGGTGTGCGTGGCGGGGTTGGCGCCGCGCGGCAGCCGCTCGGCGTCGACGCGGGCCTTGATGCGGCGGATCTCGCGGACCGCATCGGCCGACACACCGCCCGCCGGGTACCGGATCGGGTCGATGACGTGCAAGAACCGCAAACCCAGGTCCTGATCGCCCGCCACCTGGTGCGCGCGCAGCAGCGCCTGCACCTCCCACGGCTGGGCCCATTGGTCGTAGTAGGCCTGATAGGCCGCCAGGGTGCGGACGAGGGCGCCGTTGCGGCCCTCCGGCCGCAATCCGGCGTCGACCTGCAGCGGCGGATCGGTACTCGGCGCCCCCAGCAGCCGCTGCACCTTCTCGGCGATGCCGACGGCCCACTTCACAGCCGTGGTCTCGTCCTCGCCGGGACGCGGGTCGCAGACGAACAGCACATCGGCGTCGGAGCCGTAGCCGAGCTCCATGCCGCCGAGCCTGCCCATGCCGATCACCGCGAAGTCGGCGGGCGCGGGCGCGCCCCGCTCGGCCTCCGACGCCCGGATGACCGCGCTGAGCGAGGCCTCGAGCACCGCCACCCACACCGAGGACAGCGCGGCGCACACCTGTGGCACGTCGAGCATGCCGAGCAGATCGGCCGAGGCGACGCGCGCCAGTTCGTGCCTGCGCAGCGAACGGGCCGCCGCGACAGCGCGATTCGGGTCGTCGTAGCGGGCCGCCGCGGTCTGGATGCCGCGGGCCACGTCCTCCGGTTGCGGGCCGAGCAGCTGCGGGCCGCCCGGTCCGTCGGCGTACATGCGAATCGTTTCGGGCGCGTTGATCAGCAGGTCGGGCAGGTATTCCGAGGAGCCGAGCACGATCATCAGGCGCTGGGCGATGGCCCCTTCGTCGCGCAGTTCGCGCAGGAACCAGATCTGGTCGTCGAGGCCCTCGGACACCCGGCGGTACGCGAGCAGTCCGGCGTCGGGATTCGGTGTGTCACCGAGCCATTCGAGCAGGGTCGGCAGCAGCAGTGCCTGGATGCGGCCCTTGCGAGAGACGCCACCGGTGAGCGCTTTGAGATGCCCGAGCGCGTTGGCGGGGGCGCCGTAGCCGAGGGCGGCGAGCTGGCGGACGGCGGCGTCGGGGCTCAGCCGCAGCGCGTCGGAGTCGAGCCGGGCGACCGCATCGAGCAGCGGGCGGTAGAACAGCTTGGCGTGCAGCCGCCGCACCCGCAGGGAATTGCGGCGGATGTCGGTCTCGAGCACGCCGACCGCGTCCTGGCGGCCGTCCGGGCGGATGTGGGCGGCGCGGGCCAGCCAGCGCATGCCCTCCTCGTCGTCGGCGGCGGGCAGGGTGTGGGTGCGCTTGAGCCGCTGCAATTGCAGGCGGTGCTCGAGCAGGCGCAGGAATTCGTAGGAGGCGGTGAGGTTGGCGGCGTCGTCCCGGCCGACGTAGCCGCCCGCCGCGAGCGCGGTGAGCGCCTCGACGGTATTGGTGGCGTGCAGCGAGTCGTCGACCCGCCCGTGCACCAATTGCAGCAGCTGCACGGCGAATTCGACATCGCGCAGGCTGCCGGCGCCGAGTTTGAGTTCGCGCTCGCGCAGGTCGGCGGGGACCAGGTCTTCCACCCGGCGGCGCATCGCCTGCACGTCGGCGACGAAGTCGGGACGTTCCGATGCGGTCCACACCATCGGCATCAGCGCGTCGCGGTACTGCTGCCCGAGCTCCAGATCCCCGGTCATCGGCCGGTTCTTCAGCAGCGCCTGGAACTCCCAGGTGCGGGCCCAGCGCTTGTAGTAGGCGAGGTGGGAGTCGAGCGTGCGCACCAGCGCGCCCGCCTTGCCCTCCGGACGCAGGGCCGCGTCGACCTCGAAGAAGGCCGAGCTGGCGACGCTCATCAGCTCCGCGGCCAGCCGGGTCGCGGTCGCGTCGGCCGGTTCGGCGACGAACACCACGTCGACGTCGCTGACGTAGTTCAGTTCGCGCGCACCGCATTTGCCCATCGCGATCACCGCCAGGCGCACCGGCACCGGACCGTTCTTGCACACCCGCGCGACCGCGACCGACAGCGCGGCGGTGAGTGCGGCGTCGGCCAGATCCGACAGATGCCTGCCGACCACCTGATACGGCGGCACCGGCTCGTTCTCGACGGTGGAGGCCAGATCGACCGCGGCCAGCAGCATCAGCTGATCGCGATACCTGCTGCGCAGCAACGCGATCGCCTCGGGCCCGGCGATACCGGCCCGGAACAGCATCGGCCCGGCGTTGTGCCCGGTCTCGGGTTTCGCGTCGACCGCGTCGAGCAGGTCGGCGATCAGTTCGTCGCGGTCGGGAATCCGGTTCTCGCGCAGGATCTTCCACGCGGCGGGTGCGGCGACGAGATGGTCACCGAACGCGGTCGATGAACCGAGCAGCCCGAACAGCCTGCCGCGCAGCGTGATGTCGGAGCGGATCGCCGAATCCAGTTCGGCCCAGTCGTTTCCGAGCGACTCACGCAGCCGCACGAAGGTCGACAGCGCCAGGTCGGCGTCGGGGGAACGCGACAGCGCCCAGAGCACGGGCACGCCGTCGACGTTGTCCCAGCCGAGCTGGTGCAGGGAATCCGCCGCGGTGGGCTCTAGCAAGCCGAGCCTGCCGACGCCGGGAACAGCGGAGCGGGCAGTCGGTGGCCGGACCATGTCCTAAAAGTACAGGGTCCCGGCATCGACTGCGTCACGCCCGGCGCGCCGGACGTGTGTCACAGGCTGAGGTACTCCTTGAGCTCCCACGGCGTCACCTGGCTGCGGTAATCGGCCCATTCCCGGCGCTTGTTGCGCAGGAAGAAGTCGAAGACGTGCTCACCGAGCGTCTCGGCGACCAGCTCCGAACGCTCCATCGCCTGCAGCGCCTCGTCGAGGGTGCCGGGCAGCGAGCGGAAGCCCATGGCGCGACGCTCGGCGTCGGTCAGCGCCCACACGTCGTCCTCGGCCTCGGGCGGCAGGGTGTAGCCCTTCTCGATGCCGCGTAGACCGGCGGCGAGCAGCACCGCGAAGGTCAGGTACGGGTTGCAGGCCGAATCTGGGCTGCGGATCTCGACGCGCCGCGAGGAGGACTTGTTCGGCGTGTACATCGGCACGCGCACCAGCGCCGAGCGGTTGGACCGGCCCCAGGAGGCCGCCGTCGGCGCCTCGCCGCCGTGGATGAGGCGCTTGTAGGAGTTCACCCACTGGTTGCTGATGGCGCTGATCTCGGGGGCGTGCTCGAGGATGCCCGCGATGAACGAGCGCGCCGTCGAGGACAGGTTCTCCGGGTCGTCGGGGTCGGCGAAGGCGTTGGACTCGCCCTCGAACAGGCTCATGTGGGTGTGCATGGCCGAGCCGGGGTACTGGGCGAACGGCTTGGGCATGAACGTGGCGCGCACACCCTCGTCGATCGCGACCTCCTTGATGAGGTAGCGGAAGGTCATCACGTTGTCGGCCATCGACAGCGCGTCGGCGTAGCGCAGGTCGATCTCCTGCTGGCCGGGGGCGCCCTCGTGGTGGCTGAACTCCACCGAGATGCCCATCGACTCGAGCGCGTCGATGGCGTGGCGGCGGAAGTTGGGGGCCGAGTCGTGCACGGCCTGGTCGAAGAAGCCGCCGTTGTCGGCGGGCACCGGCTCGCCGTTCTTGAGGCCGTTCTCCAGCAGGAAGAACTCGATCTCGGGGTGCACGTAGCAGCTGAAGCCCACGTCGGCGGCCTTGTTGAGCTGACGGCGCAGCACGTGGCGCGGGTCGGCCCACGACGGCGAACCGTCGGGCATGGTGATGTCGCAGAACATGCGGGCCGAGTGCTGGTGGCCCTTGGAGGTGGCCCAGGGCAGCACCTGGAAGGTCGACGGATCGGGCCGCGCGACCATGTCCGCCTCGGATACGCGCGCGAAGCCTTCGATGGCCGAACCGTCGAAGCCGATGCCCTCTTCGAAGGCGCCCTCCAGCTCGGCGGGCGCGATGGCGACGGACTTCAGATAGCCCAGCACGTCGGTGAACCAGAGACGGACGAAGCGGATGTCCCGCTCTTCGAGCGTCCGCAGCACGAATTCCTTCTGGCGATCCATACCGGCGAGCGTAAGCACCCGGCGTTAAATCCGTGTTACATACACGCTCGCGTTGTGCGATCTCGTCACATCCTTCGCACATCTCACCCGGACTGACGGCGCGCGGTGCGCCGCGGTGTCGATCAGCAGGCGAGTCCGGTGCCGGGCGCGGCGAGGTCGACCAGGTAGTTGATGACCGCGTCGTCGACGCAGCGGTCGCCCGCGACCAGGGCCGCGGTGTGCCGGTTTCCGCGGAAGGTGATCAGCTCGGCGCCCAGCTGGGCGGCCAGGTCGACACCGGCCTGGTACGGCGTCGCGGGGTCATCGGTGGTGGAGACGACGACCGTGGTCGGCAGGCCCGGGGCGGATACCCGGTGGGGTGTGCTGGTGTTGGGCACCGGCCAGGCGGCGCACAGCTCCAGCGGGGCGGCGCCGGTGCCCTTGCCGTCGTCGAGGAAGGGCGCGGCCTTGCGGTACTCGGCGTCCTGGCGGGCGACGACCGCGGGATCGGTGATCCGGGGATCGTCGACGCAGCGGATGGCGTTGAAGGCGTCCTGGATGTTGGCGTAGGTGCCGTCCTCGCGGCGGCCGTCATACATGTCGGCCAGCTGCAGCAGGGTGTCGCCGCGTCCGTCGCGCAGTTCGGTCAGGCCCTCGGTGAGGATGCTCCACAGGTCGTCGCTGTAGAGGGCCTGCTGGACGCCGGTGATCGCGTCGCCGTAGCTGAGCCCGCGCGGGTCGGTCGTCGCGGCGGGCGTGGTCTCCAGCGGGGCGACCAGTGCGCGGAACCGGGCCACCGACTGCGCCGGATCGGTGCCGAGCGGGCAGTCGGCGCTCTGCGCGCACTCGGCGGCGTAGGCGTTGAACACGCCCTGGAAGCCTGCGGCCTGGCGCAGCGATTCCTGCACCGGGTCCTGGGAGGAGTCGACAGCGCCGTCGAGCACGAGGGCGCGCACGTTCTGCGGGAACTTCTCGGCGTAGGCCGAGCCGAGCCGAGTGCCGTAGGAGTAGCCGAGGTAGCTCAGCTTCGGATCGCCGAGAACCGCGCGCATCACGTCCATGTCCTGGACGACCTCGCGGGTGCCGACATGGGTGAGCAGCTCGGTGCCGCTGCGCTCGACACAGCGGTCGGCGTATTCCCGGTTGTCGGCCTCGGCCTCGGCGATGCCCGCCGGGGTGTTGTCGGTCGGTGGCTCCGCGCGCTCGGCGTCGGCCTGCTGCGGGGTCAGGCACACGATCGCGGGCAGCGAGGACCCGACGCCGCGCGGATCGAAGCCGACCCGGTCGAATCGGTCGGCCAGTTCGGTGCGGTTGCCGACGGTGACCATCGACAGCCCGGAGACACCGGGCCCACCGGGGTTCATCAGCAGCGAACCGATCTTGTCGCCGGTGGCCGGAATCCGCGACATCGCGACCTGGGCGGTCGGGCCGTCCGGGCGGGCGTAGTCGACGGGCACGGTGATCCGCGCGCATTCGGTCTTGGGCGGCAGCCGGTCCTCCGGACTGCCGAAGCCCTCGCACGAACCCCACTCCAGGGGCTGCTCGTAGAACTGGGCCAGACCGTCGGGCGGGGGCGGCAGCTCGGCGCGGGGCGCGCTGGTCTCGGCGCTGGTGCATCCGGAGACGATCAGCGCGCACGCGGCGCCGACGAGCACGACAAACCTGCCACGCTGCACGGTGGGCCCACCTTTCCGCGCCGCACGGCGCACAAACTCGATGCGCCCGAAAGGGCTCGCTTTCACGGTAGCCCAACCACCGCTGTGACCGATCACACCGGCACCGGCCCTTAAAGCGGCTCGGGCCGAGGTGGCACACTGGATTCGTCAGAAAAACCCGGGGACCCGGTACGGGCCTCGAGGAACCAGACGAAAGGGACGATGATGTCCGTATCCGATGAGCAGACCCCTGCCTACGGTGCCACTCCCGCCGAAGCCAAGCCCCGTCGCAAGACCCGCGTCCAGCATCTGCAGCAGATGAAGGCCGACGGCGAGCGCTGGTCGATGCTGACGGCCTACGACTACTCCTCCGCGCGCCTCTTCGAGGAAGCGGGCATTCCGGTCCTGCTGGTCGGCGATTCCGCCGCCAACGTCGTGTACGGCTACGACACCACCGTGCCGATCACCATCGACGAACTGATCCCCCTGGTGCGCGGCGTCGTCCGTGGCGCGCCGCACGCGCTGGTCGTCGCCGACCTGCCCTTCGGCACCTACGAGTCCTCGCCGCAGCAGGCGCTGGCGACCGCCACCCGTTTCATGAAGGAGGGCGGCGCGCACGCGGTCAAGCTCGAGGGCGGCGAACGGGTCGCCGAGCAGATCGCGCTGATCACCGCGGCGGGCATCCCGGTGATGGCGCACATCGGTTTCACCCCGCAGAGCGTCAACACCCTCGGCGGGTTCCGGGTGCAGGGCCGCGGCGACGGTGCCGAGCAGCTCATCGCCGACGCGATCGCCGTGCAGGAAGCCGGCGCGTTCTCCGTCGTCATGGAGATGGTTCCCGCCGAGCTGGCGGGCCAGGTCACCCACAAGCTGACCATCCCGACCGTCGGCATCGGCGCCGGCGCCGACTGCGACGCGCAGGTGCTGGTCTGGCAGGACATGGCCGGTTACAGCAGTGGCAAGACCGCCAAGTTCGTCAAGCGCTTCGGCAATGTCGGCGACGAGCTGCGTTCGGCCGCAGCCGCCTACGCCGACGAGGTCCGCCGGGGCGTGTTCCCCGGTCCGGAACACAGCTTCTGAGTTTCTGGAGCGCTGGCGCGCTCGAGGTCGCGGCCCCTCCTGTCCCGCCGGTCAGGCACCGTTGCTTGCTCCTTCGTCGCCTACGCAACGGCACCTGACCGGCGGGACGGCCGCGACGGCCGCTGCGCGGCCTGCCCCTCCTCGAGGTCGGGGCGTGCGTGGCTGGTTGATGCGGTACGTGGGCGTCTCAGGGTTTCGGCGGGGGGTGTGCCGGGTGGTGACGGGTGGCAGACTCGAGGGCGACATAGTCGACACGAGTAGGGGTATCGATGCCGCATCGCCGTTGGAAGGCCCGTCCCGTGCGCGCGGGCGCGTTCGCCCTGCCGAATCTCGCTGCGGGATCGGTGTTCTGATGCGCGCGCTGTACCCGGCGATCGAGCCGTTCGACAAAGGTCTGCTCGATGTCGGCGATGGCCAGTCGGTGTACTGGGAGGTCAGCGGCAACCCCGACGGCAAGCCGGTGGTGTTCGTGCACGGCGGGCCCGGCGGTGGCACCAGTCCGCTGCAGCGGCGGTTCTTCGACCCCGCGGTGTACCGGATCGTGCTGTTCGATCAGCGCGGATGCGGGCAGTCGGTGCCGCACATCGCCGACGGCGCGAGCCTGGAGGTCAACACCACGCCGCACCTGATCGCCGACATGGAACTGCTGCGCGCGCACCTCGGCATCGAACGCTGGCAGGTCTTCGGCGGTTCATGGGGTTCCACCCTCGGCCTCGCCTATGCCCAGGCCCATCCCGAACGGGTGACCGAACTGGTGCTGCGCGGGATCTTCCTGTTGCGGCGCAAGGAGATCGACTGGTACTACAACGGCGCCGCGGGCAACGTGTACCCGGCCGAGTGGGCGAAATTCCTGGCCCCGGTCCCCGTCGAGGAGCGCGGCGACGACCTGGTCGAGGTGTATCACCGGCTGCTGCACTCCCCCGATCCGCAGGTCTCCCTCGATGCCGCCGTCGCGTGGTCGACGTGGGAAGGCGCGACGAGTTCGCTGCTGCCGCAACCGGATCGGGTCGCCGAGACCGGCGAGGCGCGCTTCGCGCTGGCCTTCGCCCGGATCGAAAACCACTATTTCCGGCACGGCGGATTCCTCGACGAGGGACAGTTGCTGCGTGACCTCGATCGGATCGCCCACATCCCCGGCGTGATCGTGCAGGGCCGTCACGACATCGTGTGTCCCGCCGTGAGCGCCTGGGAACTGCAGCGGGCCTGGCCGGGCTCCACCCTGCACATCGTCGAGGACGCCGGGCACACCGCCCACGAACCCGGCATCACGCATCACCTGGTCGAGGCGACCGATGCGTTCGGGAAGATAGGCTGACATCATGGCGCGCAGGGCCGGAAAAGCCGTCGTCGCGGCGCTCGGCGAGGACATCGACCGACTACTGGCCGCCGAACCCGACGTGCGCGCCGACGCCGACGACTCGGTCCACCAGATGCGGGTGGCCACGCGCAGGCTGCGCAGCGTCCTTCGCTCCTATCGCGACCTGTTCGACGACCATCAGGCCGCGGCGACCGTGACCGAACTGAAGTGGCTGGCCGATCTGCTCGGCGTCGCGCGGGACGCGGAGGTGCGCGCCGCGCGGTTCCAGGATCTGCTCGCCGGGCACGAGGAGGTCCCCACCGAGGTGACCGAGGCGCTGGTCGGGGCATCCAGGGACGCCTACACCGACGCGCACGCGATCGTGCTCACCGAACTGGACGGCATGCGCTACCGCCACCTGGCCGAGGTGCTGCGAGCCTGGCGCACCGAGCCACCGCTGGCCGCCGACCTGGCACACGAGAAGGCCAGCCACGTCTTCGACAAGATCGTGCGCCACGACCGCAAGCGCCTGCGCAAACTCGTCTTCGCCGAACCGACCGCGGCACCGGCCGAGCGAGTCGAAATCCTGCACGATATCCGCAAGGGCGCCAAGCGCTTACGCTATTGCTGCGAGGCCGCGGGCGAGGTCCTCGGCGCCGACGCCACCGATCTGGGCACCCGCGCCAAACGCCTCCAAACCGTCCTCGGCGACCACCGCGACGCCGTCGAATCCCGCGAAGCCATCCTCGCGGCCGCCGCCGGTTCCCACGGCTCCACCGCCACTCTCTACGAGCTCCTCGCCGACACCGAGGAAGCCGCCGCGGGGCGATCCCTGGCCCGCTACCCCGCCACCGCCGCCTTCGTCTCGGCCACCGCGTGAGCGCCGCAGGCACTGCCGGGTGAGGTGTAGCTGGCTACACCGCCGACCCGGTGGCCAGCTCCATCGAGAACGCGGGACGCCCCGGCAACCATAAGAGTCATGACGCACACACCAGCCGAGCCGACCGTGATCATCGGCAGTTCCGGCGAGCAGACCGAGGTGATCGACGGCCTGGCGGACCAGGGCCACCGCGGCGGGGTGCTCGCCACCGTGGCGCAGGCGCCCTTCCGGCTCAGGACCTGGAAGGAGCTCGGCTACCTGATCCTGTCGTTCGTACTCGGCTGCGTGGCCGTGTGCTACCTGTTCTTCGGTTTCGGCGGCGGGCTGTACGCGTCGATCTTCCTCGTCGGCATCCCGCTGCTGGCGGTGATCCTGCTCGGCGGCCGGGTGTGGGGGCGGATCTACCGGTCCCTCGGCGGGGCACTGCTCGGCCTCCGGGTCGAGGCGCCACCGGCCTTCGTCCGTGGGCCGGGCCTGATCGGATTCCTGAAGAGCGCGTTCACCGATCGGGTGAGCTGGCGTGCCGCGCTGTTCCTGCTCGCCCAGTCCGTGCTCGGCGTCGCGGTCGGCTATGTCGTCCTCGTCGTGACCGCGATGGTCGCCTTCACGGCGATCTCCCCGCTTCCGTGGCTGCTGTTCGATCCGGTCCAGGTGGACGAGAGCGGGGTCGAGCGGCACAGCCTCGTGCAGTTCGGTTCGTTCTATGTCGACACCTGGCCCCGCGCGCTGGCCATGTCCGGCATCGGCATCGCGCTGTGTTTCGCGCTGCCGTGGCTGATCCGGGGCGTCTGCTGGGTGCACGCGATGCTGATCACCCACCTGCTGGCGGCGACACCGCGAGACCGGCAGCTGGCCGAGCTGCGCGCCGGCAGGCTGGCCGCGGTCGACGATGCCGCCGCGACGCTGCGCCGGGTCGAGCGCGACCTGCACGACGGCACGCAGGCGCGCCTGGTCACCATCGCGATGGCCCTCGGCAGGGCCGAGGAACGCCTGGCCGCCGGCGGTGATCCCGGCGATCTCGTCGCCGAGGCCCGCGCCGGCGCCAAGGAGGCGCTGACCGAGCTGCGCGAACTGGTCCGTGGGATCCACCCGCCCGCACTCGAACTCGGTCTCGGTCCCGCCCTGGAGACGCTCACCGCCCGCTGCGCGGTGCCGGTCGAGCTGCGCGTCCACCTGCCGCGGCGGCCGAGTCCCGCGATCGAGGCGATCTCGTATTTCTCGGTCGCCGAACTGCTCACCAATGTGGTCAAACACGCACGGGCGACGGAGGTTACCGTCACCGTGATGCCCGATGGCTCGCGTTCCCTGGTGATCACCGTGCGCGACAACGGAATCGGTGGTGCGCACCGTTCCGGCGCGGCGGGTGGCAGCGGGCTGGCCGGTCTGGCGGCCCGCGCCGAGTCCGTCGACGGCACACTCACCGTCGACAGTCCCGCCGGTGGGCCTACCGTGGTGATCATGGTGTTGCCGATGGCGGGTCCGCAGTGAGCGCGCCCCGGTCGCTGCGGGTGGTGATCGCCGAGGACAGCGCCATCCTGCGGGACGGTCTGGCCGGACTGCTGACCGAACGCGGCCACGAGGTGGTCGCGATGGTCGGCGACGCGACGTCTTTGCGCGAGGTGGTCGGCACTCAGCGGCCCGACGTCGCGGTGGTGGACGTGCGGATGCCGCCCACGTTCACCGACGAGGGACTGCTGGCCGCGATCGAACTGCGCCGGGCGTACCCGGATGTCGGTGTGCTCGTCTTTTCCCAGTGGATCGAAACCCGGTACGCGACAGAACTCCTCGCCGCGGGTGCCGGTGGGGTCGGCTACCTGCTCAAGGATCGGGTTGCCGATGTCGCCGATTTCGTCGACGCGCTGCACCGGGTCGCGACCGGCGGCACCGCACTCGACCCGGAGGTGGTGAAGCAACTGATGGGCGCGTCCCGGCAGCAGGACTCGCTGGCCCGGCTCACTCCCCGCGAGCGTGAGGTCCTCGAACTGATGGCACAGGGCCTGACGAACAGCGCGATCGCCGCCGCCATCACCGTCACCGAGCGCGCGGTCGAGAAGCACATCGGCAATATCTTCACCAAACTAGACCTGCCGCCCTCCGACACCCATCACCGCAGAGTGCTCGCGGTCCTGCGCCTGCGCGGGTGACAGGCCGACGGAGCCCGGCAGGGACCCGGCCGTCAGTGCGCAGCGTTGCCGTCGTATTCGAAGGCGATCGTCCGGGTCGCGACGTCGGCCACCGCGAGGCGCACGGAGACATGTTCGCCTTCCGGCGGCTTTCCCTCGCATCGGCCGAGAATCGGGGGGTCGGCGACGAAGATCTCGGCGGGCCTGCTGCCGTTGGCCTCGCGCAGGACGAGGGCGGAGAACTCGGCGCCGATCCGGGGTGCCAGGACGGTCGCCTCGGTCAGGTCGACGCACGCCCTGTCCACCTTGCCGGCGACAGAGTCGGTGCGGCGCAGGGTTTCGGCCGCGGGGCCGAGTCCGTCGACCACCCACTGCGGCACGTCGGTGCCGGCGCAGTGGGCCAGGCAGATCTCGGTGGTGAACCTGTCGGCCAGGCGGCGCAGCGGGGCCGTCACGTGGGCGTAGGGGGCGCCGATCGCGCTGTGGGTCAGCTGGTCTTCGGTCGGGTTGTCGAGGTCGCCGAGCATCGTGTAGCTCGCGCCGCGCAGCAGGCTCGTGGCCTCCGACATCAGGACCAGGCCGGCGGGGGTGTTCGCGTCGAGACCTGCCAGCAGCCGGCCGACGGGCATGTCGGCGGGCCAGGAGACGCCGAGGGCCGCCGCGGTGCGCCGCATCGACGCGATCGCGCTCTCGGGTGGCGGCGGCATGGTGCGCAGCAGGCCGATCCGGCTGCCGTTGTGCTCCAGCATGATCCGGGCCGCGCACATGCCGGTGAGCAGCGAGACCTGTTCGTTCCAGTCGTCCGCCGCGGTTCGTGGTTCCAGCTCGAGCCGCCAGTTGTCACCGTGGCGCACCACGTCCTGGGCGGGCAGGCGCAGCGAGATCGCGCCCTGATCGAGTCCCGCTTCGATCCGCAGCCGCCCGAACTCGGGCAGCGCGATCAGGGACGGGTGCAGCGTCCCGGCGTCGGCGGCGGCCTGCACCTGCGCGTAGTCGAATCGTTCCCGGGAGCGCACCAGTGCGCGCGTCACCGAGAAGCTCTGCGGGACAGCCTTGTCGTTCAGTTCGATGGTCCACAGCGCGGCGGGCCGGTCGACGCCGGGTAGCAGGCTGGCGCTGCCCTCGGACAGCACCGTCGGGTGCAGGGGGACGTTGCCGTCGGGCAGGTAGAAGGTCTGGCCGCGCGCTTCGGATTCGCGGGCGAGCGCACCGCCCGGCACGATCACGGCGCCGAGGTCGGCGATCGCGTAATGCAGGGTGAAGCCGGTGGGGGTGCGTGCGATGTGCAGCGCCTGGTCCAGATCCATGGCGCTGGGCGGGTCGATGGTGACGAACTCGATGTCGGTCCGGTCGACCCTGGTACCCGCGAACGCGTCGACCGCGTCGCGGGCCTCCGAGACGGCCTCGGCGGGATAATCCGAGGCCAGCCCGAATTCGGAACGGATGGCGCCGAAGTCGACCGGCGCCGAGACGATCCGCTGATGGAGTTCCATTCTGGCAGGTTAGCGACTGACTACTGCAGTGCCAGCATGGTGCCGTTGAGCTGATCGAACGGGCCGTACACGGTGAAGGTGACCCGGCCGTTGGGAACCGACGACGACACGGCCGCCGCCGCGTCGAGCGCCTGGCCGAACGAGGCCGCCGAGGGGTGCGGCAGACCGGCGACGGTCAGACCGAACCGGGTCTGGTTGACCCAGGCGGTATCGGCCGGGCTGAGGTCGACCTGGACCCCACCCGACAGCGGGGTCACCGCGACCGCGCTCGCCGACCCGGCACCCAGCGAGGTGAAAACCGCAGCGGCTCCGGCGATCAGTGCACCGGCGACAATGGAACGAACTACCCGCATGTAAATGTGACCTGCTTCCGCGATCGAATGTGATGGGCCCGCGCCCGTGGGCATCGAGCCCTGCCGACGGCGCCCACTCTATGACCTCGCTCACGATCCCGGCGAGTTCCCGCGCATTTTCGCCGTGACGGCGTTGCCTCCCGTTAACCACACGGGAGGCGGCTTGTTTTCTGGGGCGCTAGCATCCCGCTGCGTGAGTAGAACTACCGCCGCCATCGCGGCCAGCGCCACCGTCTTCGCCCTGCTTCTGGCCGGCTGCGGCGACGACTCGTCCTCCACTGCCGCCTCCTCCTCGTCCGCCGCCCCGACCGCGCAGGTCGACTCGGGCAAGGCGGGCATGTTCGTGGTGAGCTACCGCAACGCGTTCCCGAAGCTGGCCGAGGGCCGCGACGACGCCGCGGTCAGTGGTGTGCTGACCCAGACCTGCGGCGAGATCAAGGCGGGCAAGCCGGAGTCCGACGTCGTCGCCTCGATCGTGCAGAGCTCCAAGAACGGCGCGACGGCCGCGACCACCGAAGAGGCGCAGGCGATCTTCCAGATGGCCAAGCTGATGTGCTGACGGGAATTCCCGGCTCGACGCGGCGGCGGTTCCCTCTCGGGACCGCCGCCTCGTCGTTCGGCGGAGGCGGACGAGCCGGCCTGTAAGCCGGATCCTGTCCCCGGTTCGCACCGGGGGGCGACCATCCATCTGGACACACCGTTGCCGGGTGCCTCGAGCGGTCCACCCGCAGGCTCGGGCGAGCAGCCCTCGAACACCTGCGCAGCCGCACCGCGAGGTGCGACCTTCGACCTTGCTCCGGGCGGGGTTTACCGAGCCGCCCCGGTCACCCGGGGCGCTGGTGCGCTCTTACCGCACCGTTTCACCCTTACCGCACATGTGCGGCGGTCTGTTTTCTGTGGCACTGTCCCGCGGGTCACCCCGGGTTGCCGTTAGCAACCGCCCTGCTCTGTGGAGTCCGGACTTTCCTCGGCAGCGAGCAGCGGCACCTTCGCACCCGTTCTCGTCGCCGCGGTCGCCCGGCCGACTCGTCCGCTCGTACAGAGTACTCGGTACGGTAATCACCCATGGAACGTGTCGACGTCAGTTTCCCCTCGGGTGACCAGCAGTGCGCTGCCTGGCTCTACCTGCCCGACGGTGCGCCCCGGCCGCGCCCGCTGGTGATCATGGGACACGGGCTGGGGGCAACCCGCGAAATGGGGTTGGATCGGTATGCGCGGCGGTTCGTCGCGGCGGGAATGGGGGTGCTGGCGTTCGACTACCGGCATTTCGGGGCCAGCGAGGGTGACCCGCGCCAGGTGGTCAGCATCGCCCGCCAGCGGCAGGACTGGAAGGCCGCAATCGCCTACGGGCGCAGTATCCGTGGGTTCGACGCGACCCGGATCGCGTTGTGGGGCACCTCGTTCGGCGGTGGGCACGTGCTGTCCGTCGCGCCCGACGACGACTACCTCGCCGCGGTGGTCGCGCAGGTGCCGTTCACCAGCGGGTGGGCCTCGGCGATGGCGAAGGGACCGATCAGCGTCACCAAGGTCGTCACCATCGCGGCCACCGACCTGCTGTTCGGCCCGATCCGGCGCAAGCCGGTGCGGATCCGGCTGGCCGGCCGCAAGCGCGCCGCGGCGCTGATGAGCGCGCCCGACGTGCCGGAGGGGTTCGGCAGGCTGGCCGAGGAGAGCGCGACCTATCAGCCGAAAGTCGGTGCGCGGGTGGCCTTCTCGACCTTGTTCGACCGCCCCGGCCGACGCGCGAAGGCGCTGAAGGTACCGGTGTTCTACGCGATCGCCGAGAACGATTCGATCGCGCCGCCCGCCCCGACCCACAAGGCCGCCGAACGCACCAAGCACGCGGTGGTCAAGCAGTACCCGGTCGGCCATTTCGACGTGTACTTCGACGACGTGTTCGAGCAGGTCGTGCGCGATCAGACCGACTTCCTGGTGTCCGTCCTGCGCCCGTGATCGGTGGGGCACCATGGATGCCATGGAACAGCTCAGCTCGCGCACGATCTACACCAATCCGTGGATGCGGCTGCGGGAGGACACCATTCGCCGCTCCGACGGCTCTGTCGGGATCTACGGCGTGGTCGACAAGGTCGATTGGGCGATGGTGATCCCGTTCGACGGGGCGGGGTTCCATCTCGTCGAGCAGTACAGATACCCGCTGGGCAAGCGCTGCTGGGAGTTCCCCGCAGGCACCCCGCCGCAGGGCACCGCACCGACCCCGGTCGAGCTGGCGCACAACGAATTGCGCGAGGAAACGGGGCTGCGAGCCGACCGGATGACCCTGCTCGGCACGCTGGCCTCGGCCCCCTGTTCGAGCAGCCAGCGCGGCCACTGCTTCCTCGCCACCGACCTCACCCCGGGCGAACCACAGCGCGAGCCCGAGGAACAGGACATGCGCACCGCCTGGTTCTCCCGCGCCCAGTTCGAGGCGATGATCCTGCGCGGCGAGATCGTCGACTCACAATCGGTGGCCGCCTACGGCCTGCTGCTCATGCACGAACGCGGCCTCAGCTCCCCGGCAGACAGCGTTCACGTGCCGGGCTGAGCACTGGGTGCCGTGCATGAAGCCGTCGAAGCCTTCCTGCATGACCGTCGCCAATTCCGCACGGCCCTGAAAGAACTCGCCGATCACGGAGACGAAATCGGCATCCTCGTGAAGGTGGCGGCGAATGCGGTGCCGTCACCGGCGGCCCAGGCGGCGGACTGGGTAGCCAGCAGCTGCCGCATCACGCTGACCGAGTTCAGAGCAGCAGGCGCATCTCGAATTCCATTCGAGGGTCGCCCGGCTCGACCGGCCCGCGCCGCCCGGTCGGCACGAATCCGTGTCGCCGGTACAACTTCTCGGCGGCGGTATTGCCCTCGGTCACGTCAAGGCGCACCACCGCACAGCCCCGCGCGACCGCCCAGCTCACTGCCGCGTCGATCAGCAGATCCGAGACACCGCGGCCGCGGGCACGCGGATCCACCCACATCGAGATCAGGTGGGCGCGCGCCGCATCGGTGGTCACTCCCACCGTGCCCACCGTCTGGGTGCCTGCCGTCGCCGCGAACTGCGCTCGCGCCCGCAGCACGTCCCGCCAGTCGTGCGCGGTCCGTGCCAGCGCCTGCTCGATGGTCTGGCCGAACGCCGTCGGCGCGTCGCGCAGCGCGCGCAACCGCACCTCGCGGAACACCGCCCACTCGTCGGGTTCCAGCCGTCTGATTCCGACCGCGCCCTCAGGTTCCCCCATGACTGAGATTCCAGCACGCCCTCCGGCGCCGGGCAACGCGATTTCGGGCCGGGAACGACGACAGGGGCGCATCACCGGGTGGGTGATGCGCCCCTGGGGTCGAGCTGGATCAGATCGGCTGGAAGCCCGCGCCGACGCCGCCTGCCCGGTTCAGCACATCGAGGATGACCCCGATGGGCTGGAAGTAGGCGGGCGAGTGGATCGGGTTGGCGCCGCCGGTGCACGGGACGTCGAAGTCGAGCGGGCCGAGGCCGGTGAGCCTGCCCTGGTTCATGCCGACCAGGCGGTCGCCGACGACGACCGGGCCGCCGGAGTCGCCCGGCTGCGAGCAGTACTGGTTGATCGAGGTGCCTTCGAGCTCACCCCACACCACGCCGCAGCTGCGGCCGCTGGTGCGCCCGTCCGAGCACACCGTGGTGCCGGGGCCGGGCGGGCCGCCGATGCCGGCGACCGTGGTCTGGCCGACGGTGCGGACCGGCAGGACCTTCGACGCATCCAGCTGCAGGACAGCGAAATCCAGGTAGTCGCCGTCGTCGGAGAAGGCGACGGTGCCGATGACACCCGCGTTCAGCGCCTGCTCGGCGCCGACCCGCGCCCCCGTCGGCGCGCAGTGCCCCGCGGTGAGACCGACAAGGCGGCCCGCGTTGTCATGGCCGATGGCGGTCAGCGAGCAACCGGAGTTGTTGTCGAAGACGATGCCCGAGGCCGCGCCGAGCACCACGCTCGGATCGGCCGACACGCTGCCCGCACCAGCGGAGAGCGCCCCCGCGATGGCCGCTCCGAGCGCCGCCATCCGTAGAAACCTCATCAAGTACCTTTCTCGATGGCTGCGGCATTCCGCACGCCCGAGTACCTTTCGGGCGCAGGGGCGTCGTCGTTACGCCGACCGCGAACCGGGGCGACCGTACCGCGCCCCGGCGACAAGCGGCTAGCTCACAGGTAGGAAACGTCGTTGACGAGGCGGACAGAGGCGCCGCCGTCGGGGTAGAACTCGGCGATGCACAGCGACGCCAGGTCCAGGTGCAGGCGGTACAGCAGCGACGGGCCGACGCCGAGCGCCAGCTGCAGCAGCGTCTTGATCGGGGTGACATGGCTGACCACGACGACGTTCTCGCCCGGGTACAGCGCGACCAGATCCCGGCGCACGCCCTCGACGCGCTCGCGCACCTGATCGAAGCTCTCGCCGCCGGGGGCGGGGATCGACGGGTCGCCGAGCCAGTCCGTGTGCAGCTGCGGATCGCGCTGGGCCGCCTCGGTGAAGGTGAGACCCTCCCAGTCGCCGAAATCGGTTTCGATGAGTCCGTCCAGGACGCGCAGCGGAACGTCGAGCGCCCCGGCCGCGGCCTCGGCGGTGGCACGGGCGCGCTGTAGCGGTGAGGTGACGACGGCGGCGATATCACCTTTGGCGGCAAGCATTTTCGCGGCGCGCTCGGCCTGCTGGCGGCCGAGATCGGTGAGCGGCGGGTTACCGCGACCGGAGTAGCGGCGCTCGATCGACAGCTCGGTCTGGCCGTGGCGCAGCAGCAACAGCCTCGTCGGCCTGCCGAGCGCGCCGGTCCAGCCGGGAGCATTGATCGAAACCGGCTGTGCCGCAGTGGTTTCACCATCGAGTGCCGGGTCAGCCGCGGGCGCTACCGCGCCGGTATCGGCCTGCTCGCTCGCCCTGGCACCCGCAGCGGGTACGGCCACCTGGTCGCCCGGGGCGTGCCCGGCGGAGACGGCTTCGCGGACGGTGCCGACGACGGCGCCGTCGTCCATCGCCTCGTTCGCCAGCCGGTCGGCATGGGAGTTCTCGGCGCGTGGAATCCAGGTGAAGCTCACCCGGTCGAAGCCGGCGACGAGCGCCCGCGCCTGTTCGGCGAGCGGAATCATCGACGGGTGCTTCACTTTCCAGCGTCCCGCCATCTGCTCGACGACGAGCTTGGAGTCCATCCGCACCGCGACCACCCGCGCGCCGAGCTCGGCCGAAGCCGCCAGACCGGCGATGAGACCGCGATATTCGGCCACATTGTTGGTGGCGACGCCGATGTATTCCTTGCGCTCGGCGAGCACCCGCACATGATCGGCGGCGAAGACCACCGCGCCGTAGCCCGCCGGGCCCGGATTGCCGCGCGAGCCACCATCGGCCTCGACGATCACCTCGTGCACGCTCATCGGCGCACCGATCCGGTCACAGCCCCGATTCCTTGGTACGCACCATGATCGCGCCGCATTCGGGGCAGCGGACCACGGCGTCGGGCGCGGCCTTGGCGATGCGCTGCATCTCACCGCGATCGATCTCGATCCGGCACGCGCCGCAGCGGCGGGCCTGCAGCAGGCCGGCGCCGACGCCGTGCGCCGAACGCTGCTTGTCGTAGACAGCGAGCAGTTCACCGGGGAACAGGCCGATCAGCCCGTCCCGGTCCTTCTCGCACCGCTGCTGCGCCACGTCGAGATCGGCCAGCGCCTCGTCGCGCAGGCGCTCGGCGTCGGCCAGGTCCTGATCGGCCTTGCTCAGGCGGGCGCCCGCGTGGTCGTGGTCGGCGGCCATGGCTTCGCGCTGCTCCATCACGGTCAGCAGCTCGTCCTCGAGCACCGAGCGGCGACGCTCCAGGCTGCCCAGTTCGTGCTGGATCTCCGCGAGCTGCTTGACGGCGACGGTGCCCTCGTCGAGCATGCCGCGGTCGCGGTCCTCGCGCTTGCGGACTGCGTCGACCTCACCCTCGAGCTTGCGGATGTCGCGATCCAGATCGTCGATGCCGATCTCCACCGCGACGGCCGCGTCCTTGTAGCCGTTGCGCTCGGCCGCCAGGCGCGCCACCTCCTGCTGCTCGGGCAGCGCGCCCCTGCGGTGCGCGATCCGCGTCAACTCGGCATCGACAGTGGCGAGCTGCAGCAGCTTGGACTGGACCGACGGTTCGACATTCAACGCGCACGAACTCCTGAACAGTGGACGGATGGGTTGGTCAACCGTACCGCGCCGCGGGGGTTGCGCACGCCATGACCCGAGGACTGCCGTCGCGCAGTCCGTCGACGTGGGCGTGGGTCAGCCGGTGACCGTCCACGGGTCGGTGCGCAGGGCGGACACCCGGGTGGTCAGGCCGGGGAGAGCGGTGCGGACGATCTGCTCGGCCTGACCGCACCACGGGAATTCGGTGGCCCAGTGGGCCGCGTCGATGAGGGCGGGGCCGCCGCGGCGGAGGTGTTCGTCGACGGGGTGGTGGCGCAGGTCGGAGGTGAGGTAGGCGTCGACGCCGGCGCGGACGGCCGCGTTCAGATAGGAGTCGCCCGCGCCGCCGCAGACGGCCACCCGCTCGACGACGCGATCGGGGTCACCGGCGGCGCGGACGCCCCAGACGGTGCGCGGCAGGCCGACGCCGACGCGGGCGGTGAATTCGCGCAGGGTTTCGGGCTCGGGGAGTTCGCCGATGCGGCCGATGCCGAGCGAGGACGGCAGCGGTGCGCGTTCGGTGACGTGGTAGGCGGGTTCCTCGTACGGGTGGGCCGCGCGCAGGGCCGCCAGGACGGCCAGGCGCGAGGTCGGCGCCGCGACCACCTCGACCGCGTCCTCGGTGACGGTCTCGACCGTGCCGACCACGCCGAGCGCCGGATTCGCGCCGGGCAGCGGGCGGAACTGGCCGGTGCCCGCGGTGTACCAGGCGGCTTCGCGGTAGTCGCCGATCGCGCCCGCGCCCGCGGTGAACAACGCCGACATGAGCGAGGCGGTGTGGGTCTGCGGGACCTGGATCACCCATTTGTCCACGGAGGCAACCGGTTTGGGGTCCAGTGGACCGGTGACGGTGAGGCCGACGGCGGCGGCCAGCGCGTCGGAGACACCGGGGTCGGCGGAGTCGGCGTTGGTGTGCGCGGAGAACAGGGCGCAGCCGGAGCGGATCAACCGGTGCAGCAGAGCACCTTTGGGCGTATCGGCGGCGACGGTGTCGACCCCGCGCAGCAGCAGCGGGTGGTGCACGACCAATGCCTGTGCACCCCACTCGATCGCCTCGTCGACCACGGCGGCGGTGGCGTCGACAGCGAACACCACCTTGGTGACCTCCTGCGCCGGCTCACCGCACACGAGCCCGACCGAATCCCACGATTCGGCCAGCCTCGGCGGATACGCCGCGTCGAGCACCCCGATCAGTTCGGCCAGGTCGGTCACCGCCGCCTCCTTCGTTCCGTTGACATGCCCGTCACCGTCGGGGTGACGGGATCACCTTGCACCACAACGATGTCCGCCGTTTTCCGGCCCTGGCCGACTCGCCGACCCCGGCCGGTACGGAGCGAGTGGACGCCAGGCTCCGCTGGCGGATCGATTCCCGGACGCCGTCGGCACCGACCTGCACCGAGGCGATATCACCCCGCCGCTGATCCGACGTCGAAACCGGCGTGCGGGGTTCGGCAGGCGCGCTCACCACAGCACGGCCCGCAGACCTTCGATCAACCGGTCGACTTCCGACGGGCCGCGTACGGCTACGCGCAGGTGGTCGGGGCCGAGGCCGGGGAACGTGTCAGCACGACGGACAGCGATGCCACGGTCGGCGAGGCGCTTGCGCACCAAGGCGCCGTCAGGGACGCGCAGGAGCAGGAAAGGTCCGTCCGCCGGGGTGTGGACGTCGATGCCGAGGGCGGTGAGGCGGTCGATCATGGCGGCACGCTCGACGGCGATCTGGCGTGCGTCGCGCTGGGACTCGACGACAGCCGACGGTGCGGCGGTGGCGATGATCGCCTCGAGCTGAAGGGTGCCCAGCGGCCAGTGCGGACGCCCGTGGGTCAGCCGGGTCAGCACCTCCGGCGCGCCGAGGGCATAACCGCAGCGCAGTCCGGCCAGCGCCCACGTCTTGGTGAGGCTGCGGAGCACGATCACGTCGGGTGCGGACAGCCCAGCCAGCGATTCCGGTTCGGCGTGCAGCGTGGGCTCGGCGGGGTCCGGGATGACCACGTCAGCGAAGGCTTCGTCGACGACGACGAGGCGACCCGGCCGCCGCAACGCCTGGATGGTGGCGGCGGGGTGCAGGATCGAAGTGGGGTTGGTGGGGTTGCCGACCACGACGAGATCGGCTTCCTCGGGGACCAGCGCGGGGTCGAGCGTGTACGGGCGTTCCAGGATCACCCGCGTCACCGGGACGCCTGCCTCCCGCAGTGCCAGTTCGGGCTCGGTGAACGACGGGTGGATGACCGCGGCCAGGCGCGGAGCCAGCCGGGGCAGCATGGCGAACCCTTCGGCGGCGCCTGCCAGCAGCAGCACCTCGTCGGGGGTGCGGCCGTGGCGGGCGGCGACGGCGGCGCGGGCGGCGGCTTCGTCTTCGGCGCTCGGGTAGCGGCCGAGGTCGTCCAGGCGGGCGGCGAGGCGATCGCGCAGCCAGGCCGGCGGGGCGGCGCCGCGGACGTTCACCGCGAAATCGAGCATCCCAGGGCGCGCTTCCACGTCGCCGTGGTGGCGCAGCATCGCGGGGTCGACGGAGTCCTGGAACACAGTTGAACACCCTACGTGGCGGCAATTCGGCGGCTCGGGCGAGAATGGCTCCGTGGGACAGCTGCACGTGTCATTCATCTGCACAGGAAACATCTGCCGCTCGCCGATGGCGGCGAAGATGTTCGAGGCGCATCTGTACCGTGCCGGTCTCGCGAACCGGGTACGGGTGACCAGCGCGGGCACCGGATCGTGGCATGTCGGCGATCCGGCCGATCCGCGTACCGAGACGACGCTGCGCCACGCCGGCTACCCCACCGACCACATCGCGGCCACCTTCGGTCCCGAGCATCGTGACGCCGACCTGATCGTCGCCCTCGACACCGGGCACGACCGGGAGCTGGCCCACCGCGGCGTGCCCACCGAACAGCGCAGGCTGCTGCGCAGCTTCGATCCCGCCGCCGACGGCCGCGACGTGCCCGACCCGTACTACGGCGATCAGTCCGACTTCGACCTGGTCCGCGATCAGATCGAAGCCGCCGTCCCCGGTCTGCTCGACTGGGTGCGGGCCGAACTCGACGCCCGCACCCCCGCCGACGCGCGACGCTGATGCGCAAACTCACGTTCCTGCTGCGCCCCAGCTGGCTCATCCTCGCCGTGATCGTCGCGGCGTTCGCCTACCTGTGCTTCACCGTCCTCGCGCCGTGGCAGCTGGGCAAGAACACCAGCACCGAGCACCGCAACCAGCTGATCGCCGACTCCGTGCAGGCCGACCCGGTGGACGTGGCCAGCGTTCTCGACGGCGACCCGACCGCGCACACCGAATGGCGCAAGGTCACCGCGAGCGGCACCTACGTCCCGGACTCGACCGTCCTGGTGCGCCTGCGTCATCTCGACGGCGCCCCCGGCTACGCCGTCCTCGACGCCTTCCGCCTGGCCGACGGCCGCACCCTGCTCGTCGACCGCGGCCTGGTCGCCGCCGTCGACGGCACCCGTCCCCCGGCCATCGCCGCGCCCCCGACCGGCCCCCAGCGCCTCGAAGCCCGCGTGCGCGCCTCCGAAGGCGTGGTCGCGGACAAACCGCCGAGCACCCAGGACGGCTACCGCCAGGTCTACACCGTCGACACCGGCCAGGAATCCACCGTCCTCGGCACCCAGCTCACCGATATCCCCACCGGCACGGACAAGGGCGGCTACCTCCAACTGGCCGATGGCCAGCCCGGCGCCTTCACCCCCAGCCCGCTCCCCCAACTCGACGCGGGCCCCTACCTCTCCTACGGCCTCCAATGGCTGGCCTTCGGCATCATGGCCCCCCTCGGCCTCGGCTACTTCGTCGTCGCCGAACTCCGCGCCCGCCGCCGCGACCGCACCGGTACGGAAGGCACCTCGACCACCGAGACCACCCCGGCCGACGAGCAGGCCACCCCGGCCCCGCCGACGACCGAAGCGCGCCTGGCCGACCGCTACGGCCGCAACCGCTGACGCCGACACGACCTGCTCGACCACACCGGCATGCGGCGACATACCGCACTCCCAGCCCCGCACCACAACTCAAGTCCGCCATGACCGCACTCCCAGCCCCGCACGACCCGACCTCGAGGAGGGTCCGGCCGCGCAGCGGCCGGTTCGCGGCCGTCCCGCCGATGAGAGGC
>NZ_JBSGVD010000051.1:0-34277 GCF_053608285.1 Nocardia sp. NPDC055053 | reverse complement strand
TCTTACGGCCCTGAGGTTTCCGATCCGCCCGGATCTGGAAGTCCATCGCAATCTCCCCTGAACTGGGGTGTTGCGACGATCCCTAGAACCCAAGCTCGGTCGGAGGGGGTTTTCTCATCCTCGGGGATTTGACGTTTTTCGCCCCGCCACCACAGAAACCCCTCATTTTTGAAGCTGATCAGCCGTCCAGGATGGCTGGAGATGGTCGCGTCGTTCGTCGGTCCTGTCGTTGCCTGTTGTCGGAGCGCGGCACCCGAAAGGCACTTGCAACGCTTGGCTGCGGAGCGGTGGGCGGGCGATCTGGAGGGGACGTGCGCAGGTTCTGGATCCTGCGATGTCGGTGCCCGGTGTCCATATGCGATTGTCGTTGAAGCGTGGCTCGCCATGGTTGGATGCAGAGCGGCATAGGGTTGGCATCGGCCCCCTCGACGTGGCGGCGGCGCCAGGGTGAATGGGGAAGGCTCGTCTCGGCCGGACAACCGACCGAGACGAGCGCATCATCCTCGAATACCAAGTACCCTGCTCCATTCCGGGCATCGGCTGTCAAACGAGCCTGGGTGCGCTGGCACGGCGCTCGGATATTTCTGCAGGCCGGACAGGCGGGCTAGGTCAAGGGCGAGCTGCTGGCCGAATGCCAGTCAGCAGCGGGACGGGACACGCCGAACCCAGCCAGAGGGCGTGGCGCGCCAGCCGAGGTGTATCCGCCGTGCCACCGGCGCTGATGCTGTGATCGCTGGTAATCGGCACTGTGGGAATGCGGATGATGCGGGTCCGCTAGGTCGGAGCGACCGCTTGCGAATCGCTCAGTCGTGGCCAGGCGAAGTGGATCCACTGGTGTCCTACTTCGATCGATGTACCTACTCGTGTTGCGGCAGGAATCTTGCTCAGTGCTCTAATGCTTCGGTCGTTGTCGGCGCGAATCTCGACGTGGCATGTTCTCACCCCCTGTGCGACAGGGTGTTGTGCTGCGAGAACTTTGGCTGTGGTCGAATAGCCCCGGCCCCATCGGCCGGGATCGACCAGGGTGGCGTGGCTCATCACGGGCCCGTGTATCGGAACCGGCGGGCTGACGGGGACGAACTCGTCGGGATCGTGCCACTGTGGCCGGATGTCGGCCGAGATGAGAGCTACCGGCACGACCTTCGCGAAGAGCACCCAGAAATGCGGTGATACCCGATCGTTGTCACCGGGCGGTGCGTACAGAGAACGGCCGATCGTCCCTGCGATCAAACCGATTCCTGCATGCTCGGGCACATCAGGGTGCCTGGCCCAACCGAGCACGGTTGTATGGACCGACACATCACACTCCTGCCAATCGCGCAAGATGAAGCACGCGCAGGGATGTGGTTGTGCCGGACACTGGTCGTGGATGTCCACGATCTCACCCTAGTTGCGATCTGGCCCGGCCCGCGAACCTGAGTGCCGGGCCAGATCGGTCTAGATGCGATAGTCGGCGATGGCGAGTGGGTGGGTTTCCTGTGTCAGTGTCGCCAGGGCGGTAGCTATTTCGTGGATGTCGGCCTTGACGTAGGTAGCGGTGGTGCCGTGTCGGTGGGAGGTGTGGCCGGCGTAGCCGCGGGCGGTGGCGTAGCCGTAGTGGCGTTCGACCCAGGTGAGCGTTGTGTGCCGGAGCCAGTGTGTGGTGACTTGCTGCGCGGCGACCCAGGGGATGTAGGCGGCCAGTCTGGACCAGAGGTAGTCGTAGCGGCGGGTAGTGAGGGGTCGTTGGTTGCGAAACCGTAGTAGCGGGGTGCCGGGGGTGCTACCTCGCCGGGTTCCGTGGCGGATGAGGTGATTCATGAGGGTGGAGGAGACAGGCTGCCATCGGTCGTGACCGCCCTTCTCGCAGAGGTGGACAAGGCCGTGTTGGGGGTCGAGGTCATCCGGGCGCAGATTCAGTGCGCCCTGGCGCCGGCATGCGGTTTCGGTATGCAGGCGTAGCAGGAGCGAGTCGAGTGCGGGGTCGTTGCCAGTGGTGGCGGCGGTATCGCAGATCTGTTGAAGGTATTCGGGTGGGATGGCGTGGCGGTGCGGCACCGTGCGGGCCGGGATGGTTAGTGCGCGGGCGGGGTTGTTGTGAGGATGGATCCAGTTGTTGAGTTCGGCGTAGCGGTAGAGGCAGCGCGCGGCGCTGACGAAATGCTCGCGTGCGCTGGCCCCATTGCGGGTGCCTCGTTGGGAGCGGCTGTGGGTTTGAGCGAGTTGGGCGAGGCAGGTGAGTTCGGCGGTCGTAGGTTCATCGAGCGGCCGGTCCGCCCACAGTGTTTCGAGATTCAGCAAGTGTGTGTTGTAAGTGTTCAGCGTGCCGGTGGTCAGGGTCGGTCGTAGTTTGGGAACCGCGCACGCGAAAGTCGGGGCGTTGCTGGGGAGCTCGAGTAGGTCGTGAGGTGTCAAGCCCAGATGGGCAAGGACTGCGCGCGCGGTGTCGATCGCGGGGTGCGTTGCCGCAGCCGATGTGATCATCGGGTGGTGTCCGCACTGCTGACGGCGGGCGAGAAGATGCAGTCCAAGGTAGTTGGTGGATAGATTCTCAGTTGCCCGGTGTGTTTGTCGGCGACGAGCAGAACTTGATCGCCGATATTGATGTTGGCCTGTCGGCGTCGCCGGTCAGGGATGCGGAAGTAGTAGTTCGACGTCACGTGGGTTTCGCCGGATTCGTCACGGCGGGTTATCAGTAGGTACCCGTGAATGTCGATCGCCAGGAAGGTGCCTGGTTTCCAGGACAGCGTGTCGACCACGACGCGGTTGAGGATGCGGCCAGCCGGGCCGAGTTGCGCCGTGCGATAAGTCAGCGGAGTTCGCGGGCTCGGCGCCACGACAGGCGCGGTGCGCGGTGCTGGCAAGCTGCGGTTGGGTGCTTTGGGTTGTCGTGTACCGAACGGGATGAGAGGTGGGGTGATGAGCTCAGGCGGGACGATGTCACGGTAGCGGCGTCTGGGTGTCGAGTTCTGCTTGGAGATCACGGTTCCTCCGAATCTTGAGCGCCCGCTGCTGTGTCGCGATGCGGGGGAGATGGGGTCCGGAGGTATTCGGTGCCGACCGATTCAAAAGACGCGGTGTGTGAGTGCTCTTGACAGTCGATCGTGGCATCATGGGTGTTGCATGGGCGGGAGGAGTCTCCGCGGGGTTCACCGGCATCGCGGTAGTTCGAATGTGGCTGGGCCTGGGGAGGATCCCGGATCTCGCAAGGCTGGCTGTCACTCTGGTCTGGAGGCGCTTTGCTCACGAGTGGAGCTGCGGCTACGGCCTGGCTGAGCGACGAGAAGCATGATTCGTGCGCGAGCAGTCATAAGATCCACTCACACACGCGCAGCTGAAACCGAAGTGGCCTGAGTGACGAGATGCACTGCTGCGTGATCACATCCGCGCAAATGCCTGGTGATGAGTGTGCAAGAGGGGACTCGCATACAGATCGAGGAGAACAACACCAGCAATATGTGATCGAGCACGATCGAATACATATCGCGAAGCCTGTGCGGATCAAGCATATACGAGCTGCTGGATCATGTAGCTGGGGCGGGTGGTCTCGAAAGCGACATCCGCGTGGCGGCCACGGCAGGGGACCTTACTTGCGGGATGTCGCGTAGGCCTTTCTACGCAGCCACAATTCGAAGTCTGGCTGGTCGAGGAGCATGGCGTTCGATGAGGTCTGAAATCGGTAGATCAGGGATGCATACACATGGCCGGGAGGCTTGCCGACGACGTCTTTCGTCCCGCCGCCGACAGTTCCGTTCACCGACATCTCGATCCTGGCGTGTCGGTCGGGATCCGGTTCGGTCGCATAGATCGCAGACCGGAGAAGATCGCGAGCCTTGCGCGGGTCGGTGTCTTCGGCAGGGATCGTGTACGGACGACACATTCGCCACCATCGAACAGTCTGCCCGTGGAGTTCGACCATGCCGCTGTCACGCGCCGCAGCATCGAGGTTGCTCGACATGAGCGTGCTCCGTGTCGGGATGTGGGGCTGGTTGTTGATGCGGAAGATCCAGCCTGCTGGCAGCCCGCGACGGAGAGCCAGTAGCGATGCCATCGCGCTGACCTCAGCCTTGGCGATGGACTCAAGTATTCGGGCCATGTCGTGGCCGTGTTGGTTGAGTACCCCGGACAACCAACGGTCCGGCACCAGGAGACACGACGCGAAATGGTCGGCCTCCTGTTCGATTTGCCCCGCCGCTGCGTCATGGGCCGGATTGGTGTTCGGTTGGTGCGTGTCACAAGTCTGGAATCCGAGGTGCCAGGCAAGATTCAGGTGGCCCAGCTCGTGAGCGAGGGTGAACCGCAGACGCAATCGGTGGCCATTCGGGCGATAGAACACCTGTGGCTTGCCGACAGGACCACGCACCATCACCGCATCGACTGTGTCGATTGGCCAATCGCAGGCCTGCACGTCAGCGTAGTGCGCCAACAGTTCCTCGACCGGGACCGGAGGAACAAGATCGAACCGCTCAACTAGCAGCGCAGCGACATTCTGGGCAGCAGAAATTGACACGGGGCCGCATCAGCCCTAGATGCTCTTGGCTTGTTCAGCCGTGATCCGGCCAGCGTCAACCAGCCAGTTCAGAACCTTCACAGCGTCGCCTGGGGACTCTGCCCGAGCCGCCAATGCATAGGCATCCGCCGACAAGACGAGATCAGTGACTGGCTTGTCGTAGCGATGCGCCGCAACGATCAGCCGCAAGGCCTCAGGTCGTCCGACCCACAGGGCATACTCATCCCAGGACATGCCAAGGAAGGTGTGCAGGTCAGCCATAATTCCATCATCGGAGTCGTCTGATTCGTGCCAGCGTTCAACCCAGTCGTCAATATCCTCGACGAGGGCATGGCCAGCGAGGACCGCGTCCACGAAGGTTTCCACTGCAGTCCTAGACATCGATCCTCCTTCCTTTGACAGGCTTGCCTACTAATTGTCCCGTAAGGATGTCCGCCACGCCAACATGTCGGCCACGTTTGTCGAAGACTTCGATGTGGCCGTGCAGTCGATCGTAGGTGTAGAGGCGGTCGCCGGTATCGCTACGCCATCGCTGCTCGCCATTCCATTGCAGCTTGACCTGGGTATCGAGCCAATCGGGACGCGGTCTAGCGACGGGACTCACAGGCCTGCCCTCCAGCGCTCACGAGCAGAACCGGCCGTCAAATCTCGGCAGCGGTCTCGGGTTCTGCCTGCGAAATCGTTGGCGAGTCCAGCGCGGATCTGCTCGAGGTAGGGCGCCCCCGTGCCGCTGGACTTGGAAAGGCTGCGCTTCGGCACTCGACCAATCTGCCAGCCGTCATCATGAAAGCCAAACCACAGGCCGGGTTCCTGTGGCGTCATCACCTCTTGACGCGGAGCAGGACTCGACCCGTGGCAAGCCCGGCCTTCGATGAGGACAGAGTCGCATCGAAGGCCGGGCCGCTTTCACGCTGCCGGGACCAGCTCCGTGACGAGTTCTTCGATCCGCTTGCGGATTTCGTCACGGATCGGACGAACGGCCTCGACACCCTTGCCCGCCGGATCCTCCAACTTCCAGTCGCGGTAGTCGACGCCCGGGAAGTACGGGCACGCATCGCCGCAGCCCATGGTGATCACCACTGTCGAGGTCTCGACCACGTCCGGGGTGAGGATCTTGGGGGCCTGGCTGGTGATGTCGATGCCGACTTCGGCCATCGCCTCGACCGCAGCCGGGTTGAGGGCATTGCCGGGAGCGCTTCCCGCGGAACGCACTTCGATGGCGTCACCGGCGAGGCGGGTCAGGAAGCCTTGTGCCATCTGGGATCGTCCGGCGTTGTGGACGCAGACGAACAGCACGCTGGGCTTGGTCGACACGGGGGTGTCCTTTCAGTGGGTGGTGATGTCGAGAGAGGTGAGTAGGTCGCGGACGCGGTTGCCGATCTCGTCGCGGATGCCGCGCACGACCTCGAGGGATTGGTGGTCGGGGTCGGTCAGTTCCCAGTTCTCGTAGCGGCGGCCCGGGTAGATGGGGCACGCGTCGCCGCAGCCCATCGTGACGATGACGTCGGCGGCGCGCAGGATCTCCTCGGTCCAGGGCTTGGGGAACTCGCCGGTGATGTCGATGCCGATCTCGTTCATCGCTTCGACCGCGACCGGGTTGATATGGGTACCCGGCTCCGATCCGCCCGACCAGGCGATCGCCTGGTCACCGGCGAGGTGGGTGAACCAGCCCAGCGCCATCTGGGAGCGCCCGGCGTTGTGGGTACACAGGAACAGCGCGACCGGCTTGTCGGTGTTGAGTTTTCCCTCGACCTTGGCCAGGGCGAGCAGGCGCTGGCGGGCGAAGCGCTCGGCCAGCAGCGGCAGATAGTTGACCACGGTGGCGCGGGAGGCGAACTCGTCGTAGCTGGTGGTGAGGAAATGTTCGATGGTCTCGCGTCCGTAGGTCTCGGCGAAAGCCTCGTGTAGCCGGGTCGCCGCGGTGGTGAGCGCGTGGCGCTGGTCGATGGTCAGGGTCGAGCGCAGGTGGTCGGCGGGCGCGACGGGGCTATCGGACATAGGTGCTCCCAGTGAGGGGTGGGTCAGTGATCGGTGGTGGACGGATGGGGGATCACCGCGTTGTCGGCAGCCTCGGCTACCGAGCGCGGATACAGCACGACGATCAGGGCCAAACCCAGTGCGGCACCGACGATCTGCGCGATGATGAACCCCGGTGCGGATCCCGGCGCGATACCGGCGAAGGTGTCGGAGAAGATCCGGCCGACGGTGACGGCGGGATTGGCGAAACTGGTGGAACTGGTAAACCAGTACGCCGCGCCGATATAGGACGCGACGGCGGCGGCCGACATCGCGGCGCGACCGCTGCGGGCAAGGGCGAAGATCACCGCGATCAGCCCGGCGGTGGCAACGACTTCACCGACGAGGTGTCCGGTGGTGATCCGGTCATGAGTCGCGATCTGCCAGGCACCGAGGTCGAACATGACGTTGGCCAGCACGGCGCCGCAGACCGCGCCACTGACCTGCGCGATCGTGTAGGCGAGGGCGTCGATGAAGTCCAGGCCGGTGCCGCGACGTCGTCCGAGCAACCAATCCGCCAGGGAAACAACGGGATTGAAGTGCGCGCCGGACACGGGTCCGAAAACCAGGATCAATACGCCGAGGCCGAAGACGGTCGCGGTGGAGTTGGCAAGCAACTGCAAGGCGACATCGTCGGTGAGCTGCTGGGCGGCGATTCCCGAACCGACCACGACCGTGACCAGAGCGGCCGTGCCGACGAACTCGGCCAGAAACCGGCGTTGAATATCGGTCACCGCGCACCCGCCTCGACGGCCGTGACATCGAGCAACTGCGCCAGGGGAGCCAGCGCGCGCGGTTCGATCCGGTAGTAGACCCACGATCCACGCCGCTCGCTCGACAACAGCCCGGCTTCGCGCAGCACCTTGAGGTGGTGGGAGATGGTGGGCTGGCTCAACTCGAACCCGGCGGACAGGTCACACACGCAGGCTTCGCCGGTTCCGCGGCTGGCGACCAGGCTGAGCAGTCGCAGCCGCACTGGATCCGACAGCGCCTTGAACGTTGTCGCTAGTTCGGCGGCGGATTCGGCGGACAGAGGTTCCCGGGTCAGCGGGGTGACCTCACACGAGGAAGGGTCCTGCGGCTGACAGGACGAGGGCGGTTTCGACACGCATCGATATTGACGGTTGTCGAATCAGTCGACAAGCAAACAATGGGTGAACACCGCCGTCTCGGTGGAGATATCAGCAGGCCGATGGCTCGCACGCGGCGGAAGAGTCGCTGTCCGAGGCGGCGCGACGTTCGAGGAGCACGGTATCGCGCCACACCTCGTCGAGGATCGCGATGCGCTCCCGCACGCCGACCGTGCGGAATCCCGCCGAGTGGTGCAGGGCGATGCTGGCCCGGTTCTCCGGGAAGATCGAGGTCTGCAGAGTCCACAGGCCATCGGCGTCGGCGGCGATCACCTGTCGATGCAGCAGGGATTTCCCGACGCCGCGCCCGCGCGCGGTCTCGGCGACATAGACGGAGTTCTCGGCCACACCGGCGTAGCAGTCGCGACCCGATACTGGCGCGAGTGCTGCCCATCCGACTACTTCGCCGCCGATCTCGGCGACCCAGCGGTGGTCTGGCAGCCAGGTGGAATCGAGGTGTTCACGATCGGGTACCTCGGTGGCGAAGGTGGCGTTGCCGGTGGCGATACCCTCGCCGTAGATGCGGCGCACTGCCACCCAGTCGGCATCGGTCATCGCGCGTACCGACACGTCGGCGGGTAGATCCGTCGGGCAGCACGGACGTGGGGTGAGAACACCCATGACCGCGTCAGCGGCGTGGGGGAGGCCGGTGCAGCAGGCCGGATTGACGGTGACCACCGTCGACGTGCCGTTCTTGTGCACCCGGACGAACCCGACATCGGCGAGCTTGCGGACGTGATGCGACACCGTCGGCTGGGAGATGCCCAGCGACTCGGTCAACTCGCCAACCGTGATCCCGGCGGGCCGGGTCGCGACCAGGTGAAGCAGCCGAACGCGGGTCGGTTCGGCCAGGCAGGCGAACCATTCCGCGTAGGTGGTCGCGTCGTCGACAGGCAACACGTCGACGCGACGCGCGGCGGAATCGCGGACGGTGGGCATGTCCAGGGACGTCATGCCACCGATTATATCGACGTTGATCGATGGTTGCATTCATCGATGTGTGTCGATACAGTCTGGGTTGTTAGATCGATGAGTGTCGATGAATGGAGTCTGTGATGACCGAACTGCCTGTCGTCGTCGTAGGAGCCGGCCCCATCGGGCTGGCCGCAGCAGCAGAACTGCGCGAACGCGGACTGAACCCGATCGTGTTCGAACGCGGTCCCCAGGCCGGCGCCGCCGTCGCACAGTGGAACCACGTCCGCCTGTTCTCCCGATGGGCCGAACTAATCGCCCCCGCGGGCCGCCGCCTCCTCGACGGCACCGACTGGACCGCCCCGGCCGACGAGGATTACCCCACCGGCCAGGACTGGGCCCGCGACTATCTGACGCCACTCGCAGACGCTCTCGGCGACGCGGTGCGCTACGACACCGAAGTCGTCGGCGTCGCCCGCCGCGGCCGCGACCGCGTCGTGGACTCCGGACGCGACACCGAACCACTGTCGGTACACCTGCGCCGCGCCGACGGATCCGAAGACCGTCTCCTGGCACGCGCGGTCATCGATGCCTCCGGCACCTGGACATCACCGAACCCCCTTGGCGGCGAAGGACTTCCCGCACTGGGCGAACGCGGCCACCAGGCCGTCGACTACCGTGTGCCCGACCTCGAATCCGACGCCGACCTGGCGCGCTATCGCGGTAAGCACACCGTGATCGCCGGAAGCGGGCACTCGGCCCTGACCGCGATCGTGGCGCTGTCGCAACTGGCGAACGAACCCGGCACCCGACTGACCTGGGTCCTGCGTCGCGGCCAGACCGATGCCACTTTCGGCGGCGGCGAAGCAGACGAACTGCCCGCCCGTGGCGCACTCGGACTGCGCGCGAAGAAGGCCGTCGAGGACGGACTGCTCACCGTGGTCACCGGATTCCGCACCGCCGCAGTCGAAACCGGCGACGACAGCCGGACGACCCTCGTTGCCGACGACGGGCGCCGCCTCGACGGAATCGACAACGTCGTCGCGCTGACCGGTTTCCGCCCCGACCTGTCGTGGCTGTCGGAGATCCGCCTGGAACTCGACCCCGTCCTGCAAGCCCCGGTGGGGCTGGCGCCGCTGATCGATCCGAACGTGCACTCCTGTGGCACCGTCTATCCGCACGGTGTCGCCGAACTGTCCCATCCCGAATCCGGCGTCTACCTGGTCGGCATGAAGAGCTACGGCCGCGCACCGACGTTCCTGGCTATGACCGGCTACGAACAGGTCCGTTCCATCGCCGCCGAACTCGCCGGTGACCACGAATCCGCCGCCCGTGTCGAGCTGACCCTGCCCGACACCGGTGTCTGCGGCGGCGCCGGAGTCTTCGACGACCCGAACGGAGCGAGCTCCGGCGGCTGCTGCGCGCCCGCCGCGCCCGAGGTGCTGACGCTCACGGTTCCCGCGCGCTGACCCGCCCATGTCGTCTACCGTGACGGCCACGCAGACCGGACCGGCTTCACCCGGTGCCGGTCTGCGACGGCGAGTCCTGATCACGTTGTGCCTCACCGAGATCACCAGCTGGGGCATCCTCTACTACGCGTTCCCCGTCCTGTCGGTGTCGATCTCGGCCGACACCGGCTGGTCGCTGCCGATGCTCACCGCGGCGTTCTCTCTGGGCCAGCTCGCCGCCGCCCTCACCGGTATCCCGGTCGGGCGCATCCTCGACCGCATCGGCCCACGCACCGTCATGACCGCGGGATCAGTCCTTGCGATCCCTGCCCTGATCGTGGTGGCACTCGCTCCGAACCCGGTGGTGTTCTTCCTGGGTTGGCTCGTCGCCGGGGTCGCGATGGGCGCGGTGCTGTACCCGCCCGCGTTCGCGGCACTGACCCGCTGGTACGGCACCGACCACGTCAAAGCTCTGATGATCCTGACGCTGGCCGCCGGGCTGGCCAGCACCGTCTTCGCGCCATTGACCGCGGTCCTGGTCCAGCGCACCGATTGGCGCGCAACCTATCTCGTTCTCACCCTCGTACTGGCGGTCATCACGGTGCCCGGACATCTGTTCGGCCTCCGAGGACCGTGGCCACCCGCACCGCCGCCGATCACCCCGCACGACGACGACCATCAGGCCATCGCGCGCAGCCCCGCGTTCCTGGCCCTGGTGATCGCACTGAGTCTCGGTGCGTTCGCGGCGTTCGCTGGGGTGTTCAACCTCGTTCCGTTACTCATCGAACGCGGATTCTCGCCCTCGTTGGCTGCGCTGACCCTCGGCCTCGGCGGCGCGGGGCAAGTGCTGGGTCGCCTCGGCTACATCCCCTTGATGACCCGAACCACCCCCGCCGCACGCATCGTCGGTGCCTTCGCCACCACCGCCATCGCGACCGCTCTGCTGGGCTGGGTCACCACGGTGTTCGCACTGATCGCGGTGTCGATCGGTGCGGGTTTGATCCGCGGGATCATGACCTTGGTGCAAGCGACCGCGATCACCGACCGTTGGGGCGCAACCCATTACGGTCGACTCAACGGCCTGATGTCGGCACCTGTGGTCGTCGTGATGGCGGCCGCACCGTTCGCCGGCACGGCGCTGATGAGCTGGACCGGCACCTGGGCGCGTACCTATCTCGTCCTCGCCGTCATCGCGGCCGTCGCGGCGGTCATCGCCATCGCGACCATCCCACGCACACCCAAGCCCATCGACTCGTAGGGGCGTCGTGATGACCGCTTCGACGCGGTGAGCAGGCGATCGAGGTCGACATCGACGCCGAACTGGCCCAACCGGCTTCTGGTCGCTGTGGGTCGCTTGCTGGCCGATTCGGCTCGGCGACACCAGGTGGTGGGGTAGCCGAGCGCGCGAGGACAATCGAGATAGGTGATGTGGAGGGCGGCGTGAGATGAGCGACGATCGCATTGTCGACCGGGCCGGGATCGATGCCGAGCTCGAGCGTGTCCGCCGGGAGTTCCACGAGCTGTTGGACTCTGTGGATGCGGACGACTTCGAACGCCGCTCGCAGGGTACGCGGTGGACCAATGAGCAGTTGTTGTTCCACATGGTGTTCGGTTACATGGTTGTGCAGCGGCTGCTGGTGCTGGTGCGGCTGCTGGGCCGGTTCCCGGCGGGGGTGAGCCGCGCGTTCGCGCGAACGCTCGACGCGGGGACGCGGCCGTTCGATTGGATCAACTACCGAGGCTCGTGTGCGGCAGCGCGGGTATACGACCGGCACCGGATGGGCCGCAAGCTCGACCGCGTGATCGGATCGCTCCGCGCGAGCCTGGCGTCCGAATCCGAGGCGAGCCTGGCCCGTGGCATGCATTTCCCGACCCGGTGGGATCCCTTCTTCAGCGACTACATGACACTCGAGGACGTATACCGTTATCCAGCAAAGCATTTCGACTTCCATCGCGAACAGCTGACGATCGGCCGCCCTGATCGGCCGCCTGGGCTCCGGTAGCGCTGCACCAGCGCGGCAGCCCTCACCAGCTTCCGTGCGCCCATGCGCTCGTGGAATCCGGGCCCGAACCCGTCGGGTCCTGGCCGCACCACTACGACAGCCTCACCCTGTTCTCGCCCGCTCGAATGGCAACGCAGCCTGTCCTCGGCCTCACTACGCGGCGTCGGACGCTACTCGGCGTGGCTCCTCGACCGCCTCACTGCGCAACCACAGCGAATTACGCCTATTCGACAGCGGGACAACGACAACGGTGGATCGCCCTATGTCGGCCGCGGACCGACCGGGGATCAGGCGCAGTGGACATGCCGGGCCAAGGCATCGACGCGCGTGGCCAGGTCGTCGAACGCGAGATCGAACGCGGCGCCGTCATCAGCGCCGACGGGATCGGGAACCGACCAATGCAGCATCGGAACATCCGGGAGTTCCTCGTGCGCGCGGTCGCACACCGACACCACCAGATCACCCTCGCGCAGAACATCGTCGAGACGCTGCGGCGACGCCGACACCAACGCCAGCCCACGCCGTTGGGCGACGCCGACCGCGCCCGGATTGATCCGCTCGGCAGGATGGGTGCCCGCCGAGGTCGCCGGAAGCTCGCTGGCCCGACACCACAGGGCGGCAGCCAGTTGGGAGCGGGCCGAGTTCGCGGTGCACACGAACAACACCCGCTGCGCGGCCATGACCGTCGTCGACGACAGTGGCGCCAGGGCGTGGGGCAACAGTCGGACGTAGGTGCGGCGACGGTCACCCTCGGACCGCCGCCGCGTCACGACTCCGGCGTCGGTGAGGGTTTGCAGATGGTGGGCGACAAGGTTCGACCGCATGCCCAGCATCGTCGCCAGATCGGTGGGGGAGGCGTCACCCACCGACAGTACGTCGACGATCCGCAAGCGCGCGGGATCGGCCAACGCCGCGTGGACCGCGACCCGGCGAACCAAGACATCATCATTCCACTCAGTGTTCATTGACTCAATCATCACTGACTAATACGGTGGAATCAAGGACGGATTGCACAAGCCGCCTGCACCCTTCACCGACATCCCGCGGCGACCACCGCGATCGACTCGTTTCAGGAGCGTTGACCCATGCCCGCCGACTTCGGGATCACCCTGGCCACTGCCATCACCACCGCGGAACCGCTGGTGCCGACAGTGGTCGACGACGACCACGTCCACGACGTCGTCATCGTGGGATCCGGTCCGGCCGGGTACACCGCCGCCATCTACACCGCCCGCGCCGAACTCTCACCCCTGGTCTTCGAAGGCACCCAGTTCGGCGGCGCGCTGATGACCACCACCGAGGTCGAGAACTTCCCCGGCTTCCGCACCGGCATCACCGGCCCCGAGCTGATGACCGAAATGCGCGAACAAGCCCAACGCTTCGGCGCCGACCTGCGCACCGACGACGTCGAAGAACTCCACCTGAACACCCCGATCAAAACCATCGTCGCCGCAGGCGTGCGCTACCGGGCACAGACGGTGATCCTCGCGATGGGCGCCGCGGCCAGCTACCTCGGCATCCCTGGCGAACAAGAACTCCTCGGCCGCGGCGTCAGCGCCTGCGCGACCTGCGACGGGTTCTTCTTCCGCGACCACGACATCGCCGTCATCGGCGGCGGAGACTCCGCGATGGAAGAAGCCATCTTCCTCACCAAGTTCGCCCGCAGCGTCACCGTCATCCACCGCAGCGAAACCTTCCGCGCCTCCCGGATCATGCTCGACCGGGCCCGCCACAACGACAAAATCACCTTCCTCACCAACACCACCGTTGAACGCGTCAACGGCGACACCGCCGTCACCAGCCTGACCATCGCCGACGCCACCACCGGCGACACCCGCGAACTGCCCGTCACCGGAGTGTTCGTCGCGATCGGCCACCAACCACGCAGCACCCTCGTCGCAGACCAGGTCGAGCTCGACGACAACGGCTACGTCACCGTCGCACACTCGTCGACCGCGACCTCACTGCCCGGCGTCTTCGCCGCCGGAGACCTCGTCGACCACCGGTACCGCCAAGCCATCACCGCCGCCGGATCCGGCTGCGCCGCAGCGATCGACACCGAACACTGGCTCGCCCACCAAGCCGCCAACATCGTCGGCGCTAAACGACCCACCGTGCTGTTCGTCTGCGTCCGCAACAGCGGCAAATCCCAGATGGCCGCCGCGTTGATGCGCCAGACCGCCGGTCCCGACATCGAAGTCCACTCCGCCGGAACCGATCCCGGCAGCAGTCTCAACGCCCTGTCGGTGCAAGTACTCGACGAAGTCGGCGCCAGCACCGACGGCGAACACCCCAAACCGATCGACCCCAACCTCTACTCCGGCGTCGACCTCGTCGTCGTCCTCGGCGCGGAGGCGAAAGTCGAAGCACCCGAGGGGCTTCCCGTGCAGACCTGGATCACCGACGAGCCCTCCGAACGCGGCATCGATGACATCGAACGCATGCGGCTCGTCCGCGACGACATCACCACCCGCATCACCCACCTCGCCGAGCAGATCCGAACCGGGCTGACCGTCTCGGCCTAGGCGATCTCGGCCGTGCTCAGCGGCGTCGAGCGCGGGGCCAGTCCGGCAGTGGCAAAGGCGGCATCACCGGCGGGGTAGTCGACTGGCCCTCGGCCAGCGGATGAACCTCACCGGTGAGCGCCGATAGTGCACCCGCGACCTCGTGGGCATTGGCCCGAACATAGGTCAACGTCGACCCACCGGGGGTGTACTGGATCGCATGCGCGGCATAGGCCCGAGCAACAGCGAAGCCGAAGTTCCGCTCCACCCACGTCAACACCGTGTGCCGAAGCCAATGCGTACTGATCTGCTGCGTTGCCACCCACGGCAGCTCTCGGCCCGCCCGCATCCACAGATGGTCATACCGACGGCGAGAGATCGGACGACCGTACCGGTAGCGCAACAACTGCTCGCCCGGCCCGGCGCCCCGATCGCCGTGGGCGGTCAGCATCGCCAGCAATGTCGACGAGACCGGCTGCCAATGAACCGTGCCACCCTTCCCGCGCAGCTTCACCAGTCGCTGCTCCGCATCCAAGTCCGAGGGACGCAGCGCGAGCGCACTACCGGTGCGGCACGCGGTCTCGAGATGCAGGCGTAGTAGCAGTGCGTCCAGTTCCTTGTCATCGCCCGTCGTGGTCACCGCCTCGATGATCGCGCCGAGCCGATCGGCCGCGATGGCACCGCGTGGGCTCGGAAGCCGGCGAGGCTTCGCCAACTCCGTGGCAGCGTTGACAGTTCGGACATAGCCATCGCTGGCGGCATAGCGATACAGGTACCGCAGCGCACCGACCATGTGCTCGGCAGCCGACCGACCATCGCGGGAGTTACGGCGATACACCGCCCGCGCGCGGGTCCGCTCGACCAACGCCTGCATCTCCAACGTCGTCGGGTCGTCGATACGCCGCGAACCCCATTCCTCGCGCAACCGCTGCCAATACGGCCGGTAGGTCCGCAACGTTCCCACCCGGACCGTCGGGATGATGCGGGCGATGTACTCGTCGAACGTCGGGACCGGTCCGGGATTCGATCTGAACACAAGGTCTTCGGCCTGCACACCGAGCTGCTCGAGAAGCCGTCGCGCGATCTCGTGCGGAGACTCAGTCATCGCCGACTCCGGACCGCTCGAAGATTTCGCCGAGGTCGCCATTCCACACGGCCGAGCGGAGATCGAGAAGAGCATGAATGAGCATCGGACAACCTTTCTGTCCGATCAATGGCTCTTCCACATTCCAGTAGACCTGAACTCGACCGCTCACGCCACCAACCCGCCGAGGCCGCCGAGGTGGGGGACACCCGTAACACGCACGGGCGCTGCACGATTGCCGTCGCCGATCGCCGGCTGTCTCGCCTTGGTCGGCTCGACTTCAATTCTGATCCACCCCGGTATCAATCGGAATGTGCATCACTCCGCTCAACCAGCACTTCCGCAATCCATCCCGCTGCACCGCTAGCCCATGCTGCCCAAACTCCGCCGCCGCCACTCTCACGCCATCCCACCCCAAACCTCCATTCTCTTCCCCCTTCAACTATCAGACATCTTGCATCTCGGGGTTCTTGGGACTGTGGGTCAGACACAATTCGATTACGCCCAATGTCGAAAGTTGCCCAACATTGCCCATAGTTGTCGATCGTTGCTCAGAGTGACTTGGGTCGCATCAATTTTCCCTTGCGACAGTCGAATTCATGGGTGCCTCATGGAGGCATGGTCGCGACTATGCACAAAGTCGCCGCAGGCAACGGCTACGAGTACTACATGCGAAACACCGCCGCCAACGACACCACCGCGCGCGGGCGCGCCTCCCTGTCGGAGTACTACAACGAACACGGCGAAGCCCCAGGAACCTGGTACGGCACCGGACTCTCCGCACTCGGCATCGCCGAGGGGTCGGAGGTCACCGAAGACCAGATGAAGAACCTGTTCGGGGAGGGGCTACACCCGAACGCTGAGGAGGTCCGCGAACGCGTCAAAGCCCAGCACCTCAACGCCGGAATCCAGCCAGCCGAAGCAGCCCGCCGCGCCGAAAAAGCTACCCGCCTGGGCAACCGATACGCCGTCTACACAACGGTTTCCGACTACCGAAAGGCCAAGTCCCAGGCATACCGCGACCACAACACCAGCGCGGGCATATGCGTCACCGGCCACATCCCCGATGACACCCGCGCCCGCATCCGCACCGACGTCGCCACCGCCATGTTCACCACTGAGTACAAGCGCGCACCGCTGGACGCACGCGAACTGTCGGGATGGATCGCCAAGAACTCACGCCCGGACCGCTCCGCGGTCGCCGGTTACGACTTCACCTTCAGCGTCGTGAAGAGTATCTCGGTGCTGTGGGCGATCGGCACACCGGAACTTCGGGCAGTGATCGAGACCGCCATCCGCCGCGCGGCCACCGACGCGCTGACCTTCGCGGAGGACAACGCTCTGTTCACCCGGCTGGGGCGCAACGGTGTCCGGCAAGTCGATGTGCAAGGCATGATCGCCGCGACGTTCGAACATCGCGACTCCCGCGCCGGTGATCCCGACCTGCACATCCATGTCCTGTGGGCCAACCGCGTCCTGACCAGCGACGGCAAGTGGCGCACCATCGACGGCAAAACTCTGCACGAAAGCGTCGTCACGGTCTCGGAAATCTTCGACACCCGCGTCGAGCACTACTTGGAAATCGCGCTGGGAATCCGGTTCGAAACCCGCCCCGACCGCACCCCCGACCAAGTCCGAGTCCGCGAAATCGTCGGCGTCCCTCTGGAATTGATCCACCATTGGTCCCGGCGCGCTGCCGCGATCAACAACCGACTCGACACCCTCAGCGCCGAATGGCAGACCAAGTTCGGGCATGAACCGGGACCTGGCCAGGTACACCACCTGGCCCAACGCGCGACCTTGGAAACCCGTCCCAAGAAGCATGTTCCGGGCTCCCGCACCGAGCAACGCGCCACCTGGCGGGCCGAAGCAGAAGCGCTATTGGGCGGCCCCGACGCGGTAGACGCCATCATCCCGGCTGTCCTGGCCGCGCCTCACTCGCCGCGTCCGGTACCGGATCGTGCGTTCATTACCCACATCGCCGACCAAGCATTGGCGGCGGTTTCCCAGCGGCGCGCGACCTGGCGCGAGTTCAACCTCCGCGCCGAAGTCGAACGCCAAATCCGCGGCAACGTCGCCCCCGACGACTGGCCACGCGTCGTCGATGAGGTTGTCGAACAGGCGCTTTCACCATCCTCGGCTATCGCACGTGGCGACCCCGACGTGACCGAGCAACCCGACCTCCGTGCGGTCCCGACCTGGCTCCGCCGCCGCGACGGCACCCCGATGCACACGCGCGCGAATTCCCGGATCTATACCACCGAATCCACATTGGCCGACGAAGCCGAACTCATCGCGCTCTCGGTCGAACCCGGCGGACGCATCCTCGACCCAGGACACGTCGCTATCGCGGTCGCGGACTACAACACCGCACACCCCGATCGGCCATTGAAGCCCGGCCAGATCCGGGTCATCGAATCGTTCGCGATCGCGGGAATGCGCGTGCACACCGCCAACGCTCCCGCCGGAACCGGCAAGACCACCGCCATGGAAGTCCTCACCACCGCATGGGAATCCGCCGGAGGGACCGTACTGGGCATGGCACCCACGGCCGCCGCCGCTTCCGTGCTGGGTGAGTCGATCGGCACGCGCGCTGAAACCGTGGACAAACTTCTCCACGTCATCGACCGACACCACAGCGACACCGCGACCACCGAACACCCGCCGGTCCTGCCGCAATGGGTACTCGATATCGACGACACGACGCTGGTCATCGTCGACGAACACGTCACCCTGCCGACCGCCAAACGCCTGCAACTGTTGCGGTATCTGACCGGGCGGGGCGCGACCGTGCGATGCATCGGTGACGACCAGCAACTCCCAGCGATCGACGCAGGCGGCGTCGACGCCGACATGGTCGACGCCTCACCGCAACAGATACCGACCCTTTCCGAGGTGGTGCGGTTTGCCCATCGCGGGGAAGCGTTGGCTTCGAAAGGGATACGCGAAGGCGATCCGACCGCGCTCGCGTGGTACCTCGACAACGGCCGAATCCACGCCGGACACCTCGGCAGCGTCTACGAAGACACCTACCAAGCCTGGGCCGCCGACATCGCCAACGGTTCCGATGCGGTCATGCTCGCACCCACCCACGACATCGTGACCGCGCTGAATGTCCGCGCCCGCGCCCACCGGATCGCCCACAGCGACCCACCCACAGGCACCGCCGCCGACCCCCACGTATTCCTCGGCGACGGGTTGGTGGCATCAGCCGGCGACACCGTACGCACGCGCCGCAACGATCGCCGACTCCGGTTGGGCGACCACGATTGGGTACGCAACGGCTACACCTGGACCATCCGCCAGGTTCATTCCGACGAGTCGGTGACCGTCGTGCGGCGCGTACATGGGCGCGATACGGCGGCCGTCGTGCGCTTGCCGGGTGAGTATGTGCGTGAACACCTGCACCTCGGCTACGCCACCACCATCGATTCCGCGCAAGGCATCACTGCGGATTCCTGCCACGTCGCCTTGTCCGGGCGTGAGTCACGCCAACAGTTCTACGTCGGGATGACGCGCGGGCGCCACACCAACCACGCCTACATCGCCACCGCACTCGATGGCGCCGAAGGCGATATCTACACCGTGACCGCCCACTACCCACGCACCGCCGTCGAACACCTCACCCACATTCTCGACCGCGACGCCACCCACAAATCCGCCCACACTGAACTCCGCGACGCACTCGACCCCGCCCGCCGCATCGGCCACGCCGTCGACATCTATCTCGACACACTCGGTATGACCGCCGAAAACGCCATCGGCACAACACGACTCGACACCATCGACCGAACAGCCGAGCGCCTCGTTCCGGGGCTAACCGACAGCCCGGCCTACTCGGTTCTTCGGCAGCATTTGGCGATGCTCGCCCTTGCCGGGGCCGACCCGATCACCGAACTACGCACAGCCATCGCCGCGCGGGAACTCGATACCGTGACCGACCCCGCCGCCGTCCTCGACTGGCGACTGGACCCCACCGGCAAGCACTCGACCGGATCTGGCCCGCTGGCTTGGACGCCCGGACTCCCTGCTGGCACGACCTCAGCGGTTGAACCTGACACCCTCGCGCCGGTGCAAGCGCGAGAACGGATCGTGGCAGAACTCGCCCGACAGGTCAGCGACACCGCCCGCAAGTGGACCCCTGGTACCGCCCCTAAGTGGGCACGACCGCTACTCGGCCGAGATCCTGAACTACTCGCCGACCTCGCCATCTGGCGCGCAGGGTTACACGTGCCCGAGGCCGACCACCGACCGACCGGACCTACCAGACACAGTGCGATCGAACGCGCTCACCAACAACGGTTGCAACGCCGCATCCTCGAAGTCGACGGCAACACCCACCTACCCCAACGCCGATGGGCCGCCACCGTCGACCGCATCGACCCCCGCATCAGTGCCGACCCGATCTGGCCTGTCATCGCCACCCATATCGACGCAGCCGCTCAGGACGGCATCGATATCGAACACCAGCTCACCGAGGCCGGCCGGACCCGGCCGCTGCCCGATGAGATGCCCGCCGCCGCACTCTGGACCCGCCTGGACATCGATCCCGCCAGCGTTGAGACCAGTGATCCCCCCACCGAAGCACCCGGCGCTTCCATCGATGTTGCGGTCAACGCCGCTGCCGCATTCGGCCATGGCGAGAGTGCAGCCGTTTCCGATTTCGAAGCCGATTTCGAGCCCGGAACCGATCAGGACCATCAGCGCGGAGCAGGCTTCGACCTGGACTGGTAGCCGTCGTTAGCCCGGCGACAACGAGCGGAGCTGGGGGCATCCCGTCCTGTCTGTGCGCCCTACACTGGCTCGGGCAAGGTCGGTGCCGCGCGATAGGCGGTCGAAGTAGGAGTTGTGGTGATCCAGGCTGTTGTGTTCGATGTCGGCGAGACCCTTGTAGACGAGACCCGGGAGTACGGCACCTGGGCGGACTGGTTGGGCGTTCCGCGCCACACCTTTGTCTCGGTGTTCGGCGCGGTGATCGCCCAGGGGCTGGACTACCGGGAGACGTTCCAGGTGTTCAAGCCGGGTTTCGATTTGGATCAGCAGCGCCAGGCGCGCGCGGATGCGGGTAAGCCCGAGTGGTTCGGTGAGGACGACCTCTACCCGGATGTGCGCCCTGCCCTGTCGAGGCTCCGTGAGATGGGTGTCTGGGTGGGCATCGTCGGGAACCAGACTGTGCGCGCTGGCGGCCTTCTGCGTGGGCTCGATCTTCCGACCGACTTCATCGCGACCTCCGATGACTGGGGTGTGGCTAAGCCTGATGTCGCGTTTTTCGAGAAGGTTGTCGAGGTCGCCGGATGCCCGGCCGATCAGATCGTCTACGTCGGTGACCGCATCGACAACGACATCACTCCCGCTGTGAAGGTGGGGATGCGGACTGCCTACATCCAGCGCGGACCGTGGGGATGGATTCACCGGGACCGGCAGGATGTCAAGGAGCTTTCGGACTGGCGAATCGACAGCCTGTCCGAGCTCCCCGACATCGTGAAGGCGCAGCGCTAGCCGGACAGTGAGTTGACGGTTGTATGCCAGTCATACAACCGCTCATCCAGCGCCCTCACCTCAGGCAGGGAGTCCCACTTTCGCAGGTCCTGCCGTACCACCTTGATTCGGTCGAGAGTCGTTGCGTACCAGTACTCACTGATCCCGTCCAACGCATCCTCGAGGAAGCGGCACGCTTGCTGGGGAAGCTTGTCCAATACACACGCAGCGGCGGCATCGGCGAGGTAAACCGACCGCTGTTTCACCGATTCGGCAGGAAGTTCGTCGAGCACTTGCCGCAGCGTCTCCAATGCCAAGCGGCCATCACCCGCCGATATCAAGGTGTTGGCTTTGAAGCCCGCGAGCCGCGTCGGGGAGAACCAATCCAGCCACTCCGGCGACGGCCGATCCTGCGGATCGTGCTGGACGTAGGACTGTTCGGCGTGTCGGATCAGACTCAGAGCCTGGCGAGTGTTGCCGAACCGCGTCTCGACTTCGGCCTCAACCGCATCGAGCCAGGCAGTCAGCTCATGGTTTCCGTCGCCCCGCCGTGCGAATGCTCGGGCCGCACGAACGCGCTCCCTCGCTTCCTCGGCTCGCTTGGCTACACCGGAGAACGCAGGGACAAAAGCCATGTGCGCAAGCACCGCACAGCCCAGCAAGGCATCGGCCGCTTCGTGGGCAGCCTGGAGTGCGAGAACAAAACTGGCCTGCGCCTCCTCGGGTTGTTGGAGGTCGAAGAACTCGAGGCGGCCTGCGAGCAGCGCCGATTCTGACACGGCTCTGGCCAGGGAGGTCGTAGCGCGTACGTCGATCTGTGGGATGAGATCGGCCCCCAGCCGAGCATGATCAGAGACGGATCGTTGCAGCTGCTTCGCTGGCAGTGACCAGTACATCCCGCGATGAGCGACCGTGATCGCCACATAGTTCTTCGCGACGGTCGCCGGCAGCTCTGCGCCGCCCATCACGCGCCGATAGCGTCCAGATTTCTGATTTCCATTGGTAGCCAAAGACTCTCGCGACCTCCGCCCATCCGCGCCATTCGGCCACGGTGGCGTGAATCCAAGCTCTGTTATGGGGCGTTTGAACAGAGCTTCCAGGGCGGCGGCATGTTCTGGATGCGGCCACGGTGGGTCTGTTGACTCCCAGCGTCGTACGGTGCGGGTGGCTACCTCGATGCGGAGTCCGATCACGCGCGCAGCGTCGGTCAACGCCTCAGCCAGAGCCGCTTGGGACCGGTACCCCAATGCTTGCCGGGCCGCGCGCAAAGCCGCATTCCCATTGTTTGCCATGCGAGCGAGAATAGTCCGCTCTCAGGACATTTGACGAGGTCCAAGTTTGCTCACGGCCGCGATATGTCCTCTTGTTTGTCCTTCTTTCGGCCGATGCAATCGGTCAATGTTGTTCTCGCGGTTCCGCTGAGCTTCCCTAGCAGCCCGCCTCGTCACAGAAACGGACATCCGAGATGGATGACACGGAGGAACGATGAACGAGCCCGACCGATCAGCAGGTCAAACCAACACAGTCCAGACTGGGCCGCTGGCTCCCTCGCGTTCTATCGAACCCGCGTCTGCCCACGGCGAAGGCGGTCGCGAGCTTGCCGAGTTGCTGGAGAGCCTCGAGAGCCTCGGACTGATCCACTCAGACCTGCTGCCCCAGCGCGATCCCGGAGGCCATCTCGCCGGGTTCGGCCCCACTCCAACCAACTACATCGGCGCTCCGGTGACTGAGTTGTCCCAGGTTGCCGCCGCTGTCCGCGAGTGGGCCTCACAACCGTCGCGGTGCCGGGATGAATCGTCTCCCGGCACCGCTGACCTCACCGATGACGAGTCCTTTGCGTCCTTGTCCCGTGGTGCGTCCTCAGCATCGCTACCGCCTTGGCTTGTCGTTACATCTATTGCCCTGCAAAAGGATTCGATGGTTGGCCGCATGTACCGACTGGCGCGGCACGTGGCCCCCGCGCGCACGAGGAGTGAGTCGTGACGCACGCGGAACCCGAACCTGCCCTGCTTGATTCGCCACAGTCGCGCAGCCTGTTCTACCGGAAGGTCTGTGGCCTGCCGACCGTCGTCGACCCGGTTACAGGTGCGATCACGATGCGCGCCGGGGCCGAAGGTGCGGTGATGATGCCGATCCAGTTGGCGACCCGGGTCAAGCTCGAGTTGGACCGTGCAATCAACAGCCCGTACCCGATCATCGGCCACCCGAAAGCGGGCATGTGGAGCTTCCTCGTGCGCACCGACGCCGAACCGGTCGGACCCACCGTGGCCGCACAATTCCGGCGCGCGCGAGTGATCGTCATCCGTGACGGCGACATCGTCTTGCCCTCACCGGCACCAGACCAGTGGATCGCCAGAACCTGGGTCGCCCCGACCGCCACCCCGTTCCGGCCCTCGGCGAAAACCGTTCTACGCAGCGTGCGCAGGTGCTTGGCATCGGTCGAGCCTCGCCCCGACCTACCCCACCCCTGACCGGCGCGACCCACTCGCGCGCTCTGACCACCTGAATGCCCTTGACGCCGCAGCGATCCCAGCGCTGAGACCGACCGGCCTCGAGGGCGGGGAGGTCCCCCGGAGGTCGCCGCTCCCGCGACCTCCGGGGGCTTGGCAAGCCTGCAACGCAGCCTCATCGACCTCGAAGACGCCACCACGAACCAGCGCGGCTACAGCTACGACCTGATCCCCGGGCTACTGCAAACCTCGGCCTATGCCCGCGCGGTCATCAGCGCGTGCGTCTCCGCGCCGAGGTTCCCGACGACACCGAAGACACCGTCACCGCCCGCCTGTACTGGCAAGCCGTGCTCGACGCCCCCAACGACACCTGACCGGCGACCGCGCCGGACGGGCGGCCCCGGAGTCGTTCCCCGGCAATCTCCGGGGCCACACCAATTTCGATCCGCAGGAAGGAGACCCCAGGTGAGCGACCCCGACTGCTCCACGGTCCTGGACCCGTCCCGCCCCAACAACGCGCGCATCCACACCGCTCTACTCGGTGGCAAGGACTACTACACCGCCGATCATGCGATCGCGCAGAAGCTGGCACGGAACAAGATCGCCCCCGCGATCACCGAATCACGGCGGTTCGCCCTACGCGCGGTCGGATACCTCATCGACCACCACCAGGTAACCCAGTTCGTAGAACTGGGATGCGGTATCCCACACACACCAAACATCCACGACATCGCCGGGGATCGCGTCGGCACCGCGCGCACCTTGTACATCGACAACGACCCGGTCGCGGCGACCCATGCCCGCGCACTGATGACCGGACACACCACCCACACCGCCGAAATCGACCTGACCGACACCACCGCCGTACTCGACGCCATCACCACCACCCTCGACACCACGGCACCGATCGCGCTCTGTCTGTCCGGTACCGCCGAACTGATCGGCGACGCCCCGGCGATGCTGGCGGCATTGACCCGCGCGCTACCGGCCGAAACATGGCTGGTGTTCACCCACATCACCGCCGACATGCACGGCCACCACATCGACGCAGCCGCAGAGACCATGCGCGCGGTCGGGATCGCTTACCACCCACGCACCCACGACGACCTCACAGCGATGCTCACCGGGTACCGCCTACACACCCCCGGACTGATCACGCCACACCGATGGCGACCCGAACTCCTCGGCGTCGGCCACTACGACCACGCCATCGAACCGCTACACCCCGCCGTGTCGGACCTGAGCGCTTACGCCGCCATCGGCCAACGGTGCCGGACTTGACCCGGCCCCGACATCGCCCGCGTGCGCAACGTCGATGTAGTCCGGGCGATCAGGCCGGTCCGGCGGCGAGCATGATCGTGGCGCACAGCCGATCTCGCCGCCCGCGCAGGGGCCAGCACCAGACCCTGACACCACAGTGGTTATCGAAATTCGAAAGGTTGGAAACCCATGATCTCCATGACCCTCGCCGAGGTCGCTCGAGCGGTCGGCGGTCGGCTCGATTCTGTCAACGACGACCAAGTGACCGTCACGGCACCGACTGCGTTCGACTCCCGCCAGGTCGAGACTGGCGGACTGTTCGCCGCGCTGCCCGGCCAACGCGTCGACGGCCACGACTTCGCCACCGCCGCAATGGACAACGGCGCCGTCGCGGTGTTGGCCACCCGCCCGACCGGCACCCCGGCGGTCGTCGTTGACGACGTAGTGAGGGCGATGAGCGATCTGGCCCACGCCGTAGCCACCCGCTACACCGGCCGGGTGCTGGCGATCACCGGTTCGGCGGGCAAGACCTCCACCAAGGACTTGCTCACCCAGATCCTGTCCCGCCACGGCAGTGTCGTGGCCACCCAGCGTTCGTTCAACAACGAGATCGGGTTTCCACACACCGTGCTGCGGGTCAAAGCCGACACCGACTTCCTCGTGTTGGAGATGGGTGCGCGCGGGCGCGGCCACATCAGCCACCTCGCCGCGATTGCCCGCCCGCAGATCGGCGCGGTCCTGGGCATCGGCTCGGCCCACATCGGCGAATTCGGCAGCCGCGAGGCGATCGCGATCGCCAAACGCGAACTCGTCGAAGCCCTCGACGCCTCAGGTATCGCGGTCCTCAACGCCGATGACCCACTGGTGGCGGAGATGGCCGAGCACACCCGCGCCCAGGTCCTGCGATTCGGCACCGGACCCGACGCCGAGGTCCGGGCCGAGGACATCACACTCGACGACAACGCCCGAGCACGGTTCACACTGCGCCATGGCGATGATGCCGCATCGATCGCCCTGGGCGTGGTGGGCGTGCACCACCTGACCAATGCCCTCGCCGCAGCCGCACTGGCATTGAGCGCCGGAGTCGGATTCGCCACCGTCGCCGACGGGCTCAACGGCGCTTCGCTGGTGTCGGGCAGCCGGATGGAGGTCACCGAACGCCCCGATGGAGTGACCGTGATCAACGACGCGTTCAACGCCTCGCCGGAAAGTGTCGAAGCTGCACTGCTGTCGCTGGCCACGATCGCGGCCACCCTGCGACCCACCGTCGCGGTGCTCGGCGAGATGCGCGAACTCGGCGACACCGCACCGGCCCTGCACCAAAAGATCGGTCGTCAGGTCGCAGATCTGGGTATCGGCACCCTGATCACCGTCGGCGGCGAACACGCCGAACTCATGGCCACCGCCGCCCGCGAAGCGGGCTCCGCAAAAGTCACCCATGTAGAAGCCAAAGACGAAGTGCTGGAACTGCTCACCGAAGGCCTGCGCGGCCGTGACGTCGTCCTGATCAAGGGCGCCAACTCCGCTGGCCTGTTCGAAACCGCCGCAGCCCTCGCGGCCGGTCATTGACCACCAGGAACGAAACACCATGAGAAGCAAAGACATCGTGGCACTGGCCCGAGCAGCCTGCACCCAGGCTCAGGTCCCAGCCGCCCGGATCGAACCGATCCGATTGCGCGACAACGCCATGCTGCGAACCGACACCGCAACCATCATCCGCATACATCAACGCGGAGAACTGGCGACTGCGGTCCGGGAACTGCGCGCCGCGGACTGGTTACGCTCCCACCACGTCCGCGCACCCGAACCACTGGTGCCCGACCCGGTCGTGGTCGCCGAACGCCCGGTCACTTTCTGGGAAGACCTCGGATCAGGCGGACCCGCCGAGGCCGCCGAAACCGGGGCGATGCTCGCACACCTGCACTCCCTGCGTGTGCCCAGCCACCTCGGGCTGCCCGACTTCACCCTGCCCGACTTCACCAACCGCATCCACCAATGCCTCACCAGCGATATAGACAAGGGGTGGCTGCGTCGCTACGCCAGCGACCTTGCCGCACGGTGGAACGCGCTGGAGTGGCCGAGTCCGTGGTGTGTCATTCACGGCGACCCGTCCCCAGCCAACACCATGGCCGCAGCCGCCGGAGGACACGTCGTGGACCTAGAGCGCTGCTGCATCGGACCCCCGCAGTGGGACCAAGCCACCGTCGCCTTCCAGTCCGACACTCTCTCCGACCCTCCACAGCGGTGGGAGCAGTTCGCCGATGCCTACGGCTCCGACGTCACCGACTGGGAGGGGTACCCGGTGATTCGCGACGTCCGATCATTCGAGCTGTGCCTGTTCGCGCTACGACACGCTGCGGTCTCCGACCACGCCCGCCGCCAGGCCGACTACCGGCTGGCCTGCCTTCATGGGCACCGGGGCTTGCGGCCGTGGAGGTGGATTGCGCCCTGACCGAGTGCCGAAATGCGTATCTCATCTGTGTAGGCGCGATTGCTACCCAGCAACATCCGATAATGCCGAAGAGGGGATGCGTGCCTTCGAAGCCTGCTTGGCCGGAAAACGGTGCTAGCTTGCGCACCATGGGAAGCGGGGTAGAGGCGCAGGCTCGTGAGGTCGCTGAGAAGGTCGGCAAAATACGGCGTCTCCTAACGGAGTCGTCCGAGAACGAGTTCCTGGCAACGTTCGAGGCAGGAGTTGAACTCGACTCCGCGGCGATCCTCGATGAGTACCGCAGAACGATGGAGTTCGAGATCAAGCAGGGATGGGTGTCGAGTGGCAACCGATCTGAGTGGCTTGCTCTTGTCGTTCCGGAGGCTTTGACCGCTCTCTACCGAATCACGAATGCCCCCCAAGCGGACTACATCGAGCTGTTCGGCGAGTTCCGCAAGGGGGAGATCATGGATCCCGACGGTCAGGTTTTCCGCAGCGAAGAGCACTGGCTGCAAGTGGGTTTGATCGGCAACGATCAGTTCTTGATGAGTCTGACCTCGGGCGAGGTCATGTTCGCTGACCAGTATTTTTGGCGCTATGGGGAGCAGGACAGCTCCCGGATCGTAGCGCCAGATATGCTGACCTTCTTCGATGAGTACCTGACCGGGCCGAAGTATCGAGAGTTCCTCGTGGATGACGAGGCAGACCGCCCGGACGGTTGGTTCCGCTTCCTGTTGGACCACGGGTTCGCGTGATCACAATCAACATTCTGTAATGCCGCGACCCGCGCGATCCTGAGAACCGCGGCGTCGAGCAAAACCGCCCACATAGGAGCCCCCGTGCCCATCGAGTACGAAGCGAAAATCCTCGACATCGACCCCGACACCATCGAGCGGCACATCCTGGACAAGGGTGGTCGCAAGCTTGGCGAGCGATTCATGCGCCGCTACGTCTACGACATCGCCCCCGGGGTCGACAGCAAGTGGATCAGGTTGCGCGACAACGGAAATCGAACCACGCTCGCGGTGAAAGAGATCACCAGCGACGCCATCGACGGCACACATGAGGTGGAGGTGGGTGTCGATGACTTCGCTGCTACCAACGCCCTGCTCGAGATGCTGGGATTCTCTGCGAAGTCATACCAGGAAACCAAGCGGGTCAGCTTCACCCTCGACGGCGCAGAGCTGGAACTCGATACCTGGCCCCGAATCCCGCCGTATCTCGAGATCGAGGCCGCAACCAAGGCCGGCGTGATCCGTGTCGCCGAACTGCTCGGCTACACCGAAGCAGACCTCACCGGTGAGAACACGATCAGAATCTACGCCCGCCACGGAATCGACCTCAACACGATAGGAGAACTGCGCTTCTAGCGACGGCTCCCGCAGGCCCGGCCGATGACAGTGGCGCCGGAGATTGATCAGATGTGAATGGCCCGGCAGAGTTTCCTGCCGGGCCGTTTCTCTGTGCAGGAGCCTGGGTTTCTGCGCAGCGTCGTTGTGCTGGCCGGGAGTTCGCGAACCCGATTAGCCGCAGCAGCTCGCGCCGGAGGCGACGGCCTTCTGCTTGGCGTCGGTGCCGCAGCACGCGCCCTCTGCCTCGGCTTCGGCGGTAGTGCCGCAGCACACGTCGACCGCTTCGGCGTCGGTAAGTCCGAGTTCGGGTGCGGTGCCGAAGGTTTCGCTGTCGGCCAGCACCGTATAGACCTCCCACCGCTCGGCGCCCGGGCCGGTCACCCACACTTTGTCCTGGGTGGCGAAGCAACACGTGGTCGCGATCTGCTCCTCGGTGAACAGGCCCGCTTCGGAGAGTCGGGCGATCTCGCCGTGGACCTGCTCGGAGGTTTCGACCTCGACGCCGAGGTGGTTGATGGACCCGCCCTGGCCCGCGTTCTCGATCAGGACGAGCTTGAGGGGCGGCTCGGTGATCGCGAAGTTGGCGTAGCCGGGCTTGCGCTTGGCCGGTTCGGCGTTGAACAGGGTCGAGTAGAACTGCACGGCGGTGTCGAGATCGTCGACATTGAGGGCCAGCTGGATACGAGACATGATCGAACCTCCACTTGTGTGACATATATCGAAGAACTTCTGATGCCGAGTCTGCTCACCTTTTCGACATATGTCAATACCGCGGGTAGTCTCGATTTCATGCCCAAGGCGCTACCTGTGATCGATATGTCCGCTCCGGTCTGCTGCGCTCCCGTCGCGGCGGGACCGGTCGACGACGCCGCCGCCCTCGAGGTGGCGTTGCGACTCAAAGCGATCGCCGACCCGGTCCGGGTCAAGCTGCTGTCGCTGCTGCTCACCGCCCCGCAAGGCGAACGCAACGGCGGTGACCTGGCTGCCGTAGTCAGCTTGGGCGAGTCCACGGTTTCCCACCACCTCGGCCAGCTCCGCAAGGCCGGCCTGGTGGAATCGGAGCGGCGCGGAATGAACACTTTCCACCGCGCCCGCCGCGACGCCCTGTCCGCCCTGTGCTTCGTTCTCGATCCCAACTGCTGCAGCTGATCGGTGTCCCTGGGGATTCGGGAATCGGACACCCGCACCGCCGCGGCGGGCGGGCATTCGATGTAGCCGCCTAGCCGACGCCGCGCGCGAGTGGGTGCGGCTCACCGGTGAGGGCCGCGAGTGCGGCAGCGACTTCGTGCAGGTGGGATTTGACGTAGGTGTCGGTCGTACCGGAACTCTTACCCTGGTGCCCGGCGAAGGCCCGGGCCACGGCATAGCTGAAGGTCCGTTCGACCCACGTCAGAGTGGTGTGGCGCAGCCAATGAGCGGTCACGCCCTGAGTGGCCACCCACGGCAGTGCCTCGCCGATTCGGCCCCAGATGTAGTCGTATCGGCGGGTGGTGATCGGGCGGCCGTGCCGGTATCGCAGCAGCTGGCCGGTGAAAGGTGCCCCGCGTTGGGTGGCGTGGTCATCCAGATGCCGCATCAATGTCGGTGATACCGGCTGCCACCGATCCGAGCCGCCCTTCTCGCGCAGGTACACCAGGCACTGGTCACGGTCGAGATCCTGGGGCCGCAACGCCAACGCGCCGCCGCGCCGGCAGGCGGTTTCGAGGTGGAATCTCAGGATCAACGAATCGAGCTCGGGGTCGTCGCCCGAGGTGGCGGCGACCTGGCAGATCTCGGCGATCTGGCCTGAGGGGATCGCATATCGGTGGGACGCTCGCCGCGACGGGATGCGCAGCTGCCGCGCCGGATTGTCTTGTGGCCGAATCCATCCGGCTTCCTCGGCATGGCGGTAGATGCAGCGCGCCGCAGCCACGAAATGCTCGACCGCGCTGGTTCCACCCCGGGACGCTCGATTCGATCGAGCGTTCGTCTGCACCGCATGTGCGAGTTCCTCGAGTTCGTGGCGGGTGGGATCGGTCAACGACCGGTCCGGCCAACGGGATTCGAGCAGATCGAAATGGGTCCCGTAGGTGCGGGCGGTGCCCGCGGACAGGCGTGCCCGCACGCGTGGGATCACCTCGGCGAATGTCGGTGCGGCGGGAGCGGAGTCGACGAGGTCGGCCGCGGTGATGCCCATCTGGGCCAACAGCAACTGTGCAGCGGCCAAGGTGTCCGCGGTGGGGACAGGGCGAACGGGGCTCTGGATCGTCACAGCGAGTCCTCCAGGATTCGTCGGCTCTGAGCGGTCAACCCGTCGAGCACGGCCGGGGGATGGATCAGCACACGCCGCAGTTTCCGGTGCGCCACCAGCAGCACCCGGTCACCTTCGAGCAGCCCGACGCGGCGGCGCTTGCGGACTGGCACCCGGAAGAACCCGGCGCCGGTCACCTGGACGGATCCGTCGGTCGTGGCGCGGACGAGGATCAGGCGATCCTCCGGACACGACACCGTCAGCCGGGTGCCCGGAGGCCAGCCGAGTGCCGAGAGCACCGCGCGGTCTGTGACGCGTCCCGCATCGCCGACAACGGAGATGCCGTAGACGATGTCGGGGTCTGCGGTCCGGGGGATGGCCAGCACCGGCAAGGGGCCGTGGATGCGTTCCTGAAGGGGCGTCTGCGGCGGGATTATCGGCTCGATCACCGGCACTCACCGCCCCCGCTGCCGGGAGTGTCGAGCACGGCGAAAAGTGGCAAAGATGCCACCCGTGATTTGCGTTCCCGCAGGTCAGTGACGTGCAAGGTTGTTCTCCTTCGTGTGCGAGTGCACTCGAACACGCTGGAGCCCCGAAAGTGGCACGTATGCCACCGATCTGTGCGCGAGAGGGGACACCGTCCCCAGTGACCTGCGGATATGCGGTACAAATCTGACTACGGCGGCACTAAATCGGTGGGATGGAGGCAGATTTGCAGTCTCGAATCGAATCGAGATTTCCTTCAGGTCCGCGGGTTCGGGGCGGGAGTCGAGAAGGTGACAGACGCCCGAGATACTGACCTTGGCCCGCTACAGGGCTGAGTCTGGGGGCGTTGGCTCGCCGTGTGCCCATCGCTCCAGGATCTCGCGGTTGTCTGGGACGGTCTCGGGGCGATCGATGTAGTGCGCTTTGGCGATGGCAGTGGTGTTGCCGAGTTGACGCGCGGCGCGTTCGGGGTCTCCGGTTTCGTTGTCGACAATGGTGCCAACACCTTTTCGGAAGGTACGTGGTGTGACCCAGTCGAAGTCGGATCCACGTGCCTGCCGCCAGATTCTGCCGAAATTGTTTGGATTGCGCAGTGATCCGTTGCGGGCTGGGAACAGGAGCTTGAGGGGGTTGGGGATCTGGCTGACCTGGAGGTCGAGGATGGCCTCTTCTATTGCTTCGATGGTGTGCGGGGGAAGCAGGATCCGCCGCCATCCGTTGTCGGTTTTCGGTGCCGGCTTGCGGATCCATCCTCCGGTTCCTTGGCCTCTGGCCTCTTCGAGAGTGCCTGTCACATCGAGGTAGGGCTCGTCGGCGTCGAGGCGAATATCGTCGAGTTGAAGGGCGAACACCTCGTGGGGGCGTATGCCTGTGCCGGTGATGACATCGACGACCCACACCATGGTCCAGTCACGGGCTGGCCCACTGATATAGGCTGGTGTGCCGGGAATCTCTTCCCCGCGTGCCCAAGTGCGTATTTGTGCGCGAAAAGCTGGTAGAGCCGCGAGGTCGCGGACCTTTCCTCGCACGTCTCGCTTGATCGGCCGGAATGCCTCGACCCCGTCTACGGGATTAGTCGTCACCGCGCCGTGGCGTACTGCGATCTGCATCATCGCTCGCAAGACGATCTTGTGCTGCTTCGCCTTGCGGCGAAGCCCTTTCGCTATCAGCCGTTTCAGGTGGCGGTCGAGTTCGCCCGCAGTGGCCTGCCAGATCTGCAGCGGGCCGATTGTGTTCTCGATCTTGATGGTGCGCGGGTTCGCCCTGCGGTTGTGGGAGACAAAGATTTCGCGTCGGTAGTCCTCGATCAGTCCTGGGGAACAGGCCGCATCTGCGTCCATCTCCGCGAGTAGTTCCTCAGCCAGTGTCATCAAGGTTGTGGCGCGGGTGATGCGGCCTTCACCGGTTTCCTCCCGGAAGTCCCGGATCGCCTCAGCCAGGCGGTTTCTGGCTTCGCCGGAGGTGGCGCCGGTGCGTTCGATGTATTGGGTGCCCCAGGCTCCGTGGTATCGGACGGTGGTGCGCCATGTGCCGTTGCGGGTTTTACGCGGGGGACTGGGGGCGCTGAATGTGCCGATCGGGTGGGGGAGTCGTCCGGGCATGATCTCCTTCCTTGGCGTAGGTCCGCGCTGTCAGGGCATGACGACGGGGCCTGTGGCCGACGGGCGGTTCGACTACGGGCGTGAGGTGTTTGAAGGCAGTAGGAGCGATCTGGTCGGGTGATGCTGGGGTTGAACTGCTTGCCGCGGTGACCGAGTCATGATTCGCCGCTGTCGCGGAGCCGGTCGTTTTCCCAAGCTCGGACATCGCCGAGTCGGTAGCGTCGGTAGCGGCCCATCCGGGCATAGCGGGGCCCTCGGCCGGAAGCTGCCCACGCTGCAAGTGTCTTGATCGGGATCTTCAGGCGGGCAGCAAGTTCGGCAGTACTCAGCCAGGTTTCGTCACTGGGCGTGAATCGAGGGGAGAGGTTGCTCGAACCGCGGGTGTGGGCCGTCGGTGAGTCTTCGGAGAACGTCATGTGGGCGCCAATGTTCGGCCCCGGTCACCAGCTCTTCCTGGTAGCGAGCATAGCTGGAACAGTTGGTTCGTTCCGCTGCGTGACCGTGTGACGTGTCCGACTCTGGACGGCCGCACCGGAAAACCTCAGGCTCGGGCGTCGAGCTCGGATACGGCGATTGCAAGCAAGGCCATGTGCCAGCAGCCCGGAGCCGCTGAAATTGTCGCCGCTCCAGCGGTGGCCGATCGCCTGCTCCGCGACCCCGAGGATGTGTACGACAGGCTTCATCGCAGTCGCCGGATCGGTGCGGAAATCGCGATGACGTCGGTGGTCGACTGGGCAACACGTGCAGCTGGTCTTCGTAGCGGCCTCGAAGTGGGCCAATTCTCGCGGAGTGCTTCTCGCGATCTATGCTCGGAGTCGCCAACCATTAGCTTGTGTATCAAGCCTGTGCGGCCGATTACCCAATCACGAACGCCCCGAACTCATTGTGAGCGAGGGGCGTTCGGCGATTGCCGGTCGGGCGCGGTTCGACCACCGGCCATCTACGTGTCGGTCAAGGACCGGGCATCGCGGTCTGGCAACTGATAAGTACTCCGTATCGGAGGCCAGATCGGTAGTCGCGGACTACTCAGTCTCCTTCGTCCTCTCGATCATCCGCAGCTGGTCGACGCGTACCGCGAACACCTGCCCCGACCGTCGACCGTCTTCGTTCACGAAGAACCCGCTACTCGGCGAGCATGGCCGCCACGCTCCTGCGGGCCTTCATCAAATGCGAGCCGCCATCGCCATTCTCAATACGTGGCATACACCCAGGTCCCGTTGCAGCCCCACCCACGGCTGAGGTCCACATCGTAATACCAGCTGCCGCGCGGAGCGTTGGTGATGTGCCAGTCCCCGCTGGTGGTGACGATGAACCGTCACGGGTTGAAGACCGGCTTCAGGAGTTGACCAGCGCCGGTCGGCGTGGCGGGTTTTGAGCGTAGTAGGCAGTCTCGTGCTCGGCCG